>JBMNUW010000063.1:0-17343 GCA_050946475.1 Prevotella sp.
TTAATTTTATGATTTTTGAGTTAATATTAAGAAAACAATACCTATATGTGATGGCTTTTAAGTGAAAGCGTTTCAAGTAACGACTTTTCTGTGATGGCTTTTAAAAAAGATAACAAGCGTTTTGGTTAAATCTATTCTAATTGATAAGAAACTTAGTATAAACAGCTTAGAATAGACAAGTGAATTCAGAAAAGTCGTCAAAGGCGCTAAATTTTACTGACTCACCTATTTTGTACTAGATGATGACGGTAGTTTCTGTGGAGCTATTGAAAATGTCTTGATTGAATGCTCACTTTACAAAAAGCCCTAACCCGTATATTCAGACGGGTTGGGGCTCAATGAGTTATTTGTATTAGACTGTAATAGTATTTTATAGTCTTTATTGCTTGGGACTGTAAAAATATAAGACTATATGGAGAATATGATCTAAATCTCTGAGAGATGCTGCTCCAATTTTTCCACCGGCACTTCTCCTGCCTGGTGGCAATGGAGCTTATGATTGACACAGGCAAAATGTTTGGCAGAGGGGAGTATGGAGGCGACGTCGTGGGTGACAACGATAAGGGTGCAAAGGCTGTTGATGTCGGTCAACATCTGATACATCTGCTCTTGGAATTTCTTGTCGACATAGGTATTTGGCTCGTCGAGAATCAGCACTTCGGGACAACTCACAACGGCACGAGCGAGAAGTGCACGTTGAAGTTGACCACCACTGAGAGCTCCGATATGTCGGTGCTCCAGACCCCGGAGTTCCATCCGGTCTATGGTATCTTCAACTTGCTGACGTTGTTGCCTGGTGAAGGGTCGGAACCAGCACTTTTGATCTGTCAAACCGCTCAGTACGACATCGTAGACAGAAATCGGGAACTTACGGTCAATGTTATTGTATTGTGGCAAGTATCCCATGGTGAGATTCTTTACTTGCTTCCCGTCTCGGAAATATAACACCTCACCCTCAGCTGGCTTCATCATGCCGAGGATGACTTTTACAAGTGTGGTCTTTCCACCTCCGTTAGGACCGATAATGCCGAGATAATCGTGGTCTTCCACACGGAGGTTCACATGTTCGAGAACGGTTTTCTCGCCGTAACGGACGGTGATGTCTTTCAGAACGATATTAACAGTGGACATTTCCTATGTGTTGTTATAGTGACGGACAGTATATGTGGGGTTAAGCCGGCCTTCAATGTTTGTCGTGAGTGCGTTGAAAATGTGCTCATGGATACCCTGGCCCTTGAAAACGAGAAGTATCAGTCTGCTTTTGTCGGACTATTTGCCTTGAGAGATAGATTGTGCAGTGCGTAACAGTTCTTTGTCCCAGTCGTAACTGAGTGGATTAATGGTAACAGGTTTTATATGGAGAGCCTGCTCAATTACTTGATTGTTGCGGTTGGCAAATTCCTGTTGTACGAGCATTACTTTCACCTCGTTGGCTTTGGCTGTGGAAATGAGTTGTGCAAGTTGTCTTGCAGAAGGTTCCTTGCCGTCCTGCTCTATTGAGAGCTGATGCAGGTGATAGTCGCGGGCAAAATAAGTGAGGGCAGGATGATAAATGAGAAAGCTACGGTGCGTTAAATGAGCTGTCTTTTGCTGGGCCTGTAAATCCTGCTTCTTGATTTTTTGGAGAAAAACTTCCAGTCTGTTTTGGAAAAAGGACGAGTCGGAAGGACTCATGTCACACAGTGCCTCGCAAATGTTTTTGGCTATGACCTGTGCATTGCGGAAGCTCATCCAGATGTGCGGGTCATTGTCTCCGTGACCGTTGCTGATAATGGCGAGTCCTTTACTGGTATCAATGGTCTTCAGCCGGTCACTGTTCTGCAAGAACCTTTCAGTCCATGTCCGTTCAAACGTAGTGGAGCCTATTTGAAGGTAGAGTTCCGACTGTGCTACCTCAAGCATCTGTTTGGCTGTCGGCTCATAGGTCTCCGGGCTGCTGCCTTTGGGAACGAGGGTGGTGACATTTACCTTATCTCCACCAATTTGGGAGGTGAAATAGCGGTAGGGCTCTATGGAAACCACCACCATGTGCTGTTTTCCTGTTTCTTTCTTTGTGCATCCTGTGTTGAGGCACAAAAGAAGGACTGCCGCAATAAAAGAAGTCAGTAAGTACATGACTTCATTCAGTTTGTTGCCGCCCTTCGAGGCTTTATAAAGCAGTCTGTGGCTGATATTTCGAGACGATGGAATCCGCAATGTCATTTGTGAATAAGGAAGCAAAGAATTTAAACTATCAGATATACACTGTACATCATGAGAGCATAACGTAGCGACTTGCCTATAGTCATGGAGGTAAATGAAATGAGGACATTGGCCCTCATAAATCCTAACATGATGGTAATGGCGGAACCGATGACAGGAAGAAACGCAAAAAATCCCATCCATGCCCCGTGGCCCGCCATGAAGTGCTGTGCCCGGTCAAGACTGGACTTCTTTACATGAAGGTATCGCTCTATCCAGTCTAGGCGACCGAGATGACCGATGAAATAGTTGAACATGCCGCCCCCGACATTTCCTATTGTTCCATAGATTACGAGAGGAACAGGGTGAAGACCAGCGGCGAGCAATCCTAACATGACAGCTTCACTACTGAAAGGGAAGAAGCTGCCGGCAAGGAGGGCAGCAAGCAGCATTCCCCAATAGCCGTATTGCATGAGAATGTCGTTGATTACATCCATAAATTATAACAGGTGGTGAGGAGGGTGATGATGATGATGACAAAGAAGCTGATGTTGGTCAGCCGTGTATGCGTGAGAGCGAGATAGTGACCTATCAGTGGTGCGGTCGTGGCGATGAGCATAGCAAGGAGCGGATCGGCATAACCCGGAAAGATCACCATGGCGATGAAAATGGCGATATCCACAACAATGAACATCTCATAAATCATGCGTGTTCGAATCTTGTCGCGGAAACTGTTGCGCAGGAAATGTATGATGCCCGTTAGTGCCAAAGCTGCAACAATGGCGATTGTTACCCAGCGGTGGATGTCTATGCTATTATAGCAGAACAACCCTTCATTCGTAACTAGTCGTGTAAAGTGATGGACCAGTTCTTGAGTCTCGTTTGTCCATAGGCAGTAAGCTCCGAGGAACCAATAGGGTAGGAGAGTGCCGAGAATGGACGAGAAAAAGGTGCGAACACTAAAGGCGAGGACATTCGTGGCAAGAAGCATCCACATTAGTGGGATGAAATACAGTAACTGGACGAAAAAGATGCTGCCCACACTGAGCGATACAAACGCATAGAAAACCCAGCCTACGGCACGCTTGTCCTGATAAGCATGGAAAAGAGCAAAATAGAAGACGATGAGCGAGAGCGATACGACAGAAGCCTGTAGCGAGTCGTAGAGATAGACAGCCATTGTGCACATGACAATATATGAACATGATACCATACGACTGTAGATTCTGATGAGGGCGTTGACTTTATTAAGTGCCATCATCATCAGCGTAGAAAGTCCAAGAAGAAAGAACTGAAGCCACAGTCCTTTCTCGATGGTTCCTCCTATCAGCCATATAATCAGGCAAAAGACAGTAGTCCAAGGGAGGGCCACTCTCGATTCCGCTATCCTGTTCTGTAATCTATGTATCATATATTTCGTTCATGTTGCCTTTCCATTCAGGCATTGCAGTACTTATAGTGAGCAGTCACTTTATATTCTGCAACATGGGCGGCAGTGCCGTTGCAGGTCTTGCAGCGGGGACCTGTAGATTTTCAGTGCGGGCTGCGGCGGGAAACTTCACAGAGGGGGACGCAAAATTACGCCGAACGGAACAATTAATACCGAACACCTCTATGTGTTCACCCACCGTTGCCCTTTGCTCCATCATGCTTTATGCATTACATTATGCACTAATAATGCATTATGCATTAAAATTATGAATTATGCATTATGAATTATGAATTAATCACAGGTCTTGTCCGATGTCACTGCGGAAGTATTTTCCGGAGAATTGTATTTTCTGAGCTTCGGCAAAACTCTTCTTGAGGGCCTCCTCCTTGTCCTTGCCATAGGAAGAGACGGAGATGACACGGCCTCCGTTGGTAACTATTTGACCGTCTTTCATGGCCGTTCCGGAATGGAATACGATGCTGCCCTCCACTTGGTCAATGCCGGTGATAGGGAATCCTTTCTTGTAGGCCTGTGGATAACCACCGCTGACAAGCATCACACACACAGCAGCCCTGTCGTCAAACGCAATTTCCTTCTGGTCAAGATTACCTTGAGCCACTCCATCGAAGAGGTCTACGATGTCGCTCTTAAGACGCAGCATTACAGTTTCGGTCTCAGGGTCGCCCATGCGGCAGTTGTATTCGATGACCATTGGTTCTCCCTTTACGTTAATGAGACCGAAGAAGATGAAGCCCTTGTAGTCGAGATTTTCTTCGGCCAGTCCTTCCACAGTAGGCCGTATGATACGGTCTTCCACCTTTTTCATCCACTCTTTTGTGGCAAATGGAACCGGGGATACACTGCCCATGCCTCCTGTGTTCAGACCTGTGTCATGCTCGCCGATGCGCTTATAGTCTTTTGCCTCGGGGAGAATCTTATAGTGCTTCCCGTCTGTGAGTACGAATACAGAACATTCGATTCCTGACAGGAATTCTTCGATGACGACTTTGGCCGATGCCTTTCCAAACATTCCGCCAAGCATTTCCTTAAGTTCACGTTTAGCTTCCTCAAGAGTCGGAAGAATGAGTACGCCTTTTCCTGCTGCCAGTCCGTCTGCTTTCAGCACATAAGGCGGCTTGAGTGTCTCCAGAAATTTCAGTCCCTCTTCCAGACTGTTGCCGTCGAAAGTTTCATAGGCAGCCGTGGGAATATTGTAGCGTTTCATGAATGCTTTTGCAAAGTCTTTGCTTCCTTCCAGCTGTGCGCCGGCTTTCGAAGGGCCAATCACGGGAATGTTCTTTGTCCTGTCATCGGCTTTGAAAACATCATAGATGCCGTTTACCAACGGATCTTCGGGTCCCACGACAACCATGTCAATGGCATTGTCTGCGACAAAATCTTTAAGTTTGTCGAATTCGTTTACACCGATAGCAACGTTTTCGCCTACTTCAGTGGTTCCCGCATTGCCAGGAGCAATGAAGAGGTGTTCGCACTTAGGACTTTGAGCTATTTTCCAAGCGAGGGCGTGCTCGCGGCCACCGCTACCTAACAATAGTATTTTCATGATGTTGTGGGTTATGAAAATTGAATGTATTATTATAGTCAGAATATCTGACTTTCTTTTCTTTTAAATGGCTTCTTTCCAGTGGACTTCTTCACCCAATACTTTTTCAAATATCTTCAGAATCTGGTCTCGAGTATCTTTTGGGAATGATTTGATGCGCGTAGAGTGACAGCCTCCTGGCAAAGTGAAGACATGGATGTTATTCTTTCGTTTCAGAAATTTTAGTTGTGCCACTCCTGTAGAGCTCCATGGATCGAGGCTTCCGTAAATGTAAATCATTTCGGGATCGTTGTGCTTTAGGAAATCTACCGTTTTTTTGTATAACGTGGGGTCGAATTCCATATCCTTAAATTCTTCGGGCAGCATTATCCTATGCATGTATCCATCAGCCGAGGACAAGGAAATATAAGGACGTAGAGGTTTGACATCGTAACTATAGTAACCTAGTTCACGTGCTGCCTGAATGTTGAATGGCAGAAAAGGTGATTCCTCAGCAAAATATTTCGGGCCGCTAATATTGACGAGCTCCTTGAAGATGACAGAGTCGGGCGCGTTTGACGCGGGAATATCCGTCATTGAATGTCCCCACTGCCATACGGCGAATGAGTATTCCAGGACACAATAATCATAAATTTCAGAGAGGGGGACGCGGAATGTAAGATGCTTGTCGTTGACGAGCTTTTCAAAAGAAGGCATCAAGGCTGCTTTCCGTTTGAGAGCTGTAAGTTGAAAATCCTTCACAATCTGTCGGTTGTCAGGTGTTGACACTTCGTCTTCGATAAACTTCTGAGGACGACGGTCCTCCACGTCTTTATTGAGTGGAGCGACATAGGGGACACTCAACGCTACATCATCTGGAAACCAAGCACGATAGAACATGCATGTCTGTCCGCCTTTGCTGATACCTGTAGCAATCCATTTGCCGGAATAGAGGCTATGGAAGAGCTTGTTGACATGGTGGAGGTCATAAAGCGAATTTTCAACCGTGAGATATTTCCAGTTGCAGGGATTGGGAGTGGATTGTGCGAAATATCGGTATTCTACAAAGATGAGGTTGGCGTCGAGCAGTCTTGACAACTCTTCCTGGTAATCCTCGTCAAGAGCGTAGTTCGCATCGTAGCCTTCGGTGACTAGCACGGTAGGACGGTCAAATCCTACATGACATACTATGACACGCTGTTTGAAGGTGCCTCCTTGATGATGGATGGGATCTACCTCCTGCTCTACTGACATAACGTATTTGTTGTCATAGACACTGCTCAGAATTTCCTTGACGTTAGTCACTCCAGGTAGTTGCTTCAGACGGGCAAGCACGGCTTCGTCACCAGCCCAGGCTGCGATTGGAAGAAATGTCAGCAACCAGGAAACCAGTAAAAACCGAAAGGTGTTGTTGCGGAGTTGAGAGAAACGAGAAGAATCAGTCATTATCATAGTGCAGAAAAAGCCTTTCTTAGAGTGTTGTTATTTTAGATAGTCGTCAAAATATTGTGAAATGCGTTCATGAAGATGTGTGGACTGATGACCACGCATATTGTGTGGCTCGCCCGGATAGACGAAAAAGTCCGGTTGAGTTCCGGCAGCAATGCAGGCCTTGAGGAACGTGAAGGCATGCTGAGGTACTACCACGGGGTCGTTGAGTCCGATGATAATCTGCAACTTGCCTTTCAAGTTTTTGGCTTTAGGCAACAGACTGCTTTCGGCGTAGCCCTCCGGATTGGTCTGAGGTGTGTCCATGTATCGTTCTCCATACATTACCTCGTACCATTTCCAGTCAACGACGGGACCTCCTGCCACGCCCACCTTAAATACGTCTGGATAGGTGGTCATGAGATTGGTGGTCATGAAACCACCGAAACTCCATCCGTGAACACCGATACGTGTGCTGTCTACATAGCTGAGGCTCTTGAGATAACGCACTCCCTCCATCTGGTCTTTCATTTCTTCGATGCCCAAGTGACGGAAAGTAACTTGTTCAAAAGCCTTCCCCCTGTTTTCGCTGCCTCTGTTGTCAAGAATGAAAAGCAGGTATCCTTTCTGTGCCATGTAGGTTTCCCAGCCACGACTGGCGTAATGCCAACGTGCATCCACGTTATGGGCATGGGGACCACCATATACATATATAATGGTGGGATATTTCTTGTTGGGGTCGAAGTCCACAGGCATTACCATTCTATAGTAAAGGTCGGTGGTGCCGTCGGCCGCTTTCACGGTGCCACATCTGTATTCGGGCACCTTATAGTCTTTCCATGGATTTTCTGCTGTAAAATATGATGTGTGCCTGCCGTTCCCCACATTGACGATGTCAATTTTTCGCGGCACGGTGGGTTCCTGATAATTATCCACTAACAGGGAACCGTCGGGAGAGAGCTGACCGTTGTGCCATCCCCTTCCGTTATCAAGAAGAGTGCGGCGTCCGTTGTCTACTTTTACTTTCCAGAGATTGCGCTGGATGGGGTCATTTTCGTTGGAGGCATAGACGATGGAGCGCGACTTGTTGTCAAATCCTATCATCTCCATAACCACCCATTCCCCGGAAGTCAACTGGCGGATTTGCTTTCCCTTTACATTAAATAAGTATAGGTGGTTGAATCCGTCCTTCTGACTCTGCATGACGAACTGGTCACTGTTCCAGGGCAAGAAGACGATGGGGTGCAAAGGTTCCACATACTTTGCGTCAGTCTCCCGATAAAGTTCTTTCAGTTTTTTCCCTGTTTTGGCGTCATAGCTTACCAGTCTGCAGTCGTTTTGGTCGCGGTTGAGCTCAAAGAGGTAGATGGTTTTTGAATCGGGGCTCCAAGCCGGATTTGTGAAATAGCGGTCAGTGGGGTCGCCGGTTTTGAGATAGAGCGTGTCACCTGTTGCCACATTATAGATGCCTATGTAGACTTTATGACTTGTTTCGCCTGCCATGGGATATTTCTCCGGTGCCGGCGTGGCACAACGGCTTTGTCCTTTTGCTGGCTTCCAGTCTACTTCAGGAATATCCACTAGGGGGAAGTCCGTCACCATGCTCTGATCCTGTCGAGTAAAGGCGAGCAATTTTCCGTCAGGACTCCAGAATGTTCCTTTGCTGTAGCCAAATTCATCACGGTGAACGCTCGTTCCATAGAGTATATTACGTGAGCCGTCATTGGTAATTTGTCTTTCTTCACCATTGGCAGTTCTTACGAAGAGGTTGTAGTTGCGTGTGAAAGCTGTGCTCCGGCTTTTCTCATTCCAGTCAGCATTGCTTTCTTCTTTCGCAGATTGCTCAAAGACCACCTTGTGCGACATGAAGTCTACGAGATAGCGCTTGCCGCCTGTTTCAATCAGCACGTAGGGCTTGTCGGCATAAGGAAATGAAGCGTCGTAGAGCGCCTGCAGCTTATTGTCCTTGGAAGTGCCGAGCCATTGGTTCATTTCCTCAAGAGTAAACAGTTTCTGTTCACTCCCTTTCTTGGTGTCGACCAGGACACATTCCTCCACATCGGTGCGTACCAACTTGTTGCCCCACCAGGTGGTCCACCGGTTCTTGGCCACCATGTTGTGGTAGTTGTTACCACCGAAGTTCAAGTCTTCCAGTGTGAATTGTTTTTGTGCCATCGTTGGGGCTTGATACAGCAGAAGTATTAATAATGTGGTGAAAAGATGCAATGTTTTGTTCATCGGTAGTTCTTTTTGGATAGTGAGGATGAGTCAGAACATAGTAACAGACAGGACAACAGCCATGAAAAGCGTCATGGAATATCATCCTTGGATTGGAATTCACTCGTCGTACCTTCTTTGAGCGGAACGGTGACCGGAGTGCCTGAAGGGAACGATACGACGAAGAATGACTTCTCCCGAAACAGAGAACATAGGCCGAAGCCTGCAGTTGGAGCCGGCAAGGGCCTATGCTTTAGTAGCGAGCGAGAATTCAGATTAATCCTCGTCGTCGTAGTTGTGACGTGAGCCTCCGTTCTTGCGGTTGTATTTACCGCCTTTGTCGAAGCGCTTGCCGCCATTGTCGAAACGGCGCTTACCTCCGTAGTCAGAATGACGGCCACTGCCATATTCACGTCTGTCGGAACGTTTGCCTCGCCGTTCTTCCGGCTCGTCGTCCCAATTATCGCGTCCGGAACGGAAAGAACCCCGTCCTTCTTTGCGACGGTCTTGAGAATAGCCCTTACGGCCGAAGATGTTGCCCATGTCGTGCTTGTGGAAAGTGAAGGAACGAATATCTCCTTCCTCATTGCTTTCTTCTTCTTCGAGGCGCTGCTTGAATTCCCGGTTCTTCTTGAAGCGGTGCTTCTGAGCCATTTCCCGTTTCTCCTCCTCGGTCTTCACAATGCCGCCTTCGGAGCGGAACTCTTTCATCTTTCCGTCGAACATGGTGTACTTGCGGAATTCACATTCCAGGCTGCCGTTGTAAAGAGGTATCTTGATGCTGGGCTTTAGTCCGATTTGTTCGAAACATTCTTCCTTGTAACTGAGAATCCATGCTTCGTTGCCGGCGAACTCGTGCTTCAGACGTTCGCCAATCATGCGGTAGGTTCCAAGCAGATTGGGTGTGGAAATGCGTTCGCCATAGGGCGGATTCATCACGATGATGCTCTTCTCCGCCGGCTTCTTGAAATCCTTGAAATCCTGGCATTCTACAGTGATATCATTGGACAGGCCGGCTGCCTTGATGTTCAGACGGGCGGTGTTTACAGCCTTCATGTCCACATCGTAGCCGTAGATGTGATGTTGGAAGTCACGTTCTTGCGAGTCGTCATTGTAGATGCGGTCGAAAAGCTCCTGATCAAAGTCGGGCCATTTTTCGAAGGCATATTCTTTACGGAATACGCCGGGCGATATGTTTCGGGCGATGAGGGCAGCCTCAATGATGATGGTGCCCGAACCGCACATCGGGTCGATGAAGTCGGTTTCACCTTTCCATCCTGTCATCAGAATCATACCTGCGGCAAGCACCTCATTGAGAGGAGCCTCCACGCTTTCCTGCCGATAGCCGCGGCGGTGAAGGCTCTCACCGCTCGAATCAAGACAGAGGGTGGCATCATCTTCTGCAATATGAATGTGCAGTCGGATGTCAGGGTTGCTGACAGAGATATTCGGACGTTCTCCGGTGTTCTCACGGAACTGGTCCACGATGGCGTCCTTCACCTTGTAGGTTACAAAGCGCGAATTGCGGAACTCCTCAGAGTAGACCACCGAGTCTACGCTGAAGGTCTTTCCCTTCTGGATGTACTGACTCCAGTCAATCTTCTTGACCTCTTCATAGACATCCTCCGCAGAGCGAGCCTTGAAGTGTTTGATAGGTTTGAGGATTCGGATGGCAGTGTGCAGTTGGAAGTTCGCCCGGTACATCATCTCCTTGTCGCCGGTGAACGACACCATTCTTCTGCCAATCTGTACGTTGTTTGCACCCAGTTGGGTGAGCTCCTGTGCCAAGACGGGCTCGAGTCCCATGAATGTCTTGGCGATGAGTTCAAATTCCATTGTTTTTGGTTTATTGTTTATTGTTTGTTGTATATTTTTGTCTGTGGGGCCATGTCTTCCATCACCCAGGTGTTGGCTCCTACCACACAACCTCTGCCGATGGTGATACGGCCCAGCACAGTGGCGTTGGCGTAAATCACTACATCGTCTTCGATGATGGGATGACGTGGAATGCCTTTTATGGGGTTGCCATCAGCGTCGAGAGGAAAGCTCTTGGCTCCGAGGGTTACTCCTTGGTAGAGTTTCACATTATTGCCGATAATACAGGTAGCGCCTATCACCACGCCTGTTCCGTGATCGATGGTAAAGTAATTACCTATCTTGGCGCCTGGATGAATGTCCATTCCTGTTTCTGAATGGGCCATTTCCGTCATCATGCGTGGAATGAGGGGCACGCCGAGCAGATAGAGCTCATGGGCGATACGGTAGTTGGTAAGGGCTTTGATGACGGGATAGCAAGAGAGAATTTCTGCATGGCTTTCTGCTGCCGGGTCGCCGTTATAGGCTGCCGTTACATCGGTAGCCAGCACACTGCGGATGTCGGGCAACCGTTCAATGAGTTTGGCAGCGATGTCCTTGGCGGCCTCTCGTTGCTGTTCCAGACTGTTACGGTCTTCGCAAGAGTCCTGACTGAAGCAGAGCCCTGCCAACACTTGTTCGGAGAGCAACTTATAGAGACGTTCCACATTGACGCCAATTTGGTATTTCAATGTACGTACATTGACCTGCGACTTACCGAAATAACCTGGGAAGAGAATAGCCCTTGACAATGAAATAATCTCTTCAAGAGCCATTCCTGAAGGAAGTGGGTAGCCGTCACGATGCTGGTGAAAGAGTCCTTTGAGGGATTCCGGCCGCGATAGCTTCTCCACGGTCTCTGTCAGCGTACGGGTCTTTTGGGGGATACTCATCTTGTGTATCAATGATTTCTGTCTTTTGTCGCTCGGCCGTAGGCGTTAGTTTTGCCTTAATGTCGGCTTTCGAAAAGTTTGTTGCAAAGTTAATAAAATTACCGTAATCTTTTTCTTCTCCAGCCGTTTATTTTAAGTGTTTTGCGGTATATTTTAGTTATTTACCCTGACGCGGGGAACAATCTTCCGCGTCAGGGTTTTTGTTTTCAAGTTCTCAAGACTGTATTTTGAGTGTTAACAGGCACGTTGACAGGTTGCTCTGCCGATTCGATGCCGTCAAGGAAGAGAAGCAGTCGGTTGGTGACGTTCACGGCAGAAACTCCTGCGTCGAAGTCGAGCGACACAAGGTTGAGCTGCGGGAACATCTTCTTGAGCTTTTTCTCTATTCCCTTGGAAATGATGTGGTTGGCAATACATCCGAAAGGTTGGAGACTGGCTACATTGTTTACCCCTTGATGAACGAATGAAACGATATCACTGGGCAAAAGCCAGCCCTCACCGAACTGAGCGGCATAGGAGACGATGCCCTGTACTTCGCGGGCTTCTTCGAAAATATTGGTGAAGGGCCGGAAGTAACGGAATCGCGAAGCAATCTTGTTAATCTTCTGCTGGCGCCGCCAGATGAGGGTGTAGAGACTCCGCACTACGAAGTCGGGTACATGAGTGCGTTTCAGTCCCAAATGCTTTTGTAAGATGAGATTGACAAAATCTTGAAGGAAGAACGGTGAGAGCAGTGGTGGCACTACTTCTATGCCACGCTCGATAATACGGCGGGCGAGGAACTGGTGGGCGAAGGGATTGAACTTAAGGAAAATCTCACCCACAATACCCACGGCAGGCAGGGCCTTGTCTGCTGTGATTTCATCGAACTCGGCAGCGGCCTTACTGATAAGGTCCATCAGGCCCTTCGGATTGTTGGCGAGAATGGGGTCGCTTGCCAGATTCAGATATTTGTCGCGCAACTCGGTCGCCTTGCCCTCACATCCGGCTTTCTCGCGCACCACGGAGGCGTGGAACATCTTGGAGATGGTGTCTCCGTAGAGCAGGGTTGTGGTGATGATGGGTGCCATCTTGAACCAGGGCACATCCAGTGCTCCGTTCTGCTGGTCGTCTTCCTTGGCGTTGGTCGATACTCCAAGTGTGATAAGGGGAACATCCCCGAAGCCGTTGGCTATCATGGCCTTCTTTATGAGGGCGGCGTAGTTCGTGGCACGGCATTGGCCTCCTGTCTGCGACATCACCACACTGGTATTCTTCAAGTCGTAGCGTCCGGATTTGAGCGCTTTCACCACATCACCCACGATGAGGGTGGCAGGATAGCAGATTTCGTTGTTAGCGTATTGCAGACCCAGCTCAGCACTTTCTGGATCGCTGGGTGGCATAATCTCTACATCGAAACCTATCAGACGGGTGAGGGGTGGAAGCAGGGGTGTAAGGTATTCCGTAAAATAGGGGGCGAGAATATGGCGGCGCATGGGAGAAACGGTGCCGTTGGCGGCAGTCTCTTTTGCGTTGCGGTTCTGCTTCTCGGTGTCAGCGCCTGACAGTTGCTCACTGGCTTCCACATTGGTCTCGTCAGTGCTGTCAGCGGACAGAGTCTTCTTTTGCTTGAGCGATTCGATGAGCGACCGCACACGGAGCTTCAAGCTGCCGGTGTTGCTCACATCGTCTATCTTGAGCAAAGTGAAGGGCTTATGGTGTGCACGCAGAATGTCGCGAATCTCGTCCTGGATAAAGGCATCGGGACCGCAGCCGAAGGATGTCATTTGCACGAAATGGATGTCGTCCGGCTGTTCGGCAGCCCATTGACCCGATTTGATGATGCGGTTCATGTAGGCCCATTGCTTCACGAGATATGTGTCGCCGGTACCGGTCTTGAGGTCGCCGCGCACAATGTCGTCGCTAATGACGTTTACTCCCAGTCCGGCAATCATTTCCGAAAGTTTGTGCTGGATAAGTGGGTCGGTATGGTAGGGACGGCCGGCAAGCAGGATGGTGAGACGGTGTTGCTGGCGCGAATGCTCCAGAATTTCCTCGCAATGCTGCTTCATGTCGAGCTCGTATTGCCGTTGAACTTCTATGGCCTTATCCATAGCGGCATTTGTTACCTGACGTTTCACGCCAAGGGTGTGCATATAGTCGGAAATTTGCTTTCTGAGCAGTTTCTCGTCGGCGAAATTGATGACGGGTGAGTCCAGTCGCGTCTTGGGAGCAATGGCACTTCGTACCACGTCGCTGTAGCCCGACACCACAGGACAGTTGTAACTATTCACGGTGCGGTTGTCTTCTTTCCGTTCAAAGATAACGTAGGGCATGAAGATGAAGGCGTCGGGATTGTTGTGGAGACGCTCGTCAAGTTCCTTGATGTGTGCATGTACGAGTTTTGCCGGGAAGCAGATGTTGTCGCTCATCACGGTACTTACAGCTTGTTCGTAAGCCCTGAAGTTTGATTCGCTGCTCAGCATCACATCGAAGCCTGCCGCTGTAAAGAGTGTGTGCCAGAAAGGAAATTCCTCATACATGTTGAGCACGCGGGGGATACCCACTACGCCTCTCTTCGCCTTTTGTCCTGCCTTCACGGTCTGCTTGGGAGCGTTTCCTCTTAAGTCTCTCTGTCCGTCGGCTTCTTTCTTGGCACGGTCGAAGAGCTGATGGTATTTATAGCCGTAGATGTTCTCGCCCTGAACGGCGTCGCGTCCCTTGTTGTTGAACACGCGCTCGCATTTGTTGCCGGAATAGTAGACGCGCTTGTCGCCGAAGTCATATTTGGTGACGAGGCACTGGTTCTCACATCCGTGGCAGTGCAGTTCCCGGGTATCATAGTGACAGCGTTGCAACATGCTATCCACATTGACAGCAGCTGAGAGATGCTCGGCAGCATAGAGAGCACAGCCGTAGGCTCCCATCATCTCGGGAATGTTGCTGCGTGCCACCTCGGTGCCGCTGAGCAGTTCAAAGGCACGTACCACAGAGTCGTTCTTCATAGTACCGCCCTGAACGACGATGTGTTTTCCTAAGGAGTCGTTTCCGCGCAGTTTCAGTACCTTGTACAGACAGTTGCGTACTACTGAGAAGCTCAGTCCGGCTGCAATGTCTTCTTCCTTCACGCCTTCGCGCAGTACCTGTTTTACTTTCGAGTTCATGAACACGGTGCAGCGTGTGCCCAGGTCGCAGGGATGCTGTGCGTTGCATGCCAGTGCGGCATAGTCTTCCACGCGATAGCCCATACTCTTGGCGAAAGTTTGTATAAAGGTGCCACAGCCGGAAGAGCAGGCCTCGTTGAGTTCCATGCGCACCACGGCACCGTGGTCCACGAAAATAGCCTTCATGTCCTGGCCTCCGATGTCGAGGATGAAACTCACATTTGGCATCAGTTGCACGGCAGCCCGGTAATGTGCCATGGTTTCAATGATGCCTTCGTCGAGTCCGAAGGCTTTCTTTATCAGTTCCTCACCGTAGCCGGTGGAGCACGAGCCCACAATGCTGAGTTGTGTGCCGGTACGTTCTGCCTGTTCCTTTAGTGCCCGTATGCCGTCAGCAGCTGCCTGGATGGGGTTGCCGCTGTTCATGCCGTAGTGGGTGAACACGATTTCACCCTTCTCCTTGCCTTTCGCACGCACTGCGATGACTTTCGTAGTGGTGGAGCCGGAATCGATACCTATAACAACTTCTTCGTTCCCCGGACGCAACTCGTGGATAGGGGTGGCATAACGTTGCTTGCGTTTGGTCCACTCCTCATGGTCTGCTGCATCTTTGAAGAGGGACGGCAGTGCGGCAGGTGCCTTTGCAGTCTTTGTTCCGTCAACAGTTGCAGAAGCCTCCATACCGGCGTTCTGTTGCTTTTGGTCGGTTTTCCCCTCAGCGGCGCGCAATGCACATCCCATGGCAGGGATGAGGTTGCTCTCCTTGACTATGATAAAATCTTTTTCTTGCAGATGTAAATATTCAGCAAAAGCCTTGCGGAGGGCTGGCAGAAAAGTCAATGGTCCGCCGCAGAGCAGAATAGGCGGTTCAAAGTCGCAGCCGTGGCTCAAAGTGGTCACGGTTTGCACGGCAATGCTGTGGAAGATACTGGCGGCGATGTTGTTTTCAGGCAGGTTGCGTGCCATGAGATTTTGCACGTCAGTCTTGGCGAACACGCCGCAGCGTGCCGCCATGGGATAGATTTGGTCGGCTTGGAGTGCCAGATCGTTCATGTGCTGATTGTCGCAGCCCATGAGCACGGACATCTGGTCGATGAAGGCTCCCGTGCCGCCGGCGCAGTTGCCGTTCATTCGCAGTTCAGTTGCCTGTCCGTGGAAGAACACCACTTTGGCATCCTCTCCGCCGATGTCTATCAGAGCTCTGGCCTCTGGATGACGTTTGCGTGCATAGATAGTGGCAGCTACCACCTCCTGCACGAACTCTGCGTGCAGTTCTTCGGCGGTTGCCATACCTACGGAACCAGTGACGCAGAGACGCAGATGCTCTCGGCCATAGAGCCGGTCGAGGTCGGCGAAATAGCTGTCCACCAGCTCTTTCACGTGAGTATGGTGACGTTCATATTTTGAATAGACGAGGTTGCCCGCTGCGTCGAGTACCGCTATTTTCGCAGTGGTGGAGCCCACATCGAGTCCAACGTAATAAATATCTTCCATATATATTGACAATACTGATATTTAGCCTACAAAAGTAACAAAAAATACAGACATTTCTTTTTAATTAATTATTTTTATCTCTTTACGTCAATTATATATAACAAGAACACTATTTTAGAACATTATTTTTCGGAAAAAATATAATATTATTCTCATTTCTTTTTTGGCTCATTTTATGTTAAGTTCAAATTTGAGGTTCTTGGATGTCTTTGTTTCCAAAATGAAACAAGATGCAAATTTACGGAAAATTAACGAAAGAAAATAACCCGAAAATTTGGAATCTATTGATAAAATATCTATATTTGCCAACAGTATGAAACAAAAAAAGTGTGCTTATGATAAGAAAGTTTCTTTTCATAATGGTGGCCTTTTCATTTTGTTTTGTGAACGTTGAAGCACAACGACACATTAAGGTCAATGGTTACGAGGTGATAAAGAAAGTGAAGGAAATCACTTTCGAGGATTCGCAGGTGCTTCTAAAATGGAATGACAATACAGTCTCTCAAGACTTTTTCTCACGTATGGTGTCTAATATTGCTTACAATGATGATGTCAACGAGTTGGACATCTTTGCCATATGTGGTCTGCAAGGAGAGAAGATGACAGTGGAGGGCTTCACTCGCGGTTCTGTTATTTATGTTTACGATTTACTTGGCAGAATCGTTAAGAAACAAAAAGTGGATTGTGCTCGAGCCGTATTATCACTTAATAACCTTAGCACGGGTGTTTACATTCTCAAGAACAATCACACTTACATGCGTTTTGCTAAAGTTTGACCTATTTAAAATGATTTAGAAAAAGGTAAGGGCCTGCGAGGAAATGTTGCTTCGCAGGCCCTTATCTTTTTTATTTGTTTTGTGCAATACAGTTATCTGTCATGATGAAGGTAGCATTTTACAGGCGCATTCGTCAGTCACTACCTTCTTTCCTGAAGCATCCAATTCTGATTTGTTGCGTGTATGCCTCTGGTTTCTATTATATTTAATATAATAAGGTACTGAACTTTCGCAAGCAGTTATTTTATTGATAAACAGACTGGATGGGAGATTAACAACCCCCGGAGGGGGTTGCGTTAACTTAGCGAGGGGATGAGGAGAAACGTTTGCGTTTCGACGATTCCCCTCGTAATCGCGGGTGTTCAAACGAGAGGTCTACCCC
>JBMNUW010000064.1:0-16273 GCA_050946475.1 Prevotella sp.
ACCTAAATATAAGAATTATCAACCTAAACTAAGAGAAGATGAAACATTACCGAAATTTAATCTTAGGAACTGCCCTTATGGTCTCGTCAGCAGTCTGGGCTCAGGAACAACACACCTATACCGGTGTTGTTACCGACGACGCAGGTGAGCCCATTATCGGTGCCACAGTAAAAGTTCCCGGTTCGTCCACGGGTGTCATTACAGACCTGGACGGCAAGTTCTCCATTTCTACAGATGCCGGCAAGAAATTGGAAATTTCCTACATTGGTTTCAAGAGCCAGACACTCACCGTGAGTGACAATATGCGCATCACTCTCGTCAGCGACCAGCAAAATCTTGAGGAAGTTGTGGTCGTAGGATATGGTGTACAGAAGAAACCAGTGGTGACAGCATCTATTGCTCAGATAGACGCAGATGATCTCAAGGGAACCGCTCCTGTCCGTATGGATAATGCCTTGAAGGGACTGGCTTCCGGTGTGACAGTGACCTCATCGTCAGGACAGCCTGGTGCCGCAGCACAAATTCGTATTCGTGGTGTGGGAACCATTAATAACAGTGACCCTCTGTATATTGTAGACGGAATGCCCATTGAGGGTGGTCTCGACTACCTCAACCCGAGCGATATTCAGAGTATATCAGTACTTAAGGATGCAGCCTCGGGAGCCATTTATGGTACGAGAGCAGCCAATGGAGTTATCCTGGTAACCACGAAAAAAGGTAAAAAAGGCCGTACCTCCGTCAACTATAATTTCTCATACGGATGGCAGAATCCCTGGAAAAAACGCGATGTGCTCAATGCCACGGAATATGCCATAATGATGAACGAAGGATTGGTCAATGCAGGTCAGGAACCTATATATGACGATCCTTATAGTTATGGAGAAGGAACCGACTGGCAGGAGGAAGTGTTTAATGACAATGCCGGAGTATCCAACCACGAACTGAATATAAGCGGAGCTTCTGATAGGGTAAACTACTACCTGTCTATGGGTTACTACCATCAGGACGGTATTGTCGGCGGAAACTACAACAGAAGCAACTATCGCAGGCTTACCTTAAGAGCCAACTCGCAGTATCTCCTTTTCGACGACACGAAGACACGCGACTGGCTTAATAAGTTGACTGTCACCGTCAATCTAAGTTACGCCCGGGTGAAGAGCAAGAGCATCGATGCCAACTCACAATGGGGTTCTGTTCTGGGTTCCGCTCTTTATCTCAGTCCTATCCTCACACCTACTGTCACAGGAGCTGCAGCCGATGCACAATCATCGCTGTATGGTTCCCAGTATATGTTATACGATTCAAACGGTGAGATGTACACCGTACCTGGTTCTTCCTATCAGGAAATGAACAACCCATTGGCCATGCTTTCTCTTCCCGGAGATGAGGGATGGAGCCATAAATTCGTAGCCAACTTTGCCGGAGATCTTAGCATCGGCTGGGGACTCAAATACCGAATCAGCTATAGTGCTGATATGTCGTTCTGGGGATCAGACGGATACACCCCCCTGTACTATCTGTCCGGAAACAACAAATCGACCATCACCAATGCACACCAGACCAGCGACAGAGGTACCGTATGGCAATTGGAGAACACCCTCACCTGGGACAAGGTATTTGGAGATCACACCATCAATTTAGTAGTCGGACAAAGTGCCCTGAAGAGCAATGGACGCAATCTCTACGGTATGATTCAGAATGTTACGGGTCTACAATACGGAAAACCCAACATGAACTTTGCCTCTGGATTGCAGGAAGACGGCGAGCAAGCCACTTCAGGCGGTCCGGCCAATGAACACCGACTGAGTTCTTACTTCTTCCGTGCCAGCTACAACTATGCAGAACGTTACATGGCACAGTTCACCATCAGACGCGATGGCAGCTCCAGATTCGGAGCCAATCATAGGTATGCTACCTTCCCTTCCTTCTCTTTGGGATGGAATATCACCAACGAACCTTTCATGCAAAACAAGATTAAATGGCTGTCAAACTTAAAACTGAGAGCCAGCTGGGGTAAGAACGGAAACGACAATATCGGTGACTTCTCTTATGCAGCCTATTCTGCCAGTGGATACAATGGCGTGTTCGGAAAGAGCGAAAGCACATGGACCGGAACACAGGCTGGTCAACTTCCCAACCCTGATTTGAAATGGGAAGAGAGTGAGCAGACAGATATCGGTCTGGATTTCGGATTCTTTAGAAATGCTCTCACCTTCTCGGTGGATGTATATAAGAAAAAGACGAACGGAATGATTATTTCCATGCCTATTCCTAATTACGTAGGAGCAACCGCTCCCTTAGGCAATGTGGGTGACATGACCAACGAAGGCGTGGAAATGGAAACCAGCTACAAATGGAGAATAGCTGATGCACAGTTCCATGTGAAAGGAAACCTGAGCTATCTGAAGAACCGACTTGACAATCTCGGCAACTCTACCGGTTTCCTTGACCTCGACAACATGCAGAACACCGGAACCATTACTCGTGCCAGCAACGGTGAACCTTTCCCATACTTCTATGGTTATAAGACAGATGGAATTTTCCAAACAATGGAAGAAGTCAACAGTTATGTTGATGCTGATGGAAATGTTATACAACCCGATGCTCAGCCCGGAGACGTTCGGTTTGTCGATATCAACGGAGACGGAACCATCGATGCTTCCGACCGCACCAAGATTGGAAAAGGAATGCCCGACTGGACCTATGGTCTGACATTCACAGCAAACTGGCGGAACTTCGACTTCATGTTCATGTTCCAAGGCACTATCGGAAATGATATTTACGATGCAACAAGACGTACCGACGTAAAACCGGCTAACCTCCCCTCGTACATGCTTAATCGCTGGACAGGCCCCGGAACCAGTAATAAATATCCTCGATTTGTTGTTGGAGACGGAACCAATTGGCAGAGCAGTGATTTATATATTACTGACGGATCTTATTTCCGTCTGAAGAACATCCAGTTGGGATATACCATTCCGCAGGAGCTCACCCGCAAGGTATTTATTAAGAGCCTGCGCGTATATGTTGCCGCCGAGAACCTTTTCACTCTGACAAAATATGCAGGATATGATCCCGAAATATCCTCAGGAGGAACCTCTCTGGGAGTAGACTATGGTGTTTATCCACAGAGCAGAACGTTCACCGTGGGATTCAACTTAGGATTCTGACCAAACATATAACATAACCTATTTCATTGATTACCGATATGAAAACAAAATATATATTTAAATTCGCGGCTATGGCTGCCGTTACGGTGATTGCTACCAGTTGTTCGGACGACTTCTTAGAGGTGACACCGCCCGACGCTGCAACCACAGACGAATATTTCAGCACTGCCGATCATATCAAAGAGTATCTCGTGGCCACCTACAGCCCTATGCGCAACTACGACTGGAATAATTCACAATATGCACCACTTAATCTCTGCGCTGATGTCATGGCCGATGATATATGGGTGGGAGGCAGTAGTATTGCTGATAACAAGCATCTGCATCTCATGGCCAACTACGCCTCTACAGAGAATTCTTCCGACTGTCTCACCGGTATCTGGGACCAAAGTTACAAGGGAATACGCAATGCCAACGACATGATGTACTATCTCGAAGAAGCTAAGTCGGCAGGAAATATAGACGATGATACCTGCAATACCTACCTGGCTGAAGGAAAAGTGCTAAGAGCCTTCTACTATAATCAGTTGTGGAAGTATTACGGTAATATTCCCTATTACACCGTTAACTTCACCAACAACTACGATGCTACTCAGCTCACGGCAGACGAGGTGTACGAAAATGTCATTACGGACCTGGAAGAGGCATTGTCCTCAGAAGCACTGCCAATGCAGTGGGATGATGACAACTTAGGACGAGTGTCACAGGCAATGGGCTATATGCTCTATGCTGAAATGGTGATGTACCAAAACGATGAGAGCCGTTATGCTAAAGCCCTGTCGTACATGCAGGAAATTATCAATAGCGGCAAATACAGTCTGGTTTCCGACTACTCGACCATTTTCGAGGAGAGTGGAGAATGGAATTCTGAAAGTATTTGGGAAATCTGCTATAAGGATGACAATGGTATTCGTTCATGGAACGATGGTTATATCAATGCCGGAGGTACCATTTTGCCTCGTCTCATCTCACCGGCAGACTACGACAAGACCGACGGTGTGGATGCCGGCTGGGGATTCGGACCTATCAGACAGGAATGCTACGATATGTTCGATGAAAGTGACGCCCGCCGCGATGCCACTGTCTATGTAGCTACAGGTTCCTACACCAAACGTTATCAAGACACAGGACTGTGGCTGAAAAAATATCTTGCCTATACTGAAAACAATAAAGACCAGTTGGCTGACGGTGACCTGAACTTCAACAACAACCTGCGCATGTACCGCTATTCCGAGACGCTCCTCAACGCCGCAGAATTGTTGGTACGTACCAATGGCGACCTCTCAGAAGCCCAGGAATACCTCAACGAGGTGCACCATCGGGCTGGTCTTACCGACAACTTAGCAGCCAACATTGACAACATCATCAATGAACGGCACTTGGAATTCGTCGGTGAAGGAAAGCGCTATTGGGACCTCGTAAGAACAGGAAAAGCTGAAACGACCCTCGTACCTGACGAATATGGCTATCGCACCAATACTTGGACATCCTCCAAGAAATATCTTCCTATTCCTCTCAGTGAAATTGATGCTTCCAACGGAACTCTCAAACAAAATAACTACTAATGATGAAAACTTTCAAGCAATATAATATCCTCGGTGCGCTCGCAGCACTCTTTCTCATAACGGGGTGCTCGCCAGAGGACTATGACAGTGTGGACGAGAATGGTCTGCCTGTAGCAGAAAACACTACGGTGACAGCTTCAGTGGACCAAGAAACCAACCTGGTGACGCTCACTATGGAAGGTGACGCCATCTATCCTATATGGATAGAAGAAGGAACAAAAACCACCACTTATTCCACCACAAATCCTTTAAGTAAGATTTATTCCACCGCCGGAGACCATACCGTCTACTACCGCGTTGGCAACCACAATGGCATCAGCCAGGGACAGCAGTCAGTGACTTTCCATATCGACAACTCTCTTGTCGACTTCTCTTCTTACTATACCATGCTCAAAGGTAAAGAATGGAGAATAGACAACACGGCAACAGGTCATCTGGCCTGCGGTGAGTCCGGAACCGACGGAACAGGTTGGTATAGTGCACAGCCTAATGAAAAAGCCGACATGGGTCTCTATGATGACCGACTGACATTCAGTGAGGACGGAACCTACACCTATTCACCGGGTGAAGGCGGAACAGTGTTCGTAAACACAGGCTGCACCCTTTTCAACAATCCGGGAACGGGCAGCGACTATACCGCTGAAGTGGATTCACAAGAAACCACTTATCAACTGAGTGTGGAAGGAGAAGATGTCTATATGACGTTCCCTGCCAATAATCTCTTCCCCTATATTCCGGCCGATGAAGCCTACAACAACAGTCTGAAGCTCCGCGTGGAGAGTCTGACTCCCTCGCAGATGGTTCTCATTTGGGACAATGGAAGTATTGCATGGCACTACATTCTGACCTCTGCCGACGAAGGATTCACGGGATTCAATGCTGATTCGGATTGCAACCTCTTTAAGAATTGCACCTTCACTCATTCATTCTACTATGCTCCAGGTTGGACACAGATAGACGATCCTGTCGTGGATGAAACGGAAGGCGTCAACAAGTTTGTCATACATCTACCGGAAGCCACTACCGATACCTGGCAGGCTCAGGTGTTCTGGCATACTGACATTGAGACCAACTCTGACAACAACTATGACTTCTCTTGCAAGATATACTCTAATACAGACCATAATGGAGTGACCGTGAAACTGGCCAAGGAGGATGACGACAACGTATATTACTTTACTGATAAAATTTCTCTCAAAGCCAACGAAGAGTACATCTTCTATAAGAGCGACATGGCAGGCATAGATATGGATAAGGTGAAACTCGTGATGGACTTTGGAGGCAATGCAGCCAATACAGACATCACTGTGGAAAACATTGACCTGCAAGAACATGGCTGTGACGGAGTAGAGGCTCCGAGTGAAGACGAAGACCAAACCATATACACATACGACAGCGACATGAACTTGTGGAAGACAATGGTTGACGACAAGGGTACTGACGGCTTCACTACTTTCTTCTATTACGCACCAGGATGGACGCAGATTGCAGACCCCGAACTCACCGTAAGCAATGGCGACTACCATGTGGAACTCCCCACGGCCTGCTCTGCTCAATGGCAAGCCCAGGTACACCTCATCACCACTATTCCGGGAGAGGCTGACACGTCATACGATTTCAGTTGCAAACTTGTTCCTACTAAAGACATCAATGGAGTTACCATTAAGCTCACCGATACCAGCAGTGACGATAATTACTTCTTTGTGGAGCAAGTAGATTTAGTGGCTGGAGAAGAGACTGTAGTGAAGATTCCCGCTGTGACATTACCTAATGGAGCAGCCGATGCATTGAAACTTGTCTTTGACTTCGGATACACACCTGCTGACGAAGCCATCGACATCTACAACATCATTCTACAGAAGACTGCAAATTAACAGTGTGTGTTTCGAAGGCTCAGGTCAGAAGAGCCTGAGCCTTCGATTATCACGGCTACCTTCAACGGATGGGATGATCTTGTGTACAAATCCATACCTTTTCCGTTCACAGGGCATCCGCATACATAATCACCTTACTAAACATTCTGAACATTTATGAAACATATAATGATTTTTTCTGCTTTCCTGGCATTGAACTTAGCTTTGGTCTCATGCAGCGATTCACCGGACGTGACCTATGCTACGGACAGCCAAACCATTGAATTGTCCACTACAGAAATAAGTCTGCCCAAGGAAGAGAGCACTGCGACCGTAGTGGTCTCCGCCTCTCACGAGTTCACGGTCTACTCCTCTGCCGACTGGCTAACAGTATCACCCTCTAACTCCACGGGTAAAACAGATACCATAACTATTACGGCAGAGGAAAATACCGACACCGCGCGTACCGCAGATGTAGTGGTATATTCCGGAGGTTCACGCGCCTACTTATCCGTTACGCAAGCTGAGGGACAACAAGACATTGAATCTCCAATAGACGGTTATTCGCTTGTATGGAACGATGAATTTGAAGGTACGGAACTCTCCAGCGACTGGACCTACGAAATTCAAGATGCTGGATGGGTTAACAATGAATTGCAATCCTATGTCAACGACGGAGAGGTAACCACCGTAAGCGATGGCACTCTGAAAATCAACCTTCGCAAAGATGGAGACACTTACAAGAGTGCACGTATCTACGCTAAAAAGTCAACCGGCTGGACTTACGGCTATATAGAAGCCAGCATTAAATTGCCTAAGGGAAAAGGTACCTGGCCTGCCTTCTGGATGATGCCCGTCAATTATACCTCCTGGCCTGATGACGGCGAAATCGACATCATGGAACACGTAGGTTACAACGAGGGATATGTTGTATCAACAATTCATTGCAATAAGTATAATAATACTGGCACCTCTATTGAATCAGCCAGTAAGTATGTGAGCACAGCTACTTCCGAATTTCATGTTTATGGATTAGAATGGACCTCCAGTGCACTGACGTTCTATGTCGATGGTGAGAAGCTGCTCACTTATGAGAACGATGGCACCGGTCATGATGCCTGGCCGTTCGATGCTGCTTTCTATCCTATTCTAAATCTGGCCTATGGAGGCTCCTGGGGCGGACTGCAGGGTGTCGATGACAGCGCCTTACCAGCAACCATGGAAGTTGACTATATTCGCGTGTTCCAATAGAAATAAAATCATGACATACAAATATTTATTATTTGCCTTCATCTTTAGTCTATGTTCCTATTCGAAAGCCCAGGCACAATTACCTGTTTATCTTGACAGCTCTCAACCTGTTGAGAAACGGATTGAGGATGCCTTGAATCGAATGACACTAGACGAGAAAATTGCAGTGATTCATGCACAAAGCAAGTTTTCATCGCCTGGAGTGAAACGTCTGGGCATTCCTGAATTCTGGACAGACGACGGACCTATGGGAGTAAGACCTGATGTTCTATGGGATGAATGGGAACAGGCAGGACAAACCAACGACTCGTGTGTGGCTTTTCCTGCCCTGACCTGCCTCGCCGCTACATGGAATCCCAATCTGGCATGGAACTACGGTCGCAGCTTAGGCGAAGAAGGTCGCTATCGACGCAAGAACATGTTGCTCGGACCGGGTGTCAACATTATCAGAACTCCTCTCGGCGGTCGCAACTTCGAATATTTCAGCGAAGATCCATTTCTTGTTGCCCACATGTGCGTACCGTATATCAAAGGACTGCAGTCGAACGGTGTAGCGGCGTGCGTAAAGCATTTTGCCCTTAACAACGATGAACAATTTCGCCATCAAGTTAATGTAAAAATAAGCGACCGTGCCCTGCATGAGATTTATCTGCCCGCATTCCGCGCTGCTGTGACCGAGGGACATGTATGGGGCGTAATGGGTGCCTACAATCTCTATAATAACCAGCACAACTGCTATAACGAGATTCTCGTCAATAAAATTCTCAAAGGCAAATGGCAGTTCGACGGCGTATTAGTAAGCGACTGGGGCGGCACCCACGACACCGAGCAGGCAATCCGCGGCGGTCTCGACATGGAATTCGGTTCATGGACCAACGGTCTGAGCATGGGAGCGAGCAATGCCTACGATTCCTATTATCTGGCTGCACCTTATAAAAAACTTATCAAAGAGGGAAAATACACTACACGTGAACTTGATGAGAAGGTGCGGCGCGTGCTCCGTCTCTTTTTCCGCACCAACATGGGCAAGAACCAGGGATATGGTTCGCTATGTTCCGAAGCTCATTACGCCACGGCAAGGAAAGTGGCCGACGAAGGTATCGTACTGTTGCAAAACAAGCGACAGTTGCTTCCCATCGATACTAAAAAAACACGTTCTATTCTTGTAGTGGGCGAAAATGCCATCAAGATGATGACCGTAGGTGGAGGTTCCAGTTCGCTGAAAGTGCAAAGAGAAATATCTCCTTTACAGGGACTGCGTGAAGCACTTAAGGAAATGGCTCCGCAAATGAGAGTGGAATATGAGCGAGGTTATGTAGGCGATACTACTGGAAACTACAACGGCGTAAAGACAGGACAGAATCTGAACGATTCGCGTTCTGAGGAACAGCTCATTGCAGATGCTGTGGCCAAAGCTAAAGAGGTGGACTGTGTCATCATGTTCGGTGGTCTCAACAAGAGTGATCATCAGGACTGCGAGGGCACCGACCGACTTCAGTATGGACTGCCTTATGCACAAAACCAGCTCATTGAGGCACTGGCAAAAGCCAATCGTAACTTCGTCTATGTCAATATTTCCGGTAATCCAGTAGCTATGCCATGGGTAGCACGCGTACCGGCCATCGTACAAGGATGGTTCCTAGGTTCAGAAGCAGGAAACGCTCTTGCCGACGTACTTTTAGGAAAGGTCAATCCTTCGGGAAAACTGCCCTACACTTGGTATGCCAAACTCAATGATGCAGGTGCTCACGCACTAGGCACCTATCCTGGCACATGGCGCAATGATAAGAAAATTATTGACGAGGACTACAAAGAAGGCATCTACATAGGATATCGCTGGATTGACAAGCAGGGACTGAAGCCAACTTTTGCCTTTGGACACGGACTGAGCTACACGCGCTTCCGTCTCTCTGACCTTCGGCTCTCGACCCGAAATCTCGGCAGCAACGACAGTCTCATTGTCACCGTGAACGTAAAAAATATCGGAAACCGTGAAGGAGCAGAGACTGTACAACTTTATCTCCACGACCAACAGTCGTCTGTAGATCGTCCGGAGAAGGAACTCAAAGGTTTCAGCAAAGTCTCTCTTAAAGCCGGAGAAAATCGCGATGTCACCATGAAGATATCTCGCGCCGACCTCAGTTTTTGGGACGAGACCTCTGATAACTGGAAAGCAGAGCCGGGTGAGTTCGAAGTCAGAGTAGGCAATGCTTCTGACAACTTGCCTCTTCGTGCCACCTTCAATTACAATGCTGACTAATTCTAATTTCAGTCCGGGAGATATGTGTCATTAACCGTTAAATGTCCTCAAACAACTATCTGTTATGACACTATCCCTCGGGCAGAAAATTTTTTATGTCTCCTCTCAATTCCAAAAGTTACCTTTTCCAATAGGCAAACTCAGATTTATAGAATTCTCAATAAGAATTATTATTCTTACAACATATTATATAAACGAAAAGAGGGCACATGTTCGCGAACATGTGCCCCGTTTTTATTAAGAAAAAATCCTATGCCTTTGCCAACAGCTTTTCCACGCACTCTTTAAGCAGATTTTTCATCTCAGGTTCGAGATAGGAAGCTGCTTTTGTTATGAAAGGAACGGGAACACTATAGTAGGCTTCAGCAATGGAACCGCAGATAGCTGCCTTCGTGTCAGTGTCACCCCGTGCCATGACAGCAAGGCGGATGGCATCCTCAAAGCTGTTGCTTTCCACAAAACAACGGACTGCCCAAGGCACTGTCTCTTGACAGACGCCATCAAAATGTCCCTCACGGCCTATCTTATTGATATTCTTCAAAGTATCAATTTTATATCCAAAATGTTTTTTCACCCAAGCCTCTGTATCCTCACGCGAAATATGACAAGTACGAAGCTCGAAAATGAGTGAAGCCACACACTGCGCTCCACGTATGGCTTCCGGGTGATTATGACTGGCTAGTGCACTACGCTCAGCCTCTCGAAGCACTGTATTATAATCATCGAAGAACCATCCAATGGACGATACTCTCATGGCAGCTCCATTACCACATGAGTTGTTAGCCGGCATGTCAGGAGTCGTAAGCCACTTTTGGAAATAGTTACCATATCCGCCTTTGGGGTTTGGATAGCGCTGTCCCCACTCACGCATGGTCTGTCCATAGTCCTTATCGTGTAGAATGGCATCGGCAATGGCCAAAGTCATCACAGTGTCGTCGGTATAGTCGCACCGCGGCTTATCGAGAAAGAGATGAAAGTCCTGATGAGGTGTTTCGTCAAATTCGAAACGGGACCCTACAATGTCCCCAATAATGGCTCCTAACATAATGACAAGGTTTAAAGATTATTTGTACTAATGTTTTTAAAGCTTCTTCTTATAGAAAGAGAAATATATTATAGGAAAATTATTTGTACTCTATTAATAATCAACCTGTAATAGTACTCTCACTGGGAATCGAACCCAGATCAAAGGTTTAGGAAACCTCCGTTCTATCCGTTGAACTATGAGAGCAAAATGTTATGCCTTTCTCAGTATATCATGTTAACTTTACCTTGCATAGCTCTGCAAAGATAATGTATTTTCGTCAATTGGACAAAGTAAATGAAAAGTTTTTACCAATACTGGAAATATCTTACTAATAAAGCCTCGATGCTTCGTCATAGACGTGAAGCACCGAGGCCTTTTTATTTTTTAATCCATAATCAGTCACTAATTCTTTAAGGAATTATGGTTCCGCATAACATTTGCGATTATGCATTATGCATTATGAATTGTGAATTATGGGGGCTCATATATGAATTAAAACACATACAAGAACCGCCCCCACTATCATGTCAGCAATCGCAAACAACAAGCATTGATAACGCCATTTTTTTATATTGATGTCACGTATACTTTCGAAGTACTCAAAATAGAAATGGTCATATTTTGATATGGACATAATATAAAGTGACAAACAAAATAATATCAATACAATATAGCAGACCATTATTTTGTGCCCTAGAAAGAGGCTAACTAGAACCATAAACAACAAGGCTATAGGTGCAGAAAGAACACCAATTATAGCGATTGAATGATTGTTAGCCACCCATAGCGAATCACGTCTTAATCGTTTTTTATCATGATGCCCTGGTATGTTTTTGCCAAATGTTATCTTTGCGTCTATTGCCAAATCCCATTGGGAAAGCATATCGCTTATAACATAATTTAGAATATTGTAATAATAGACAAATGTTCCCAAATAATTTCTTTTCTTCATATATTGGATACCTTTGCAGAGAATCTATCTGCAAAGGTGACTATCTGCAAAGGTAACACTTTTTTATTAAGAAACTATTTAAAAGTAAATAAAAGCAGAATCCCACACTAAGTCAGAAACCCCAGTAGCAAGTGTAGAACCGCCCCATCCACCAACAATGCCACCAACTATTGCTCCTGGAATTGCGCCAACGCCCCCGAAACATGCGCCGATAGCAGCACCAGCTTCTGCACCTCCAATTGCTCCATAATAGCTACCTGCATAATCAGCAGCTAAATGAGAAGCAGTCCTTAGGGATTTGTATGCTGTATGGCATTCGCCATATCTATCGATCCAGTAACAATGTTTACTATTAAGTTCGCTTTTTCGATTTTCGATACTACAGAAGGTGACAAGTAATTACTCATTTTCTCTATTGCTCCCACACCTACATTCCATTCACGAGTAACGCAATCTAGAGCGGAAATAACGTGATATTTACCTGATTTATAAGCTTTATTGTCGAATCCATTTACGGCATATCCGAATTTTTCGTTGATTTTGCTTACTGTATTAAATTCCTGAGTTAGCGGCAGTGGTACGACCCTTTTAGCAGTACATACCACTTCATCTAATTCATAATACAAAGGTTTGTGATTGCTATCATAGACCCAGCCATGATTATATGCTCCTGAATTATTCATCGCACTTGCGATTATGCATTATGAATTATTCATCGCACTTGCAATTTTGAATTTTGAATTTTGAATTAATCAACGCTCTGCATTGTTTTTGTATTTCTCTGCTTGCGACTCAATCAGTTCCTTATCTTCGAAATAGTTGATACGCATGGCGGCACGTACTTCGTCCATTGTCTTGGCAGCCGTCTCGCGAGCCTTTTCCGAACCTTTCTTAAGGATGTTGTAGATTTCGGGAATATCCTGCTCGTACTCGTGGCGACGCTGACGGATAGGTTCAAGCATACGCTGAAGAATATTGTTGAGCAGTTTCTTGCATTTCATGTCACCGATACCGCCCTTCTGATAAGCAGCCTTCAGTTCGTCGAGATTCTGGAACTCTGGCCAGAAGTCCTTGAAGTCTTGGTCTGTAGAGAATGCGTCGAGATAGGTGAACACGGCGTTGCCCTCCACGTGTCCGGGGTCGGAAACATTGAGGTGTGTGGGGTCAGTGTACATGCTCTTCACCTTCTGCCATACGGTGTCCTTGTCGTCGCTCAGATAGATGCAGTTGCCAAGGCTCTTGCTCATCTTCTCCTTACCGTCAATGCCCGGCAGACGACGTGCGGTAGCATTCTCCGGCAGCATAATCTGAGGCTCCACCAGTACAGGAGCATAAATCTGATTGAAGCGATTCACCAGTTCGCGTGTCAACTCCAACATCGGTTCTTGGTCCTCACCGGCAGGCACCGTGGTAGCCTTGAAGCAGGCAATGTCGGAAGCCTGCGAAACAGGATAGCAGAAGAAGCCGAGGGGAATATTGGCCTCGAAGTTGCGCATCTTTATCTCTGTCTTCACGGTGGGGTTGCGCTGTACGCGGCTCACCGTCACGATGTTCATCAGATAGGTGGTAAGCTCTGCCAGTTCGGGAATCTGACTCTGAATATAGAGTGTGCATTTCTCCGGGTCGAGTCCGCAGGAGAGGTAGTCGAGAGCCACCTCAATAATGTTCTGGCGTATCTTTTCGGGGTTATCGGCATTGTCGGTCAGTGCCTGCACATCAGCCATGAAGACGAACATGCGGTCATAGTTTCCTTCGTTCTGGAGCTGCACACGGCGGCGCAGACTTCCCACATAGTGTCCAAGGTGGAGTTTGCCTGTTGGGCGGTCACCTGTCAGAATAATTTTTCCCATTGTATGTTGTTTCTTATTTCGTTATATTCTGTCTCTTTTGTGGAACAATCTCTTTGTATCGTATCTACCGTCCGACAGGTTTCTATCGTCCGACGGATTCCCGGCAACATCATGATACCCCTGTGAGACATCTCTAAGTTCAGTATAGGAGATGCGACACCTTATATAATATATATATAAAGGCTCCCGACGGAAGATAACAGATTTGCCAACGCGAGTGTTGTTCCAAATTTTTATGAATGCAAAGTTAGCAATAAATTGGCAATAAGGAGCGTGAAATCGTACAAAATTGCCGTTTGCCTCCCTAACGTTTTTCCGTGTCCCGCATCCTCCTCACCACCTTCATAGGAAAATTATGCCGTGGATAAGTGAGATTGACAACGGAAAACTGTGGATAACTCTGTGGAAAACCTCTGTATAACCCCGGTATAACGCCTTTATAACTCTGTGGATATCCCCATGAACATTCGGAAAGCGGTAAAGATGTGGAAAAAATAAAGTTTTTCCGAGGTTCTCACACAACTTTTCCACAAATTAGGGAACAAAAAAGATATAAACTTATTAATTTTGCATAGAAAAGTCTGATTGTGGATAACGCAGGGATATGACTGATTATCAAGAAAGAAATATCAACAGTATCGGTGAAAAGAACCGTCTGAGATGTTGATAACGAAATAACAAAGAATTTTGATAAAAAGTTACCAACATATCCACGTCACATCATACTCCTATTTATTTTTCTTTTTTATTAAAGAAAGGATAATAAGAATATGATGTTATTCCACCGGAAAGGCTGCTGAACGAAAAATTTAACCAAACAAACAATGACCGACATGGTAAAGAAAGAATGGATTGAGAAAGGATTCGCCGACGAGCCCGTTGACCCGAAACTGGATTTGAAAAAGGAGATTCGCAAACTCTGCAAGGAGAAGAACGCCATCATCCTGGCACACTATTATACCACGGGCGATATTCAGGACATCGCCGACTTTGTGGGCGACTCTCTGGCACTGGCGCGCAAGGCGGCAGAGACGGACGCGCAGATAATGGTCATGGCTGGCGTACACTTCATGGCTGAGACCTGCAAACTGCTCTCACCGGAGAAAACGGTGCTCTGTCCCGACCTCAACGCCGGATGCTCGCTCGCCGACTCATGCCGTGCCGAAGATTTGCGTAAGTTCAAGGAGGAACATCCCGGCTATCAGGTCATCAGTTATGTAAACACCACCGCAGACGTGAAGGCGCTCAGCGACTGTGTAGTGACGTCGGGCAACGCAGAGCGTGTGGTGGGCAGTTTTCCCAAGGACGCCAAGCTCATCTTCGGTCCCGACTATAACTTGGGCAACTATATCAATTCGGTGACGGGTCGGCAGATGTTGCTTTGGAATGGTGGCTGCCATGTGCATGAGAAATTTTCCGTCGATGAGATAGTGCGTCTCAAGCACGAGCATCCCGATGCTGTTGTCATGGCGCATTTGGAATGTAAGGCACCTGTACTGGCATTGGCTGATGTGAAGGGTTCCACCGCTACCATGCTCCATTATGCGCAGGAACACCCCGAAATCCATGAGTTCATCGTGGCTACGGAGGCTGGTATCCTCCACGAGATGCAGCGCACCTGTCCTTCCCAAACTTTCATCCCCGTTCCACCAGAGGTGAGCGAGGGTTCGCTGGGTTGCTCGTGCAACGAGTGCGAGTATATGAAACTCAATTCTCTCGCCAAAATCTACAATGCCCTCCGCTTCGGCTGGCCCGCCATTGAGATACCCGAAGAGACAGCCCGTGAGGCAGTAAAGCCCATCAGACGTATGCTGGAACTCTCCTGATAGGAAGGTGCCTGGAGGCTGTACTGCGACGAACAAGGAGAGCTACCTCAGCCTTTCATTTTTCAATTCACTGCAGGGCTGCCGGCCTTGTGCCGGCCCCCAACCGCAAAGCATCATAAATTCAGACGGGGGCCGGCACATTTCTTTCCCCCGAAAACGGGGGAACCGAAGGGGGTGACGTCCCTGCAAAAGGGGTGTATATCGGTTGCATAAAAGAATAGAGAATATTATATTGAAAACGGTTTGTTGTTGTGTCGGTAAAACGCGTTAGACACCTCAACAAACCGTTTTTTATGTTTTAAATTGACTTTATTTATGTTGGCTGGCAACTGTCAGCCAACGAGAAACAGCATGATTCGTATCACAAAACAGGTTCATCCGTCATACCTTTCCAATGGATTTATCAGTTCAATCACCCTATTTCGTATATGTATTGCCGACGTATTTACAAGATATCAATATGGTATAATAATATTGGTCAATATATTTTTTTCTTTGTCGGCAGAGGAGTAGGAGTGA
>JBMNUW010000065.1:0-16172 GCA_050946475.1 Prevotella sp.
TGGGCAAATTCGTTTATATAAGCCCTGACTTTAAGATTTACATAGATAGTGCGACCGCGTGCGTCAATGCCTCTTCTCAACACGCGTACTTGTTTGACGGTGCGTGCGTCGAGTCCTTTATCCTTTGCTATGTATTGAATAATGTTTTCTTCGCTGCTTGCCACTTGTGGCAACACGCGTAAGTCGTATTCCCGAATCATAAATTTATAAAAGACTGTTTTGCCTGAAAGTTATCAATGGTAGAAAGTTAGTTGTCAAAAAGTGACGGGCTCGCATCGACAGTTTTAGTTTCCGTCGGTTTCTCTTCCAAGGGTAACTCGCTGAAAAGTGTTCGTTGATTCTTGAATTTCAGAGAGTTGGTGTTGATACGATAGACGCCCCATCTTGTTTTGGTGATTAAGTCGTCTTTTGATTTGCTGTTGGCGCGGATGAAAGCCGTGACTTCATTTCTAACTTGTTCTTTGGAGATGTCATGGAAAAGAGAGTTCCTCTTGTTGTAAACATGCACAATCAGTTTGCGCAGACGAAGTCCTTCGTCGCCGGCTTCTAACAATATTTCTATAACATCATTAAACAAGGATAGAATTAGATAGTAGGTTGAAAGGAATAAGAACACAAAACCGCACCTCTGTTCTATAATGACAGAGTTGCGGTAATTTATTAAGTTAAAGAGACCTTAGGCCAATACAACCTTGCCGTTGTCACCCTTGACCTTGCCCTCTTTGAGGAGCCAGCCAATACCGAGCAAAATCTCAGTTTCTGTCTTACCAGTAGCTTCTACAAGTTCTTCAACAGTCTTGGAGGTGCCTGCTGCAGAAAGAGCTTGATAAACGTCACCAGCACGGAAACCTGCGTTGTCAGCGTCAACAAAGATACTGGCTTTCTTTGTAGCGGCCTTTTTCACTGTTGTCTTCTTTGCTGCAGTCTTTGCTGCTGCAGCCTTTGTTGCTTTCTTTTCTACCATAATAACTAACGATTATAATTGATTCAGTATCTCATCTACTGATTTATAACTTTCTGTTTGCAAATTTAACACTTTTATTTCTAATTCCTACTTTCTTGCTTCCAAAATTTCTCTGTTTTAGGTGTTTATGGTTTTCCTTTTGTGATTTTTTTGATTTAAATCAATTACTTTCTCATATTTTGTCATATAGTATTATAGAAAAAAAGCTGTGTCAGGGTTTTAGCTTACTCTGGCACAGCTTCTCTTATTTGTTACTGTATGTAAACCTACCTATACAGTTATTTTTTGAGATCCACTTTTATTTGCAATTCTTCGAGTTGCTTGGGGTCGAGAGCTGAAGGTGCATCGAGCATGACATCGCGGCCACTGTTGTTCTTTGGGAATGCAATACAGTCGCGGATGCTGTCAAGTCCGGCGAGGATGCTTACGAAGCGATCGAGTCCGAAAGCCAGACCTGCGTGAGGAGGTGCTCCATATTTGAAGGCGTTCATCAGGAAACCGAATTGAGCCTCTGCACGCTCAGGAGTAAATCCAAGCACTTCGAACATCTTTTCCTGTAGTTTAGTGTCGTGGATACGAATGGAGCCGCCGCCCACTTCGATACCGTTGCAAACGAAGTCATAAGCCTTGGCGCGTACTTGTTCGGGATGTGTATCAAGCAGAGGTATATCGTCTGGATTAGGCATGGTGAAGGGGTGGTGGGTAGCCATAAGGCGCTGCTCCTCGTCACTCCACTCGAAGAGTGGGAAGTCGATAATCCACAGACATTTAAATACATTCTTGTCGCGCAGACCGAGACGGTCGCCCATCTCCAGGCGCAGGGCGCAGAGCTGTATACGCGTCTTGTTGGCATTGTCGCCGCTGAGAATGAGCACGAGGTCTCCATCTTTAGCACCTGTTACGCGCTTCACTTCTGCCAGGTCATCGGGTGTGTAGAACTTGTCGATGCTGCTCTTCACAGTTCCATCGGAGTTGTACTTGATGTAAACCAGGCCTTTAGCTCCGATTTGCGGACGCTTCACAAAGTCAGTCAACTCGTTAAGTTGTTTGCGGGAGTAGTTGGCACATCCCGGCACGCAAATAGCTCCGATGTATTTAGCCTCGTTGAACACGGAGAAGTTTCCTCGACCGTTGAAAGTATCTTTCAGTTCTACAAACTCCATTCCGAAGCGCAGGTCGGGTTTATCGCTACCGAAACGTCGCATGGCTTCGTTCCAGGTCATCTGCTGGAGTTTTGGAAGTTCCACGCCACGAATTTCACGGAATAGCATCCTGCACATTTCCTCGAAGAGATTGATGACGTCGTCTTGGTCGACGAATGACATCTCGCAATCCACCTGTGTAAATTCAGGCTGACGATCGGCGCGCAGGTCCTCGTCGCGGAAACATTTGGCAATTTGGAAGTAGCGGTCAAAGCCTGCAACCATGAGAAGTTGCTTGAGGGTCTGCGGACTCTGGGGAAGGGCATAGAACTGTCCGGGATTCATACGTGAGGGCACCACGAAATCGCGGGCTCCCTCAGGGGTTGAACCGATAAGAACAGGTGTCTCTACCTCTATGAACTTATGGGCGTCGAGGAAGTTTCTTATGAGTATGGTCATGCGGTGGCGCAGTTCAAGATTTTTGCGCACAGCCTCTCTACGAAGGTCGAGATAGCGGTATTTCATGCGCAGGTCATCGCCGCCGTCGGTGTTATCTTCAATGGTGAAAGGAGGAGTGAGCGAGGGACTGAGCACATTAAGCTCTTTTGCTATAATTTCAATGTCTCCCGTCTTGAGCTTAGGATTCTTACTCTGACGTTCGGAAACCTTGCCTTTTACTTGGATACAGTATTCACGTCCCAGTTTGTTAGCACGGTCACAGAGCTCCTTGTTGTCAGCCTCGTTGAACACAAGCTGCGTGATTCCGTATCGATCGCGAAGGTCGACGAAAGTCATTCCTCCCATCTTTCTGGATCGCTGCACCCATCCTGCTAGTGTCACGTCTTTTCCGGCATCTGCGAGGGTGAGTTCTCCACAGGTATTTGTTCTATACATATTTTTATATATTGTATTTAAGTTTTATCCGCAAAATTACTCTTTTTTATTGAAAGAGGGAAATAAAGGGCGGAAAACTTTGCTGTGACTACCATTTTGTCTTTTTGAAGCATCTAAAATAAAAGTCTGAATATCCTGTTACCGTAACGGTCTTCGGGACATTCAGACTTTTTTAGGAGTGTAGAATATTATTGCCGAGATCTCATAGGCTCGGGAAATCAGTTATTCCCCGACGAAATCATTTGAGTGGCAATTCTCATTTCTTTACAGGAATCTTAGCTACGCGACGTGCATGGCGTCCGCCCTCGAATTCGGTAGCAAAAAATTCATCCATAATTTTACGTGCCATGTCAGTGTCGATAAAGCGTCCCGGCATGACAAGCACGTTGGCATCGTTATGCTGACGGATAAGATGAGCTATTTCTGGTATCCAGCACAGTCCTGCGCGAATACTTTGATGCTTATTGAGCGTCATGGCAATACCTTCTCCCGATCCACAGATGCCGATTCCCGGATAAACTTCGCCTTTCTCGATGCCTTCGGCCAGTGCGTGACCAAAGTCGGGATAGTCGCAGCTTTCTTCACTGTAAGTACCGTAGTCCTTGTAGGCAATGCCTTTCTCGTCAAGATACTTCTTGACAAACTGTTTCAAGGCGAAGCCAGCGTGATCGCTGGCCAGTCCAACTACTTTACAATTCATAATTCATAAATGCACCATGCATCGTTAAAATGCATGGTGCCGATGAAGTTTTGATAGTCAATTATTTATTGATAGATGAAGAATATGAGTTTAAAGCTTTAAGTTAAGCATTTTTACTCAGCCAGAAATTCCTTCACCTGTTTGTAGACATTCTCACCCGTATAGCCGAGCTTTTCGTCAAGCACCTTGTAGGGAGCGCTGAAGCCGAAGCTCTTCATGCCGTAAATGCGGCTGTTGGGACCGATGCCCACCAAACCCTCAAGAGTGCAAGGCAGGCCGGCCGTCATGCCGAATTTCTTGACATTGCTGGGGAGTACGCTCTCCTGATATTCCTTGCTCTGACGACGGAACAGACCCTCGGAAGGAGCACTCACGACGCGCACCTTGATGCCGTCCTTGCGCAGGGCTTCAGTACCAGCCTCAAGCGTGGATACCTCTGAGCCGCTTGCCACGAGAATGACGTCGGGATTCTCATCACTGCCAGCTACAATATATGCACCCTTGCGAGCCTGCTCATAGTCGTTGCCTGCGGGCAGCTTGGCAATTCCTTGACGAGAGAAGATGAGGGCGGTAGGAGTGTCGGTGTTCTCCATGGCCATTTTCCAGCAAACAGTTGTCTCGTCTGCATCAGCAGGGCGGAATACGCGTACACTGTCGTTGCCGGCATGATTCTGCAACTTCTCCATGAGGCGGATTTGTGCTTCTTGCTCAACTGGCTCGTGGGTAGGTCCATCCTCGCCTACACGGAATGCATCGTGGGTCCAGATGAACTTCACGGGTACTTGCATGAGGGCAGCCAGGCGAACGGCCGGCTTCATGTAGTCGGAGAATACAAAGAAGGTACCCATGGCAGCAATGACACCACCGTGGAGCATCATACCGATGCACATGTCGGCCATGGTGAGCTCGCTCACGCCAGCCTGGAAGAATGCACCGGAGAAGTCGCCGCGCTTCAGTGAGTGGGTCTTCTTCAAGAAGCCATCAGTCTTGTCAGAGTTGGACAGGTCGGCGCTTGCACAAATCATATTTGGAACCTGCTCGGCTAAAACGCCCAGGCAAACGGAGCTGGCAGCACGTGTTGCGGAGCCTTCCTTTTGTACGGCTTTGCTCCAGTCCACCTTGGGAGCCTTACCGCTGAACCATTCATCCATCAGAGCAGCTTTCTCGGGATTGTCTTTACGCCACTCTGCTTCTGCAGCATGACGCTTGGCAACAATCTGCTTGAGCTCCTCACGACGGTCTGCATAGAGCTTGGCTACTTCGGGGAACACCTGGAAGGGATTCTCGGGATCGCCGCCAAGATGCTTGATGGTGTTGACGTAAGCCTCGCCTCCCAGAGGAGCACCGTGGGTCTTTACATTACGCTCGTAGCTGGAGCCGTCGTCTTTCAGTGCACCCTTGCCCATGATGGTCTTGCCGATGATGAGGGTGGGGCGCTCTGTCTCAGCATTGGCCTTTTTCAGAGCCTCACGGATTTCATCCGGATCGTTGCCGTTGATGGTCATTACATTCCAGTTCCAGGCTTTGTATTTCATGGCGGTGTCTTCTCTCATCACGTCGTCAACTTCGGTGGAAAGCTGGATGTCGTTTGAGTCGTAGAACATGATGAGATTGTTCAGGCCCAGATTGCCAGCGATGCGACCTACACCCTGAGAAATTTCCTCCTCAACAGCACCATCGCTGATATAAGCATAAATCTTGTGTTGCATCATGGTGTGGCCCAGTCTGGCCTCAAGGAATTTCTCGGCAACAGCAGCACCGGCTGCGATAGCGTGACCTTGGCCCAGAGGACCGCTTGAGTTTTCAATGCCGCGAGCTACGTCTAACTCGGGGTGACCGGGAGTGACTGAACCCCACTGGCGGAACTGTTGCAGATCATCCATTGAGAAATATCCGCGCAAAGCCAGTCCTGCGTAGAGCATTGGACTCATGTGACCTGGATCGAGGAAGAAACGGTCGCGTCCAGTCCAGTAAGGATTTTCGGGGTCGTAGACCAAAAATTCGGAGAAGAGCACGTTGATGAAATCTGCTCCACCCATAGCACCACCGGGATGACCCGATTTAGCTTTCTCTACCATCGATGCAGCCAAAATGCGAATGTTGTCGGCTGCGCGGTTCATTAATTTTTTGTCGTTCATTGTTTATAAGCTATGATAGTTTTTCCGAATGCAAATTTACTCATTATTTCTAAGAATCTGCCTCGTCTTGTCAAATACTTTGTTGGTTTATGTTACAAAAAGTAAGCCTTTTTGTTTCATACCCGTTAAATGGAATTTGGTGTCAAGTTATCGATATTTTTGGAGACAGAAATACTGTAACTTCTTGTGCCTTACTTTACCTTGATTACCATAATGGACTTGGCAGGCATTTTCACCTTTACCTTACTGCCGCTTATCTTGGCGCCCTTGAAAGGTTTCGAAGTGATGACATTTGGATGTGTGAAGTCATTATAGTCGTTGAGCTTTTCTGCTGTTAGAATTTCTGCATTTACTATCGACTTGGCTTTCGCACCGTCCAGCGTTATCTCCATCTCCTGTGGCTTGTCATATTGTACGTTGGCAAGGGCGATGACGATATTGCCTTCCTTGTCCTTTGCGGCGGAAATACTTGCAGAAGGTATTGCCTCTCCGTCATTTTTCAGCCATCTGGCGTTGAGACTGGAAGGCAGGTAGGTAGCTTCTTGGAAGTCACGGTACATCTTGAAGACATAGTAGGTCGGTGTGAGTACCATGTGACCAGTTCCCTTGGTGTCTGTGAGAATCATGGACTGAAGTACGTTTACCACTTGTGCTATGTTGGCCATTTTGATACGGTCGGTATACTTGTGGAAAATGTTAAGTGTGAGAGCGGCCACCATGGCATCTCGCAGGCAGTTTTGCTGATAGAGGTGTCCTTTGATGGTGCCAGGCTCCTCATCCCACCAGGTACCCCATTCATCCACCATGAGAGCAATTCGCTTTTGAGGGTCCACCTTGTCCATTTCCGAGATGTGCGAACGTATGATGGTGTCCATTTTCAAGGCTGTATAGATAGTACTATAGTATTCACCAGGAGTAAATCGTGTAGCTGATCCGTGTTTTTTCCAGTCGCGGACTGCGTAGTAATGTACTGAGATGCCTTGCATGCGGTTACCAATGTTCTTCATTAACACGCGGGTCCAGTTGGTGTCACCTGCATTGGCACCGCTGGCGATACGGAAGAGGTGATTGTCATCGTAGTCGCGCAGATAGGTGTTGAAGCGGCGGAAGAGATTGCTGTAATATTCGGGTGTCATGTTTCCACCGCAGCCCCAAGCCTCATTACCGATGCCGAAGTATTTCACTTTCCAAGCTTTGTCGCGTCCGTTTTTGCGACGCAGCCGAGCCATCGGGGTATCTCCGTTACTGGTCATATACTCAATCCATTGTGCCATTTCCTTCACAGTGCCGGAACCGACGTTGCCACTAATGTAAGGCTCGCAACCGAGAAGCTCACACAGATTAAGAAACTCGTGTGTGCCGAAGGAGTTGTCCTCAATGGTGCCACCCCAGTTATTGTTGCGCAACGTGGGTCGCTGATCCTTTGGACCAATACCGTCCATCCAGTGATAGTCGTCGGCGAAACAGCCGCCGGGCCATCTCAGTACAGGAACATGCAGCTCTTTCAGAGCCTGCAGTACGTCGTTGCGATAACCTTGTGTGTTTGGGATAGGGGAATTTTCACCTACCCAAAGTCCTCCGTAGATGCACGTTCCAAGGTGTTCGGCAAACTGTCCGTAGATTTCCTTATTTATTTTTTGACTTCCTTGGTTGACATGAATGGTAGCCGTTACATCTTGAGCTTGAGCCAGAAGGGCAAAAGAAACTGAAAACAGAGCTGTAACTATGACTCGTTTCATCATGATGCTTTGTCTTTTTCAAATCCGTCAAAATTCCTCGGGATTGATTAAACCTTTAGGAATTCTGACGGAATTTAGGTGTGATACAAATTAATCTTTGAACTTTACAGCAGCGTGCTCGATGTCAAGACCGCGTTTGTAGTTCTCAATATAGGTATTGAAGCCTTCTACGTCTTCAGGTGTAGGTGCAATCTCGGTGCCGGTGTTGCCAGCGAAGACATTCTTGTCGAGGAAGTCCTCAAGCGACAGATTCTTGTCGTTGTTCACACAATAGGAGGCTAAGAGAGCCATACCCCAAGGACCGCCTTCGCCGGCTGTCTCCATAACGGAGATAGGAGAATTGAGTGCTGCGGCGAGAATGCGCTGGCCCACGCCGGGTGTAGTGAAGTAGCCACCATGTCCGGTAATCTTGTCTACAGCAACCTTTTCTTGATTGAAGAGAATGTCGTTGCCGATCTTCAGTACGCCCACAGCTGCATATAGTTGGCTGCGCATGAAGTTGGCAAGGGTGAACTTGTCGTTGGCTGAGCGCACCAGCAAGGGACGTCCTTCTTCCAGACCAGTCACAGGCTCGCCTGAGAAATAGTTGTAGGAGAGCAGACCGCCACAATCTGGATCACCTTTCAGACCTGCCTGGAAGAGCTTGGTAAAGAGGTCGTGCATGTCAGGTTTCACACCGATAAGCTCCTCGAATTCCTTGAAGATGTTGACCCATGCATTGATGTCCGATGTACAGTTGTTGCAGTGAACCATGGCCACGGGACTGCCGTCGGGTGTTGTCACAATGTCAATCATGCTGTAAGGCTTTGACAGATTCTTCTCCAGGACAATCATCGAGAAGGATGACGTGCCGGCGGAGACATTGCCAGTACGCTTCTTGACGGAGTTGGTGGCAACCATACCGGTGCCTGCGTCGCCTTCGGGAGGACAAAGAGGAATACCGGGCTTAAGGTGACCGGATACGTCAAGACGTTTGGCACCACGGGCTGTAAGTGTACCTGCGTTCTCACCTGCCAGGAGTACTTGGGGAAGAATGTCAAGCAGGTGCCAGGGGTAGTGCTTCGGTGCGATGAGTTCATCGAATTTGCCCACCATACGGGCATCGTAGTTCTTTGTCTCGGGGTCAATAGGAATCATACCGGAAGCATCGCCGATGCCAAGAACTTTTTTGCCTGTCAACTGCCAGTGAATATAGCCGGCCAGAGTGGTAAGATATTTGATTTCGCCCACATGCTCTTCCTTGTTCAGAATAGCCTGATAGAGGTGGGAAATGCTCCAGCGCAAAGGAATGTTGAACTGGAACAGGCGTGAAAGCTTGTCGGCAGCCAGCGCGGTGTTGGTGTTGCGCCAGGTGCGGAAGGGCACGAGAATCTGGTCGTCTGCACCGAAAGGCATGTAGCCGTGCATCATGGCACTAATACCGATGGCAGCGAGATTTTCAATTTCTACACCATATTGTTTCTTCACGTCGGCACGAAGGTCAGAGTAGCAGTCTTGGAGACCAGCCCAGATGTCAACAATACTGTAAGTCCACAAGCCGTCTACCAGTTGGTTTTCCCATTGGTGGCTTCCTTGTGCTATAGGTTTGTTTTCTCCATCGATGAGGACAGCCTTGATGCGGGTGGAACCGAACTCAATACCCAGGATGGCCTTGCCTTCAACGATGGTCGTTTTTGCGTCCATAGTGTATGTTTTGAAGTTTCGTGATAGGTTATGTTTGAATCAATAAGTCCCCATGGCTTCGTCAACTAAGCCGTGGGGACATGGATTGTAAGAAGTTAGCGGAGTGCTTTGTTGAGCATGTAGTACATCTCATTCCAGCGAAGCTCCTTGCGGAATTGCTGGTAGTCGGTGTCCTTATTGATGATGCAGGCTTCGATGTCTGCAATCTCGGCAAAGTCACGCCAGTATTCATCGGTCAAACCGAAGCTGAAGCAACTGTGGTGCGTACCACCGGCTTCCATCCAACAGCCGACACCAACCTCGAAGGTAGGCTCAGGAATCCAGAGAGCACTGGCTACAGGCAGCTTGGGCAGTGGCTTCGACTTGATGAGGTTCACGTCGTTGGCGATGAGGCGCAGACGGTTGCCCATGTCTACGACAGTGGCAGTGATGCCGTGTCCCTGCTTGGTAGTGAACACCAGACGGGCAGTGGGGGTCTTGCGGACACCGATACCCAAGAAGTGTACTTCCAGGCGGGGCTTCTCCTCCTCGGAGATGTCGGGATTCACTTCGAGCATGTGGCTTTCAAGAATGCTGGTGTTGTCACCGTCGAAGTTCAGAGTGTAATCTTCCAGGAAGCTGGTGCCGCCTTCGAGTCCCTGACTCATGAACCATGTGGTGCGATAGAGGCAAGCGCTCTTCCAGTCACCTTCGGCACCGAAACCGAAGCCGTCGTGCATCATGCGCTGAGATGCCAGACCGGGAATCTGGTCAAAGCCACGTCCGGTCTCTTCAACGTTGACATCGCCCAGGTCGTCGAAGTTGGTGGTGAAGCCCTTGGCACCGAAGTCCTTCAGAACGGCACGGAGAGTGAGCTCAGCCTTGGCGGAGTTCCAAATCTTCTTGTACTCAACGGTGCTCTCGTCCTTCAGATTGTCTGCCACGGTGTACTCCTTGAAGTAGACGTCGTGAACCAGAGCTGTAACGTCTTCGTCCTTAATCTTGTCGAAATAGGTCATCACAGTGGAGAACGGGCAGTAGTCAACGTGATAGCCCAGTGTCTGCTCGAAGCTGACCTTGTCGCCATCGGTAACGGCTACGTTGTTCATCTGGTCGCCGAAACGAAGAATGAGGCAGTCTTGAGCGTCAGCAACACCGGCGCATACACGCTCCCACACAGCGATGTGGTCCTGCGTCTTGGGATCTTTCCAATAGCCGATAACCGTCTTGCGAGGCTTACGCAGGCGAGACAGGATGTGAGCATACTCACGATCTCCATGGGCACTTTGGTTCAGGTTCATGAAGTCCATGTCCATTGTATCGTAGGGAATGTGCTGATTATACTGAGTATGCAGGTGAAGCAGAGGCTTCTGCAGTTTTTTCAGACCGTGAATCCACATCTTGGCAGGAGAGAAGGTGTGCATCCAGGTAATGACACCAATGCAGTGCTTGTCGGCGTTGGCTGCCATCATCACGTCTTCCACTTCATGCGTGTTGTTGGCCGTGCCCTTGTAGACAACCTTGATGGGCAGGCGTCCTGAATCGTTCAGACCAGCCACCATCTCTTTAGAGTGTCCGTCAACTTGCTTTACAGCGTCACCTCCGTAAAGGAGCTGAGCTCCTGTTACGAACCATACTTCAAAGTCTTTGAATGCTTCAATCATAGTTGTATAAGTTTTTGTTTGTCCTTGAAAATCTTAAACTTTTGTTGGATAATAATTATTTTTTCTTCTTTTGCCCGTAATAGGCATTGGGACCGTGCTTACGTGAGAAGTGCTTTTCCACGAGCAGAGGATTCATCGTGGTCTTGGGATTCACCGAGAAAGAGATGAATGCCATCTTGGCTACTTGTTCGGCCACTACTGCGTGATAGACGGCCTCGTCGGCGTCCTTGCCCCAAGTGAAGGGACCATGATTTTTCACGAGAACGCCCGGTGTATGAACAGGATTGATGTTGTCTTTCTTAAATTTGTTTACAATCACTACGCCGGTATTGTATTCGTAGTCTTTCATCATATCCTCAGTCATATCATCGGTGCATGGAATGCTGTCGTGGAAATAGTCAGCATGTGTAGTACCGATGTTGGGAATGTCACGTCCTGCCTGTGCCCAGGCTGTGGCATAAGTGGAGTGGGTATGTACCACTCCGCCTACTTCCGGGAAATTACGGTAGATAACAAGGTGAGTGGGCGTATCCGATGAGGGATTCAAGTCTCCTTCTACTACTTTGCCCGTTTCAAGGCTCACCACGACCATGTCAGAGGCTTTCATTTTGTCATAGCTGACTCCGGAGGGTTTGATGACCACAAGTCCCTTTTCCCGGTCTATACCAGATACATTGCCCCATGTGAAAAGTACCAGATTATGTTTTACCAAATCAAGATTGGCACGAAATACCTTTTCCTTTAATTCTTCAAGCATAGTATGTTATTAAATAAATGTACAATATTTATATATAAGATTATGTTCTTGTAAAGGGTTTCTTTACGTGAGAACATGTCGACTGAGCGTCCTCTTTGTAGAGTTCTCTCTCAGTTTCAAAGCTTGAACTTGGGCGCTTCCTCATAGACTTTTTGATTGAAGCGGTAGAGAGCGGCGCCACGTTTGGATGTAACTTTGTCGATGTATTCGGTCTTCTCGATGAAGTCCATCTGTTTGATGCGCTTTCGGAAGTTTCGTTTGTCTATCTCCGTGCCGATAACAGCCTCGTATACATTCTGAAGTTGCGTCAAGGTGAACAGTTCCGGAAGCAAATTGAAGCTGAGAGGCTCTATTTTTACCCTTAGTCGCATGTCGCGAAGACAGTCAGCCACCATTTTGTTGTGGTCAGAGTAGAGTTTAGGCAGTGCATCGAGTGATACCCATTCCAGTCCGTGTTGCTTGCGAAGCTCGTCATCATAGTCTACAACATTGATGAGTGCGCAATAGGCTACGGATATAACTCGCTCACCGGGATCACGGTCAATGGCTCCGTAGGCCCCCACCTGCCGCATGTAGATATTGTCAATTCCTGTCAGCTCGTTGAGTACGCGGTAGGCCGCATCGTCCAGACTTTCGTTCATGCCTACGAAACCTCCGTAGAGTGACCATTCACCACGTCCGGGATCCATCTTTCGTTTACCGATGAGAATCTGTAAATGTCCTTTATTAAATCCGAAGACGATACAGTCTACAGAAATGAATATCTTCGCGTGTTCGTTATAATATTCTGTCATTGATTCAGTTTGTAACTTTTTCTTTATGCTCTTTAACTCCGGGAATGCTGTTCACGGCAATTCCCGGAGTCTCATTTTTGTTTACCAGAAGTAGATGTAGAAAGCTACGCAGCAAGCAACGACACCGAGAGAAGCGATGACGTCCCACTTGTTCCAGCTTTCGCGGATGGATTTCCGGTAGTCAGATGTGAAGGTAATGGCAGAAATCTGCTCCTCAGAGGGTGCTTTGGTGAAGAGCGAGATTACGAACATCATGACGATGATGAACACAAGCAGCCAGCACTCAAAGACAAGCCAGTTGGTCTGCCAGAACCATGTGGTGTTCTCCCAGAAGGCACCTGTCATAGTAGCGTCACCGTTGTGAGTAATGACGTTGGTAACCAGACGGAGCATGCCAATGATGAAGCCGCCGATAAGACCCCACTGACCAGCCATAGGAGTAATTTTCTTGGAGAAGATTCCCAAAGAGAACACGGCTACCATAGCAGGTGCAAGCAGTGACTGGATGTTCTGCAGATAGCTGTAGAGTGTGTCCATGCTCATCATGATAGGCATCCAGATGAGGCCCAGAATGACGACGGCTACAGTTGCCAGTCGGCCAACTAATACATAGTGAGCTTCGCTCTTGCCACTACGAAGAGGTTTGTAGAAGTCTTCCGTAAACAATGTTGCGCAAGAATTGAAGAATGCTGCAAGAGAGGTAACCAGAGCGCTGATGAAGCCGATGGTGACGATACCCTTGATTCCTGCGGGGAGTACATTTTTCACCATCAAGGCAAAGGCTGCGTCGGTATTGTCCATCACTAATCCGTATTTTGCAGGATTGGAAGCCAAAGCAGCTGCTACCATTCCAGGGATAAGGAACATGAACACGGGGAGAAGTTTGAAGTAGCCGGCGCAGATAGTACCACGACGAGCACGCTTCATCACTTCACGGTTGTCTTCTCCCTTGGTCTGACCAAGGACACGCTGTACGATGTGCTGGTCGGTGCACCAATACCAAAAACCGATGATGGATGCTCCAAGGAATACTACGAAGCCGGGATATTCATGATACATGGGATCACCCTCTTCCCAGTGGAACATATGAGTGGTACCATAGCCATTATGAAGTTGACTGCAATAGTTCATCATGTTGGTCCATCCCTGCGTGATGCTGCCGTCACCGAGTGTGGCAAGTCCGAGGAATAATACGAGGAAAGAGCCGATGATGAGGATAGGAGTCTGAATGGCGGACATGGTCATCACGCCCTTCATGCCGCCGAAAATGGTAAATACGGCTGTAATGAAGATAAGACCTAAGGCACCATACCAGAACGGAATACCCAGCAAGTATTCAAAGAAAATTCCGCCTGTGAATGCCGTAACACTTACTTTCGTCAAGACGTAGGCGACAAGTGTGATGATACTTAGCCATGAACCTGTGGCCTTGGTATAACGGAACTTTAAGAACTCAGGCATGGTGATGATGCGTCCCAACTTGTTGTTGAGCAACTGATAGAAGGGTACGAAGAGCCAGCCTAATATCAGAATCATCCATCCTTGCATTTCCCAGTGTGCCATACCTACACCGTCTTTGGCACCTGTTCCGGCCAGTCCCACGAGGTGTTCTGAACCGATGTTGGCTGCGAAGATAGCAGCGCCGATTACCCACCAGGGTTCACCTTTACCAAAAAGGTAGTCCTGACTGTCGGCCCCTTTCATTTTTTTCTTGTCCTTCATGATGCTGCGATAGACAGCTACGGCTACCAGGCCTATGCCAATAGCCAGTACTACCCAATCGAGCCAAATGAACTCATTAGCGTTCCAATTCATTGCTTAAAATGTTAGTTTGTTTCTTTTTATTAGTTAAGTATTTGTCTCGCGGTTGTCATTATTCAATCTTTTTACGAACCCAATTCGCAAGGAGTGATAAATTTTAGTTGAGTTGGACTCGTTTCATGGAACTGAAATTCGACAATACGAACCGTCGTATAAAATATCGCCTTATTTCTTTACAGAGAATTTATAGGCCAGATGGCTGTAGTATTTCTCGCCGGGCTTCAGATAGGGATTTGATTTCATCCAGCCTTTGGTGTTGGAATTGAATTTAGTGGGACTGTCTGGATATTTTTGACTCTCGAAGCAGACGCTTACATGCTTGGGATATTGTATGCCGTGCTTGCCGGGAATGCCCGTGCCCTGGAAGTTACCTGTATAGACTTGCAGACCTGGTTCGTTGGTAAACACTTCGAGCTGAATGCCGGTCTTGGGTGAATAAAGTGTGGCGCAGGCTTTGGTGTCGTCTCCCTTGCCGTTCTTATAGGTGTTCAGGCACCAGTTATGGTCGTAACCAGTTGCATTCTTGCACTGATCGTAGTTTGCGTCGAATTTCTTACCGATTACCGAGGGCTTACGGAAGTCCATAGGAGTACCTTCAACGCTCTTAATTTCACCAGTCGGGATGTACTTGGCGTCAGATACGGTGAAACTGTCGGCATCAATACTCATTATCTGATCAAAGCCGTCCTTGGAGGGGTCGCCGTTAAGGTTGAAGTAAGAGTGGTTAGTCATGTTTACCACGGTCTCCTTGTCGGTTGTGGCACCGAAGACGATGTCGAGTGTGTTGTCACTCTTTACGGTGTAAGTGGCAGTGGCCTTTACAGTTCCAGGGAATCCGTTCTCTCCGTCAGGGGCAGTGAGAGCGAACGTCACGCTGCTGTCTGTGCGAGCCTTGATGTCGTAAATTTTATGAAGCCATCCGGTGTTACCGCCACCGTGCAGGCAGTTGCCATTGTCATTAGCACGCAACTTGTATTCTTTGCCGCCAATGTTCAGCACAGCATTTTTGATACGATTGGCGTAACGTCCCACGGACGAGCCGTAGTCTGAAGGACTGTTTACAGTGTCGGCATACTGGCGGATATTGTCATAACCTAAAACAACGTCTGTAGACTTTCCGTCTTTGTCGGGCACGTTAATGCTCACCACTCGACCGCCGTAGTTGGTCAAGCATACTTCCATGCCGGCTTTGTTGTGTAAGGTGATGAGTTCCACTTTCTTATTATTAATAGTGGTGTCAAACTTGGCGGGATTCAGTCCCGACAGAGTTTCTTCGGTGGCTTTGTTTCCACCAGCACACGAAGCAGATAAGATGGACACTAGTCCTGCTCCGATTAAGATGGCATTAATCTGTCTCATATAGAACTCTTATTATTAAGTTGTTGTTGTGGTTTTATTCTTTTTTGCTAAGTTTGGGTGTAAAGTTACTACTTTACTTTTGAATTTGCAATACTTTCCCACTTCTTTTTTCGTAAATAGGGTATAGTTTACACTTTTTTAATGGTTCTATCTGGTTTTATGGCTGTTCGCTGTTCCCATCCTCTTTTCTTTATGTCCTGTTTCAGCTATCTTTTTACAATATTTTTCCATTCTCATTTATTGATGGCATTCTTCTTCAACATTTATTCGTTGTTCTATAAACTGATATCTAGCTATAGAATATATGTGTGAATGACGTGGATTGAATAGTGACACGTGGATTGAATAGTGACGGTTCTTACGGGTTGTCTGGTGGAATGAAATGTTGTCATATGGAAGGCTTGCTCTCGAGTAGAACAAATGTTGTAATGTGAAACGAATATCTATTGTGGAGAGAAATCTATATGTTGTTGTAGTAAAGTATAAACGTAATGTTTGATGGCAAGAAAACAGAAATCCATTTTTGTTCTTTGTCAAT
>JBMNUW010000066.1:0-16104 GCA_050946475.1 Prevotella sp.
ATTCCTTTCCTTCAGACTGAAGGAACTGCTGTTCCTTTTTCAATTGATTGTTCTCTTCCATATTAATTCAGTTAGTTGTTGTTCAAAAAGTGTTATCTATTCGTTTTCGCAAATGTCACAATAGTTTTCTATATCGCAAATATAACAATTGTCACTGAGAGATGCAAATGGTCATGATAAAATTAATTGCTTTGTAATATCAAAAAAAACAAGCCAAAGCCAAGGAAATAATCAAAATGGCAAGCCTTTACTTTAAAATTATTTCTTTGCTTCAAACTTATCCAAGGCTTTTATCATCTTCTGATAGCCTATCTTAATGATTTTCTCCGACTTGTCGTAATCGTTGCCATTGTAGCGACGCATAGGAATATCCACAAGGACGTCTGGCGGATAAAGCTTGATGGCTCGATGCGCATTAGAGTTAATGGAGATGGAAAGAGCTTGATTGATAATGGAATAGAAGTTCAAGCCAAGTTCCGACTCCTGCGGCATGAGGCGACGAAGAATGTCATAGGCTACGGAATTTTCTCGCTGAATCTTTTCGGCTATCTGGCGACGCACGTACATTCCCGCATAGTCGTGGCCACTGACATTCACTCCCACAAGAAGGTCGCCCTTATGCCGCTTCACGCGATCTAGAGGGAATGGATTGGTAATGCCGCCGTCAATGAGAATCATCTTGTTCATCATAAGCGGCTTATAAAACGCAGGAATAGAGATGGAAGCCCTCACTGCAGTCCATAGCGAGCCATGATTGAAAACCACCTCGCGCCCCGTCTTCCAGTCAGTGGCAACGGCTGTGAAAGGTATGGGCAAATCCTCGATGTTACGGTCAGGCACGAAAGTTTGCATTTCCTTGATAATGCGGATACCTTTCAAAATATGTGCAGGGCCAATGGAAAAATCGCTGAGTTGCAGCATACGCTTTCGGTCGATGGTCTTCATCCATTCGCGGAAATCGTCAAGATGTCCCGCTGCGTAGACAGCTCCCACAATGGAACCGAACGAAGTTCCTGAGACAGAGGTAATGTGATACCCTTTCTCCGTCAACGCATTGATTGCGCCCACATGCGCCAATCCCCTGGCGCCACCGCTCGACAGCACCAGAGCAACGTCTCTACGCTCTCCTCGCAATAAGCGCAAGAAGTCAGCTTTCAAATCCTTGGCCTTGAACATAATTTATTATATGAAATGGGAAAGAATTTATTTATCATCTACGTTCCTAAACGTAATTTCTTTAGAGTCAACCGACTGCATGAGTTTCATCGCATCGACATATTGCTCTATACCCTGCGCCACTGCTTTTGCATCGCTCATAGCGAGGACCACTGTAGAAGGACGATTCACGACGTCGCCTCCGGCAAAGACTCCTTTTCGCGAAGTCATGCCATAGGGAGTCTCACGCGTCTTTACATATCCGCGTTCGTCCACCTCGATACCCTTCGTCGTAGAGACGATACGACTGGCCGGCACTGAACCGATGGCCACAAGTACTTTGTCCGCCTTTTCTATGCGTCGCTTTCCATCCTGCTCTATCACAACTCGATCGAGTACTCCATCCGTATCGAGTACTTCCACGATGTTGGCATTCCAGTTGAAAGTAACACCTTCCTTCACAGCTTCATCATACTCGGAACGAAGTGCCGCCATACGGTCAATGCCGCGATGATAGACTACCTGCACATCGGAAGCTCCCAGACGAACAGCAGTACGTGCGGCATCCATGGCAGTATTGCCGGCACCGATCACGAATACACGGTCCCCCTCGCGTACAGGAACATCTTCCCGAGTAATACTACCAGCATTATAAAGACTGGCTTTCCGAAGGAAGTAAATAGCTTGGCGCACACCGCGAAGCAGTCCGCCGGGTATCTCGAGTTTACGAGGACGCACAGTGCCTGAACCCATGAAGATAGCATCAAAGCCTCGATCGAAGAGCTGGTCGATAGTGAGAGCAGGGCCAATGGTGATGCCGCAATGAATGGATACGCCTAATTCTTCAATGCGACGAATTTCCCGGCGCACCACCTCCTTGGGAAGGCGGTATTCAGGAATACCGAACATGAGCACGCCTCCCGCCTCGGGTTCCATCTCGAAAATCTCTACCTTGAAACCGTCACGCGCCAAGTCTCCGGCTACGGTGAGGCCCGACGGACCACTGCCGATAACTGCAATCTTGCCACGTGTCTTCGGTACAAGCGACTCACGAATAAGTCCTTGTGTACTGTCGAAGTCGGCTATGAACCGTTCCAGCTTACCTACGCGGATAGGCTTACCCTTCTTGTTCATTACACAATGACCCTCACATTGCCGTTCGTGGGGACATACGCGTCCGCATACGGCAGGCAGGTTGCTCTTGGCATTGATGATGCTCATGGCATTGCCGAAGTTTCCCTTCGATATCTCGTGAATCCAATCAGGAATATCCTGACTGATCGGACAGCCTTTTTTGCATTGAGGCACCTTGCAGTGCAAGCACCGCTTGGCTTCTTGAACAGCCTCTGAAATGGTATAACCCGGATCAATTTCTTGAAACAGTTCTTTATCTTCTTTTGACATTGTAGATAGATTTTTGTATGTTTATTTTTGGATATTTCAGCCCAATTGATACTCTTGCACCCTATTATTGTACATATTCTCTTTCCGATTTTACACAGCTTATCGGTTCTACACTGTTGACAAATTTAGGGCAAGACTATCTTAGTGCAAAAGTAGTGATTTATTATCAAACATTCATCTTTTTGATAAAATATATTTCATATCGGCCTATTAAAATAAAAGCAAATAACAGATTGTATCCAACAATTGGTTTGCCTGAATTGAGTTTTGATTTGACAATTTTGGAACAAGTTACTTCTGTCTGCCTGATTTTTCTTTCCTTTGCAACCGTTATTTCAGAAAGCAATAAAATATGGAACAGCAAGACAGACAAACTCTGAACCGCAACCTGGCACAGATGCTCAAGGGCGGTGTGATTATGGACGTTACTACTCCCGAACAGGCAAAGATAGCCGAAGAGGCCGGAGCCTGTGCCGTGATGGCTCTGGAGCGCATTCCCGCCGACATACGTGCTGCAGGCGGCGTTTCGCGCATGAGCGACCCAAAGATGATTAAGGGCATTCAGCAGGCCGTCTCCATTCCGGTAATGGCAAAATGCCGCATCGGTCATTTCGTGGAGGCACAAATCCTGGAAGCCATTGATATCGATTATATCGACGAGAGTGAAGTTCTCTCGCCTGCTGATGACGTTTATCATATTGACAAGACAAAGTTCAAGGTGCCTTTCGTCTGCGGTGCCCGTGACTTAGGCGAAGCGCTCCGTCGTATCGCTGAGGGTGCCACGATGATACGTACCAAGGGTGAGCCAGGTACGGGCGACGTGGTACAGGCAGTGACACACATGAGAAAGATGCAAAGCGAAATACGTCGCGTTGCTTCCATGGCCGAAGACGAGCTCTATGAGTGTGCCAAGCAGCTGCAAGTGCCCTACGACCTTGTACGCTACGTACATGAAAACGGTAAGCTGCCGGTAGTGAACTTTGCCGCCGGCGGTGTGGCTACTCCTGCAGACGCCGCACTGATGATGCAACTCGGAGCCGAAGGCGTTTTCGTTGGAAGCGGTATCTTCAAGAGCGGCAATCCCCGAAAGAGAGCTGCTGCCATAGTTCAGGCCGTGACAAACTATAACGACCCGAAAAAACTGGCAGAACTCAGCGAGGACCTCGGTGAAGCTATGGTCGGCATCAACGAGCAAGAGATTAAAATCCTTATGGCCGAACGTGGCAAATAAAAAACAAAAACCATCGGACTGTTGCAGCTGCAACAATCCGATGGTTTTATTTCCAACAGCGAAAAACATTTCAAATTATGAAGAAGCAAATTGCCGTCATGGCCCTTCAAGGTGCCTTCATAGAACACGAGCAACTGCTACGTCGTATGGGTTATGACTGCTTTGAGGTCCGAGAAGCCAAGGACTGGCTTCATCCTAAAGACGGACTAATTCTGCCTGGTGGAGAAAGCACCACACAATCAAAATTACTTACCGACCTTGGGCTGATGGATGCCGTTCGCAATGACATCGAAGCAGGTCTGCCCACTTTAGGGACCTGCGCCGGTCTCATTCTGCTGGCAAAGCAACTGGAGGGAGGACCTTCAAACCGATTGGCCACAATGGATATCAAGGTGAGACGTAACGCCTATGGTAGACAGTTAGGCAGCTTTCACACTCACGACCGCTTCGACGGCATAGACAACGTGCCGATGACCTTCATCCGCGCTCCCTATATCGAGTCCGTAGGCAAGGACGTAGAGACACTTGCAGTTGTAGACGGTCACATCGTTGCAGCACGCCAAGGCAATCAGACAGTAACAGCCTTTCATCCTGAGCTTGACGACTGTCAAGCCATCTATAAGGTTGCTTTCGGAGAATAAATAATTGTCGAAAGCATCAGTTCTCATCCACATGCAAACGGACAAGCTCTATTTTTGTCATCGTGTTCTTGATGATTTTAAAATGGAATTTGCCTACATCCACTACCTCATTGAGTTTGGGGAAGCTTTGGAAAGCATGGAGGATGAGACCTCCCACCGTCATATATTCATCACTCTCAGGCAAGTCGAGCCCGAACAGTTCATTCACCTTGTCGATTTCCAAACGAGCCGACAATAAGTAGTCACCATCTTCAGTTTTACGGGCTACATAATTCTCGTTATCATGCTCATCCTGAATATCGCCAAATATCTCTTCCACGATATCCTCAAGAGCCACGATGCCACTAGTGCCTCCAAACTCATCTACCACTACTCCAAGCGAACGTTTCTGCTGGAGGAAGATACACATGAGTTTCTGTGCCGCCATCGTCTCAGGCACAAAAGGAATTGACCGTATATGGTCTTGCCAGTGCTCCGGTTTACGGAACATCTCCGAACTATGGATATACCCAGCAATATGATCAATGTCACCCTTATAGACAATGATTTTTGAATTGCCACTCTCCACGAATTTTTGTTTCAGTTCTTCAAGCGAGCAGTTGTCCATATCCACGGCATTGATTTCCGTACGTGGTACCATACAATCACGCACCTTGATATCCGGAAATTCCAACGCATTCTGGAAAATCTTCACTTCATCGCCATAGGGTTGTTGCTCATTCGAAGCATCAATAGACGACTGAACGAGATAATCGAGGTCTACTTTTGTGAAGCCCTCGTCACCATGAGCTTCACTGATACGCACACCCAAAAGGCGCAACAAGCACCTTGAAAGGAACGTGGCCAACTGAGATATCGGCCACAGTATCACATAAAACAAGGCTGCCAAAGGAGCGAAAAAGGTAAGGAGCGTGTTGGGGCTGCTTTTAAAAAAGAGCTTCGGGAGAAACTCACCCGTAAAAAGGACGATAACTGTGGACAACAAAGTATCTGCTATCACGCGTACGCCCTCATCCAACGGAGCAAAAAGCGTATTGTCGAAAAGGTGAGCGAAAAGAATACCATAAATCACCAATACGATGTTGTTTCCCACAAGCATCGTGGAAACAAAACCATTAGGATGACGATAAAAGAAAGATATGAGACGTTGTGAAAAGCCGTGTCTCTCGCGGTCCATCTCGGCAAGCATACGGTTGCTCGAGACGAAAGCTATCTCCATGCCCGAAAAGAAGGCACTGAAGACCATTGTAATTAGTATCTCTATGATGAGCGAAATGTACATATTATCTGTTTCAGGGCAGCTGTTGCAGCTTGACTACCGCCCTTCGCTTAACATCTTAGTTGTTTCTAATAGGAGCTGCGGGATGTCGCAAACTCTTCTGTATAGAATCCTGTGCCTGCTTGGCGCTGTCGGTCTGCTCGGCTCCACTGTCGAAGTCACTACGTTCAAAGGAGCCCTTTGAATTAGTGACGAGGTACTTCGTCATTCTCTCATCTGAACGGAAATAAGTTCCCTGCAGAGTTCGCTCAGGTGTAATGAGACGCGAGAACACATGAGAGTAGAGCTCATGCCGCATTTCATCCCAAAAGAGTTGCTGGCTTTGAAAGCGCAAGCCATCCTTCGTCAGAATGCGCACACGAGAGCGCAACTCCCACAAACGCAGTTTATCGTAATAGTAAGCCGTGTCGCACTGAATATATCCCTGCACATGGAATTTCTCGTCAAATTGCTCAAGGAAGAGACCCTTGTCAAAAGTCCATCGAGATGGATTCTTTACTTGATTGACTTCCCATCTCTCTGTAACGATTCGATATTTGATAACACCGGAGTCAGATATAAGAGTGTTCACGCCCCACGACACCATCACTGAAGCCGAATCGCGATCGTGGATAGCGGGAGCGGTATGCTCCACCTGCTCCTGGCAAGCAACCAAACCTGACAGAAGAACTATAATGCAAAGGATTATCGGAAACCGGCGCATAAATAACGTTATTCCACTTTCCACTTGTCGAACCAACGCTCATTGAACGTTAATCCGATATTGATACGAAATGTATTTTCCGTAATATAGTCGGTGGCAGAACGATGAACCCACTGCCCGCTGATATTAAGGATAGAGCGATTGTTATAACCGTTAATAATTGGTATACCGAATCCGATGCTGGCACTCAGCTCTTTAGGTCCGTCTTGACCGTCTATATAATAATAGGATGTAGCGTAAGACACGCCGGCACGATAACGGATGCGCTTCAGGAAAGACCTACTGCGTGGATTGGGGCACACTTCACCGCCCACTGTTATCTTATGACGATCCTTGAAATAATCTTTCGACATTACATAAGTGGAAGCATTACTAGCATTGGCTGTATAGACAGGATACTCCGTATCACTCCACTTTTGCAATTGATAGTCGGCTCCCACACGATAACGTCCTTCATGATCATAGAGGAAACCTGCCCCAAACTCATGAGGAATGGCAAGTTTATACTTACCTGTTGTGGGGAACGAGAGTGTATCGATACCCACAGCACTGGTTCCAGACGACGAGGTGACATACTTAAAGTCGCTTACCTCTACAGTGGGATCTCCCCCAATCTTGTGACCGAGTCCATAAGTAAGTCCGATAGTCAGCTTGTCTTTCTTCGACAAACGAGCAGTGTATTGCAAACCGGCGTTGAAGAGATAACTGCGAACTTCTGCAGAATATACTTTTTCCAATCCGTACGCGCTGGCATCACTGTAGGTCGTTACCACCGAGCGATCAAGGTCACCATACAGGTAGCCTCCATTAATACCGATAGAGAAGCCACGGAAAGGTTCCCATCCTAAACCAAGATATATCTGATGAAGACCACCGCTACCACTATAAGTTGTAGTGGCAGTAGTACTATTTGCATCGTTTACATCCTGAGAAGAAGAGTAAGAATAGCCTACGTTTGTATAGGGCAGTATACCAAAGCTCAAACCGAGATGACGGAACAAGCGAAATCCTGCCACAGCATACTCAAAATCGGCGTTGTTGGCATTCTTCTTCACACCATTCTCCTTGAAGTTCGTGATTTGTCCGCTCACTCCCACGTCAAAGATAAACGTCAGACTGTCGAGTGAAGAATAAGAAGCAGGGTTTTTGAAATTTACCTGATTACCCTCACGAAAGCCTAGTCCCAATCCATTCATTCCTCGGTTGAATCCCGATGTCTGATCCGCGATTTCTCCAAGTCCGTACTGACTATAGGGTGAGTTGGTGCCGCTTTGGGCAAATGCCGTCTGCGAGATGAGGAGCATCAGCAGGGCGGAAGCAATGTATTTTCTCATGCTTGTTGATTGTTCGTTAAGCGCCTTCCTGCAATAGGCAGGAAATCAACTGCAAAAGTATTGAAAAAAAACGAAACAATAGCAGGTTAAGTGCAAAATATAAACTATTTTTGCATCATGAAACGTTTAAACGCTCTTTATAGATTTTTGCTATCCATTGTTTTGGCTTTCTTAACAGCCACTGCAGAGGCACAGGTCTCGCCACTTGTCAGACCTGCATCGTCCGAGTCGTCAGCAAGCGACAACACCTTGAACAACATAAAGATAAGTCTTCTCACCTGTTCACCAGGCAGCGAGGTCTGGAGTCTCTATGGTCATACCGCCTTGCGGCTGCAAGATCCGGCTCATGGATTGGATGTGGCAATAAACTGGGGTATGTTCAATTACAATCAGCCTTATTTTATTCTTCGCTTCGTGTTCGGATTGTGCGATTATCAAATGGGAATCGAGCCCATGCAAGCATTCATCGACGAGTACCGCAGTGAAGGACGTGGGGTAACCGAGCAGGAACTTATGGTAACGGATACTGAGAAACAATCCATCATCAGAGCTATCGCACATGACTATCAGCCAGAGAACCGCACCTATCGATATAACTTTTTCTATGACAACTGCACATCACGTGCAGGAAACATGATTGTGGACCATCTCAACGGCAACTTCATCCGTACCAACGGAAGCAACGTGGAGACTACCTGGCGCGCAATGATTCACCAATGGACGGAAAAGCATCGCTGGGCTCGATTTGGAAACGACCTGTTACTTGGTGTAATGGCCGACAGAAAGGCTTCGCAAACGGAACGGGAATTTCTGCCAGACACACTACGTGGGAGATTCGACAAGGCTATGGTAGTGCGTGACGGCATACGTCAACCTATCGTGGAATCAACCAAGATGCTCTTGACTCCAACAAACGAAACAAATGATTCAGACCTGTGGAATACGATAACGCCTACCCTATTCTGGCTTGCTTTCTTATGCTTGGTAGTGTTGATTGAGATTGTGGAATGGCGACGTCAGCGGTCGTTTATTGCAGTTGACATTGTACTTGGCTTGGTCAGTGGCGTGGCAGGACTACTCCTTTTCTTGATGATTTTCTCGAAGCATCCAACAGTGCAAGTCAATCTTCAAATACTTATTCTCAATCCTCTGTCACTTTTCTTCACGTGGCCGGCCATTCGGGCATACCGTCGTGGTAACTACCATCTATGGTGGAGGTGGATTTATCCCGTCTGCTTTTTAATCTTTCTTGTCGGTTCTTTCGCCCAAGACTATACAGAAGGAATGTATTTCATTGCCTTAGCCCTTGTGAGCCGTTGCATCAGACCCGCGAAGAAGCATGCTATGTTACCATTTAAGAAAGTTTCTTGAGGAAATCTGTACTTGACAAATAACTAGTCCTCTATTAGACTGTTTATCCTCAGCCAATTACTTATCTTTCTATAAATTAAGCTATCAGAACTTAAGTCTACAAAAAACAGTCGCATTATCCCATGAATTAGGACAATGCGACTGTTTTTTTGATACTAACTAAGTATATTTCCTCGAAGGGTAAATATATTAGTCGTTCTTGATATTTGGCAATTCCAATCCGTAGCCTTTCTTCTTGTCAAGAGCCTTAAGGGCTATACCCAAGAAGAGTGCGAGTACGCCAAGAGAAGCGAAAAGACACATTGGAACCGTATAGTCAAGTTTTGTAGGATCTTCCACACCGGGGTTGCAGGCTGCGAGTACGCTACCGATAATCATAGGGAATGCATAGAGTCCGATGTTTTGAATCCAGAAAATAAGCGCATAAGCGGAACCAAGAAGCTTGTTGTCGATAAGCTTAGGCACAGAAGGCCACATGGCTGCAGGTACCAGCGAGAAGGAGATGCCCAACAAAATAATGGCAATGAAAGTGATGACCACCGACTGTGTGGCGGGAACCACGAAGGCAAATGTCAAATGGCAGACAATCATCAGTAAAGCGCCAAGAATCATCATTGTGGCTCCTTTGCCTTTATGATCGAGATAGTTGCCGAGAAAAGGAGTGATGGCTGCAGCGCCAAGAGGGAACACGAAGAAAACGCGTCCTGCCTGTTCAGCAGTAAAGCCAAGGTCACACTGCAACATGTTAATGGCGTATTTCTGGAAGGGGAAAATAGCCGAATAATAGAGAACGCAAAGCAAGGCGACAAGCCAGAACATCTTCAATGAGAGAATTTTGCCGATGTCGCTCACTTTAAACGGGTCGTCTTTCTCCTCTTTCACTCCCTGTGCATCAAGTTTCTTATCCATGAAGCCGTAGCTGATAAAACAGATAAGACCTACGCACAACAAGAACAGCGAGACAGCTACGGGGCGAGAAACACTGACAGGATGAATAGACGCCAACACAGGTGCACCGAGCATCACTACGGCAACACCGACACGAGCAATAGCCATTTCGACGCCCATTGCAAGAGCCATCTCATGTCCGGTAAACCATTTCACGATACCACGGCTCACAGTGATACCCGCCATCTCAGTACCGCATCCGAAAATCATAAAACCGATGGAAGCGAGTTTTGCAGAAGCGGGCATGCCTTCGTACCAAGGAGTGACGTTCCACCATGCATCGGGCAAATTGAGTATGCCATCCATGAAAGTCTTTAAGGAACTGGCCTCAAAGCTGTCAGTCACGGCATACCAGTTGAGAGCACCGCCAATTACCATTACCGAACCTGAAAGGATGGCTGTGAATCGAACGCCCATCTTGTCGAGGATGATGCCTGCGAAAATGAGGAAGAATACAAAAACGTTGAGGAAAGGTTCCGAGCCGGCATAATGGCCAAACGCTACGGAGTCCCATCCACGCTGGGTCTGCAATAAGTCTTTAAGGGGCGAAAGGATGTCTACAAAGATGTAGCCGAAAAACATGGCCGAAGCCAAAAGTACGAGAGCCGTCCATCTAAAGGCGGGCGAATCGCTTAGTTTCTTTTGAAATTGTTCTACCATTATTGTTTTATTGTTTATTTGCAATACGAATAATCAAAGGGAGCTGATAATGAAACAGAAGAAAAGCCGGCCTCGACGATTCCTCTGCTTCATCACGTATTATTTCTTCAGCCAACGGTCAAGCCAGTTAAAAAAGGTACGCTGCCAAAGAATACCATTCTGAGGCTTGAGCACCCAGTGATTCTCATCGGGGAAGATGAGCAGTTCGGCGGGAATGCCGCGCATACGGGCTGCATTAAAGGCGCCCATGCCCTGATTGGCATTGATGCGGTAGTCCTTTTCTCCATGAATGCAGAGAATGGGGGTGTCCCACTTGTCAACGAACTTATGCGGCGAGTTCTCGTAGGTCTTTTTAGCATTGGCAGTCATGTCCTTGTTCCAGTAGGCATCATCATACTCCCAATTAGAGAACCAAGCCTCCTCAGTATCGGTATACATCGACTCGAGGTTGAAGGCTCCATCGTGAGCAATGAAGCACTTGAAGCGTCCGTCGTGGTGACCGGCAAGATAGTAAACGGAGAAACCGCCGAACGAAGCTCCTACAGCTCCCATACGGTCTTTGTCAACGAAAGGCAGGTTTTGTGCAGCATCGTCGATGGCAGAGAGGTAGTCGCTCATGCACTGACCAGTCCAGTCACCGGATATTTCCTCGTTCCATTCAGAGCCGAAGCCGGGAAGACCGCGGCGGTTAGGTGCTACGATAACGTAGCCGTGAGCAGCCATGATGGAGAAGTTCCAGCGGTAGCTCCAGAATTGAGAAACAGGACTTTGCGGCCCGCCTTCACAATATAATAAGGTGGGATATTTCTTCGACGCATCGAAATGAGGCGGCAGAATAATCCATACGAGTTCCTGTTTTCCATCGGTAGTTTTCACCCAACGCTGTTGAATGGTTGGTGTGGCAAGCTGATCGAAGATCTGCTTGTTTTCATCAGTAATTTGGGTGAGCTTTGCCTGTTTTTCCTTTTTTGAAGGTTTAAGAATGAAGAGCTCGTCTGGATGCAACATGGAATGACGACTCACAAGGAGTTCATTGTCCTTGTTCCCAAGCATTTGCAGTGAACCGTAGTCGAACCATCCGTCTGTTAGCTGTTTCACATTGCTGGAGAAATCAGTCTGCCATACCATTTCGCAGGCATGCCAGCAGCCGAGGAAGTAGAAACTCTTCGAATCGTTACTCCAGCAGTAATCATCTACATTCGAATCAAACTTCTCCGTGACGTAAATCTTTTTACCCGTGGAAAGCTCCATCACACAGAGACGATTGCGGTCACTCTCATAGCCGTCGCGTGACATGCTCTGCCAGGCAATGTAGCGGCCGTCGGGTGAAAATTTCGGATTCACGTCATAGCCCACTTGCAGGTCACCCTGCTGAAGGTTCACTTTCTGGTTCTTCATCGACTTTGTGGGGTCGATTTCCGGTTCTTTGTAACCTTCTGGCTTACAAAGGTTACGAGTCTTTTTTGTAGCTACATCATAAAGGAAGATATCCGTATCAGTAGAAATGGCATACTGCACACCCTCTTTCTTTCGACAAGTGTAAGCTACCTGTTTGCTATCCTGACTCCAGGCAAGTTGTTCGATGCCTCCGAAAGGTGCCGTTGGGCACTCATAAGGCTCGTCCTTGAGAATATCTTCTCCGCTGTCTACGCTGTTACCGTTGACATTGGCCACAAAGGGATGAGGTATGCTCTCGACATAATGGTCCCAGTGCCGATAGTTCATGTCTGTCACCAGCCGACCGGTGGCAAGAGGCAGGTCGTCAGGATTCTTCTGAATGGTGCCGTGGTAAGGCAGGCTCTTGATAAGAATGACCTTAGTACCGTCGGGCGAGAAACGGAAGCCTTCTATATCAATATCTGACTTTGTAAGTTGCACACGTTCACTGCCATCGGGATTCATTTTCCAAAGCTGTCCTCCGCGGAGGAAGGCTATTTTCGTTCCGTTCTCTATCCACGCGGGATCACTCTCGCTTTTTTCGTCAGTGGTGAGACGTACAGGTTTTTCATATTTGGTTTTTTGAACATAGAGTATAGTGTGACTCTTGTTTTCTTTTACACTATAATAGGTCACTTGATAGACCACCTGCTTGCCATCGGGTGAAGCTTGTGTGCTGCCAATACGGCCCATAGCCCATAGAGCCTCTGGTGTCATCAAATCAGAGGAGAGCTGTATGTTGTTTTTCTCAATCATAGCGGCCTGGAGAGTGACGGGTGCTGCCAAGAGCAATGCAAGCGCCACGGATAGAATGCTTTTTCTCATAATGGATTAATTTTAAGGTATTAAAAGGGGCAAAATAGGATAAGGGGCGTGGAAAGAAGGAAGAGGTTAAGAATAAAGAAGAATGCAGCAATGCAAAGAAAGGCCAGGCGAACTGCATTGAAGCAGTTCACCTGGCCTTTCTTTATATCGTTATTTTCGTTTCATCTTTTTGTTCAGTACCTCTTGGCGACGGCGCTGTTCTTCAAGTTGCTGTTGCTGAGCTTGTTGAAGTGCCTGCATACGTGCCATAAGACCCTTCATCTTCTGTGGGTTACTTTGGTTCTCCTTGTAACGTGCCTCAAGAATGGCAAGGAGCTTCTCGTCGTTCGTGGTCCTGCGCAAGATGAACATAATCAATGCGGAGAAGAACAACGACACGAAATAATAGAAGTTCAATCCAGACGAGTAGTCGTTGAAGATAAAGAAGAACATCAGCGGCATGAGAATCATCATCCACTGCATCACCTTCATCTGTTCGGCCTGTTGTCCCACCATCTGGTCTTTCTGTTGCTGCATGGTAAACCAGCTATAGAGCAACTGTGCACCGCAGAAGAGAATACAGGTGAGCGACAAGTGGTCGCCGATAAGCCAGAGGTTCTTGTTCCATTGGAAGAGCGGGTCGTAGGTGGAAAGGTCTTCCATCCACAGGAAGCTCTGTCCACGCAACTGGATAGCATTAGGCACGAAGTTGAACATGGCAATCCAGATAGGCATCTGTATGAGTGCGGGCAGACAGCCAGAGAGAGGCGAAACGCCATATTTGGCATACTCTTGCATCATGGCTTGCTGCTTCTGCATCTGGTCTTCCGGCTTGTTGTATTGGGCGGTTGCCGCATCGAGCTTGGGTTTCAGCACACGCATCTTTGCAGAGCTCATGTAGCTTTTCTTCACCATCGGATAGGTGATGACTTTCAGTAACAGGGTGATAAGGATGAGCACGATGCCCATTGGGAACCACTTGGAGAGCCAGTCGAAGACATAGATGGTGAACCAACGGTTGATGATGCGGAAGAGAGGCCAACCGAGATAAACCAGTCGCTGCATCTGCAGGTCCTTGCCGAAGGTCGACTCCTTCTCCACTTTCTTCAGTATACGGAAGTCGTTGGGGCCGTAATAGAACTCAAACTCTGAAGGAGTCTTGCCCGACGGGTCGTAGAAGGCCTTCATCTTAGCCTCATACTGCTTAAGATACCCCGAACCCTTCTCCTGTGGTTTGGACGTCATCTTGGTGTGTTCGCCGAGGTCGTTCTTTGCAATCATGATACTGGAGAAGAATTGGTCCTTGAAAGCCACCCAATCTATGCGGTCCTCGATGTCCTCGTCGATTTTCTCCGAACCTTCGCTGAGGTGGTCGGTGCCACCGTCGGTGAGGTGGTAAGTCAACGTGGCATAGCGGTTTTCAAAAGTGAAGCCCCGCTCCTGCTGCGCCAAACGCTCCTTCCAGTTGACATCGAGTGTGTTGGTGTTCGGCGAGAACAGTCCCGACATACCCTCTGTCCTCAGACTTGCGTGGAGCATATAGGTAGGTCCTAACCGATATTCCATTACAAGACTCTTGCCCTGTCCGGCATCGGCAGTGAAGGTCACGGTGCTGTCGGTGACATTGGAGGGCGTGAAGTAAAGGTCGGCAGTAGAGATGTTCACCTCCTTTGCGGTGAGCGTATAGTTCAGCGACTGGTCATAGCCCTGGAAGAGCGTCACTCGGTTGCCTTCGCCTCGGTTGTTCTTATAGCCATTTACAACAGCCTTCGTTACTGTGGCACCTTTGGAGGAGAGCGTCAGCTCTACCTTGCTGTTCTTGAGCACCACGTTCTGTGCCTTTCCGCTGAGGGCACTGTGGAAGAGGGCTGTGGTATCTTCTTGAGCCTTCTGTTTGGCTTGTTTCTGCCTTTGGTACTGAGCCAGCTTTGCAGCTTTTATCGCCTTGGCTTTTTGCACCTGTGCTATGGAGTCACTTACTTGCTGAGCCCTGATCTCTTCATCAGAAGGCCGCGTGACATAGCTGAATCCTATCAGTACTAAGGCAATGAGTACAAATCCTATAATTGAATTCTTATCCATCCTTTAATTGTCGTATATAATAAATAGGTGTCTACTTATTCTGTTTTAGTTTCAACCTTTTTCTGATTATCAATAGCAGCTTTCACAAAATCCACGAAAAGAGGATGCGGTTTCAGCACCGTGGATTGATATTCGGGATGGAACTGTGTACCAATGTACCATTTGAGCGAGGGTATCTCTACGATTTCCACAAGGTCTGACTCAGGGTTGCGTCCCACGCACATCATGCCGTTGCGCTCAAACTCCTGCTGATAGTCGTTGTTAAACTCATAGCGATGACGATGACGCTCCTGGATATGTTCCTGTTTATAGATATTGAACACATGTGAACCTTGTTTCAGCACACACTCGTAGGCACCGAGGCGCATGGTACCACCCATGTTGGTAATATTCTTCTGTTCCTCCATAATGTCGATGACATTGTGCGGCGTCTTCTCGTCCATTTCTCTTGAGTTGGCATCAGCATATCCCAGAACGTCGCGAGCAAACTCTATGACCATCATCTGCATGCCGAGGCAAATGCCGAAAGTAGGTATGTCGTGTTCGCGTGTGTATCGGGCAGCATGAATCTTACCTTCAATACCGCGCTGTCCAAAGCCGGGGCAAATCACGATACCATCTTGTCCCTTTAGTTTTTCAGCTACATTGTCGGAAGTGATATATTCAGAATTAATAAAGGTGATTACCGTCTTATAGTCATTGTATGTACCAGCCTGTGAGAGGCTCTCGCGAATACTCTTGTAAGCATCCTGCAAATCGTATTTTCCGACAAGACCGATATGTACTTCCTTGGTGGCATTCTTACGCCGCTCCAGGAACTCACGCCAGGGACCGAGTCCTGGCTTAGGACCGATGGGCTCACCGCATTTTTTCAAGATAGCTACGTCAAGACCCTGATTCTGCATATTAACAGGCACCTCGTAGATGCTCGGCAGGTCTTCGCTCTGAATTACACAGTCGAAATCAACGTTACAGAAAGCTGCAACCTTCTTACGAATATTATCATCAAGATGCTTCTCGGTACGCAGTACAAGTATATCAGGCTGTATACCGAC
>JBMNUW010000067.1:0-16008 GCA_050946475.1 Prevotella sp.
CTCGCTATGTTGACGCAACCCCCGTTCGGGGGTAATTCATTTTTCGCCACGTGATCTCGATAATACATCACCTACCCAAGTCTAAGCCTTTATTGTCGCTGTAGTCCATGCGAGGCGATGTTTGGGGAGGGGTGAAGGATTCTTTCCCCGCGGAAATACACGCAGCGAAGCGGAGTGGATGTCCACGAAAGTCCTCTCCGCCCCGTGCTTTCGTCAGAGATTGTCGTCCGTTGCGAGGTTGTAGAGTCCTACGACGAACAAGGTAATCAACGCCACGAGGATGGTGAGGGGCGTATGGAGATTGATGGACGAGAGGTCCAGTGTGAACAGGAAACTCAACGCACTGGTTATTCCTTCCAAGAGATGTCGCGCTCCAAGCAATATCCATTGCCAGATGGTGTCGATATTTCTGGCCACGACGACTGCCGTGCCGATGCACAGCACCGCTGCCGCCCCAATCCATAACAGGAAGGTGCGTCGTCGTCGAGGCAGATTGTTCATCACTCTTTCGGTGAATCCGTCGTCGACGATGTCTTGCCGTTGCTCTGCGAAGAACTGATTGAGCAACTGGTCATCGCTCTTATGAATGTCGTTCGTGTTCATTATTTTAATGTATCTCCTTTCTCAGTTTTGTGTTTTGAAAAGAAGTAGCCTTTATGTGCATACCCTGAAGGCCGACTATCCGTAGCCGTTTGCTCGTAGATAGTCAGCCATTTTCTTTTTCCCTCTTGCCACGTGGCTTTTCACGGTGTTGATGTTCATTCCCGTGATTTCGGCAATTTTCTCAAGAGGCTGTTGTTCCATGAGTTGCAGCGTCACACAAGTGCGCTCCTGCTCACTGAGTTGTCGCAGAGCCTCATTGATGTCTATGCGAAAGGAGGTGTCCCGTCGTTCGCTTTCCCGTCGTTTCACGGTTGGCGTATCGAGGTCAGCGGTTGGCCGGTGACTGCGTGTGTGGTCATAGAACACATTGTAGGCAATGCGAAAGAGCCAGGTGAGAAACGAAGACTTGCCTTGAAACTGGTTTAAGCGGGTGTAAGCCTTGACGAAGGTGTCCTGGGCGAGGTCATCGCTGAGTTGGCTGTCGCCGAGGGTCTGCGAGAGGAAGAAGCGTCGCACGGTAGACTGGTATTCATGCACGAGGCGGGCGAAGGCTTTTTCGTCATGAAGCATTCTCGTGGCATTCACCAGTTGTAATTCCTCGTTTTTGTCCATTCTCGCGTTCTTTTTCGTTCGGAGATTCTGTCTTACGCCTTTTGTGTATTGTCGTCGTTCGTGGCGTCACTGTTGTTTGCGGTGCCCTCGTGATTTGTGGTATCACCGTTGTTTGTATTTGCTTGTTGTTCCGTCGTCGAATGAGTGCTTCCGCTGTCCGGCTGGTCGGTGCGTCCTGTACTTTCTCCGTAGAATCCGGTGTCGGTGTAGAAGTTGTGCTGATGTTCTCTGGTTGTGTCGCTGCCATGCTGTTGCTGCAGTTTCTTGGCCGTGTACATCTGTCCGCCGCCAATACAGGCTATAAGCAGTCCAACGCCGGCAATTTCTTCGGCTCCCATGATGAGGAACATCAAGGCAAGTCCCACACCGATGGCAACATTGCGAACACCTTTCTGCCATTTTCCCTCAATGCTCCAGGATGGAACGGTCTCATGGGGCAGGGGCTGTCCTGAGGCGATGGCTTGTTCTGCGAGCTGCACTTTACTGTTGTGTCGCTTGATGAGATAGCGCAGGATGAGGGCAACGATGATGACGGGAGCGAGAAGAAAGATGATGCAGGTGGCGAAGAGCATGAAGATGAACAGTCCCTTGACCGGTGATCCCATTGCGTCAAAGAATTTGCTTAAGAATTTTGCGTCGTCAGTCATGTCTTCATCATCCGTGGGCTGTATGTAGACTTGGGGTGAGTAGGCACTGTCTATATCCGTGGTGTCCACGTACGTCGTGTCCGAGTAGGCTTCAATACCTTCACTATTGTTGTCTGCGTCAGTATTGTCGTCCGCTTTTTGATTTACATTTTGGTCCACCTGTTCTGTCTTTTGATGGGCTCTGTGCTTGGGTTGTACGCCAGCTGCCTGTCCGCTGAGGGCACACAGAAGTGCCAGTGTAAAGATAATTTTTTTCATATCGCTATTTTTGATTTTCTGTGTGTTTGACGAAAGAGTTGGCTCTTTTGTTGCAAAGGAACGAAAAATAATCTAATTTTGCAGTATATAATCGCAAATAAAATGCTCTTACCCCACGATTTCGAAAAGGAAATGCGCCCCGTGTTGGGCGATGAACGCTATGGCCGGTTGGCTGCGGCATTGACTGAAGATGAATCTCCCGTGTCCGTCCGACTCAATCCCTTTAAAATCAATGTGTCGTCGATAGCGGTTCCGGACGCCGACGGCAAAGTGCCTTGGTGCTCACTGGGGCGTTATCTTTCCTCACGTCCGGCCTTCACGTTTGATCCGCTGCTTCATGCCGGGACCTACTATGTGCAGGAGGCCTCGTCGATGTTTTTGGCTGAGGTGTTGCGCCGCCGGGTGTCTTCGCCCGTGCTGATGCTTGATCTATGCGCTGCTCCGGGCGGCAAGTCCACCGTGGCACGTTCGGTTCTTCCGGCGGGCAGCGTGGTGGTGAGCAATGAGCCTGATGCCAAGCGAGCCAGTGTACTTGTGGAGAATGTGCGCAAGTTCGGACATCCCGACACGGTCGTCACTCGTGCCCTTCCCGCAGACTATCGTCGCTCGGGACTTGTCTTTGATGTCGTTCTGACGGATGTGCCTTGTTCAGGTGAAGGTATGTTTCGAAAGGATTCGGGTGCGGCGGACGAGTGGAGCCTGAGCAATGTGGCTCGGTGTCGGCAGCTGCAGCGTACCATTGTGGCTGATGCCTGGCATTGTCTGCGTCCCGGCGGCCTGCTTGTCTATTCCACCTGCACATTCAATACTGCGGAAGACGAGGAAAATGTGGAGTGGATTTGCGAGGAACTGGGAGCAGAGCCTCTTTCGATGGACATGCCCGCGGAGTGGGGCGTGTCGGGTGCTGTGACGGGAAACTTGCCGGTTTTCCGTTTCTTCCCCGGTCGTACTCGTGGCGAGGGACTTTTCATGGCAGTACTGCGTAAGCCTGGTGAGGCCGGTTCCGCCCTTTCTGCAATGATGGGAGAGGAGCGGCGCATCAAGTCTGCGAAGCACAAGAAAAACAGTCACACCGGTGCTGACCGACAATTGACGGAACTTTGCGAACGATGGCTCGTGCGGAATTTTAAGGATAAGGAGGTTGAAAATGAATCATTGCAGTCCACGTTTGTATCTGAGGGCGATGATACGGCCCGGCGACAAAATAAAGAAAAGTTTGTTTCAAGCAGTCAAGAAACAGAAGGATGGGCTTTGCGCCAGCATGACGATGAGTGGTGGGCTGTGCCTCGTCGCTGGGCACCGCTTTACGACCGTGCCTCATTTTCCCTTCATCTGCTTCATGCCGGAGTGCCGCTGGGTGTACAACGGGGTCGTGACTTCGTGCCTCATGCTGCGCTGCCGCTTTCACTCGGCCTTCGTAGGGATGGCTTCCCGGAAGTAAACCTCACGTGGGACGAGGCGATGACCTATCTCCGTCGTGAAGCGGTATCCCTGCCTGCAGACACTCCTCGTGGTTTTGTCGTTGTGAGCTACGAAGGCTTCCCCCTTGGTTTCGAGAAGAACATGGGTAACAGAGCCAACAATCTTTATCCAGCCGAATGGCGCATACGCAGCAGTCATCTGCCTGCAGAACCTGTTGTGGTTCTTCGTCCATAAGTACATGCTTCTCATGCTGTTTCCCATGCTTTCTTATCATGAGTCTTGCTCTTTCATGACGAATCCCTCGTGGGGGATGATTGTCTCCCAAGTGAGGCACGATTGTTTCCCAGGTGGGGCATGATTGTCACCCAGGTGGGGCTCGTTCGTCTCCCAGGTGGGACTCGATTGTTTCCCAGGTGGGACTCAATGTTTCCCCAAGAGGGGCGCAACGTCGAAAGCCGTGCAAGGAATGGTCAATCTATATTATTTGTGTTGTCAACTGACAGACAACGAAGCAAGATGGATGATGCAAGGGTATAAGATTGAGTATAAAGAAGTTCAGGATTGAATAAACGGAAGTTCAGAATTGAATAATTCAAGCTATATGTGTAAATTGGTAATGTAGCAGGAATAAATCTGTAATTGAGTAAGTATAAATATGTAATGTAGTATGGATAGATTTGCAATGTCGCAAGAAGTAAGTATGGATTGCAGCAAAAATAAATTTGTAATTAAGCAAGAATAAACATACAATGGAACAGAAAACCCCTGTTATTCCCCGTTTACGAGTGAACATCATTGCAGCCATAGCTGTCAATGGTGCCATTGGTCGAAGCAATCGGTTGCCCTGGCATTTGCCTGAAGACTTGCAGCGCTTCAAGCAACTCACCATGGGACATCCCATTATCATGGGACGCCACACGTGGGAGTCGCTGGGCAGTCGGCCCTTACCTGGTCGACCGAACGTCGTGGTGAGTAGTAGTCTTCGTGATACTCCCGGTGCCACGATTGCGACGTCGTTTCGGTCTGCACTTGACTTTTGTCGTGGATTTGCCTCTCAGAATGGTCAGTGTAGCGAGCAAACATCCGTTCATTGCAATGAACAGGCAGACTATTTTGACGTGTTCGTCATTGGCGGAGCCATGCTTTATCGTGCGGCTCTCCCCGTGGCTGACAGGATGTTGCTGACAATAGTAGACCAGTGCCCGACGGATGCCGACGCCTTTTTCCCCGACTGGGATGCGCGGCAGTGGCGTGAAACAAAAAAGGAGAAGCACAACGGCTTCTCCTTCATGGAATATCTTAGGAAATAGGGAAAAATTACTGCTGTTCGCTGTTGCCATCTTTATCTACGGCAGGCAGGTCCAAGATGGGGAGCTGACGGTCGATGACGGCATTGAAGCTCACGATGGTTTCGCTTCGGGAAAGACCGAGGGGTTGCAGCTTGTCATGAATCACATTGAGCAGATGATGATTGTTCATCGCATAGATTTTGATGAACATATCATATCCGCCTGTGGTAAAGTGGCATTCCGTTACCTCAGGAATTTTGCGAAGTTTTTCCACAACGGTATCAAACTGACCCGGGTCTTTCAGATAAAGTCCCACGTAGGCACATGTCTCGTAACCGATTTTCTCAGGGTCGATGATGAATTGTGAGCCCTTGAGCACACCCTGGGCGGTAAGTTTCTGAATGCGTTGATGGATTGCGGCTCCACTGACGTTGCAAGCACGGGCCACCTCAAGGAAAGGAATCCTGGCATCGTTGGCCACAAGTTGCAAAATTTTCTTGTCTAAAGCGTCTAAATGATAATTTGCCATATTTTTAACTTATTTGCATGCAAAGTTAAGTCATTTTCTTTTGATTCGCAATTTTTTCTCTTTGTTTTTGGCGCTTTTCGAAGGATTTAACATGCTTTTTATTAAAGTTTGGCGGAAATGCCCGATATGACAATTAATATTTTTCTTTGGATTATTCCTCGTAATCCACTTCGTGGTCGAGGTGATTGATGAAGTCGTCGAACACCTCTTGTTCTACGTCACCCATGCGAAACTCTTTTTCGGCGTCCTTCCGGATTTCTGCAATCCAGGTGCGGCGTGCCTTGACATAGTCCTCGCGAATGCGCGGTGCGTCGTCGAGTGTGAGCTCGTCGAGGTGATAATAATCGAGAATGAGTCGATAGGTCCACGCCCACTGATACTCTCGATAATGGTTATTGATGTCCACGAATCTGTCAGTCACCTCATCAATGGTTTCCAGTCGGCCGCTCTTGATGTCGTCGATGAGTCGCTCTTCTTCCGATACCGGGAGGAGAAGGCCCGAAAGGTCGTGCCACTCGCCCAGTCCTATTTCTGTCTGTGGAGGTGCGAGAGTAGGGTCGCGCTTGAGCACGCGTTTGAGCACGGCGCCCATGTAAATACGCAGGGCGATGTCGTAATACTTGATGCCCTTTTGAAGCGAAGAGGCATTAATGACATATTCGTGGAAATTATAAGAAGAGACATCTTCGCCGGAGGCGTCGCGAAGCTGCTCCAGAATTTTCTTGCCTTCGATGATTTCTCCCACGGAGAACGGCGAGAGCCAGTCGAAGTTAACGATGCTCTTCTGCGTGCCTTTAGCACGAAGGTCGCGCTTGGGCCATTTGCGGATGTCGCGGTAGAGACCCACCGTGGTGATGTTGCGTCCGGGTGAGAGATACATCGTGTCGCCGTATGCGATGAGATAGGAGAAAGGCAGTTTGCGCGTGTTGGGATGGTGCATCAGCTTGCCGAAGCAGACGGAAAACGTGCCGATGGTGGCGGGCATGAGAAGATAGGCACCACTGGCTGTCTTTGTGCCGCGCTCGAGAATGCCCCAGTGCATGGGTCCCATCTTGTAGGCGTGGTTGGAGAAGTTGGTAGCCGAGCCGGCGTTGTAGAAGCTGAACATGCCGCCGATGAGCAGGGAGCTCTTGTGGTGGCTTGCCGAGAAGGGACCGCAGAAGGCAGCGCAGGCCTCGCCGTTGCTCATGAAGGAATTGGCAAAGAAGACGCTCTGCGAGGCGGTGAATCCGTTGCTAATCTTACAAGCCTCACCCACGAAGCAGTCTTGCATCTTCACCGAATTGATGATGCTCGACCCGTCGGAGATGATGGAGTCTTCGCATATCACGCCGGTGCCGATATATACGTTGGCCTCGGGCGAGCTGAGAATGGTGCAGTCGCTGAGACGGGCTGCGCCGTTGATTTCGCAGTCGTCGTAGACGATAGTGTTGGTTATTTCCTTGGTATTCACGATCTTCACCCTGTCGCCGATGGTGCCTCGGTCGGGCAGGGTGGCATTGACCTGCTCACGGATGAGGCGGCGAATGGCCTCCTTAAGTTCCCGGTCGTGGAAGTGGTTCACCATGAAGGCGGCAAACTGGCTGTTGAGATTACTGAAGAGAACGAGGTTTCCGTCGCCCACTTCGTTGAGCACGGAGATGAGACTGCCCTGTCCAAAGGTGGCGCCTTCGGTGGTCTCCATGGTGGAGATGTTCGAGATGTAGCAGTTGTCGCCGATGGTATAGTTGTTGATGTAGTTGCCTACGTTCTCGATGAGGCAGTTGTCTCCTATGGTGACGTTTCTGAGAGTGGCGTTGCAGATGCCTGAGTGCTTGAGGAAGTCCTTGGCCACCTCCACGCTGGTGTCGAAGTCGCCGATGCGCACTTCTCCATAGAGCATGACGCGGTGCATGTAATTGGGTTTGAAGTCTTCCGAGACGAGCACGCTGCTCCAGTCTTCGGCCCAGCAGTTATGGTCTTCGAGGATCATGATTTCCTCGTCGGTGAGTGGTCTGTATTCCATGATGTCCAAGTTTTGTTGTTTTTGTTAATCCACCTCAGGATAGAGGAAGTCGTTGTAAGGATATTTCTGCACGTGCAGTTCTCTCACGCGGCGATAGAGCACGTCGCGCAGCTCGTCGATGTTGCTTTTCTCCTTGGCGGAGATGAAGAGGCAGTTGTCGTTGAGTCGAGCCATCCATGTGCGTCGCAGGTCTTGCAGAGTGACGTTCTCCTTGGTGCTCGGTGTGAGGTCGTCTTCTTCCTTGTCCACCCAATGATAGTTGTCTATCTTGTTGAAGACTATCATCGAAGGCTTGTCGGCGCATCCGAGTTCCTTGAGTGTTTGGTTCACCACGTCAATCTGTTCTTCGAAGTCGGGGTGCGAGATGTCTACGACGTGGAGCAGAAGGTCGGCCTCGCGCACTTCGTCGAGAGTCGACTTGAACGAGTCTACGAGGTCGGTGGGCAATTTGCGGATGAAGCCCACGGTGTCTGCCAGCAGGAAGGGCAGGTTCTGTATGACCACCTTGCGCACGGTGGTGTCTAGGGTGGCGAAGAGCTTGTTCTCCGCAAACACTTCGCTCTTGGCCAGAAGGTTCATGATGGTGGACTTTCCCACATTGGTGTAGCCCACGAGCGCCACGCGGATGAGTCTGCCGCGGTTTTTGCGCTGGGTGCTTTTCTGCTTGTCGATCTCTTCGAGGCGCTTTTTGAGCAGCGACACCCGTTGGAGAATGATGCGTCGGTCCATCTCCAGCTGCGTCTCGCCAGGTCCACGCAGTCCCACGCTGCCCTTGCCGCCGCCCGATCCGGAACCTCCTCCTTGTCGTTCGAGGTGGGTCCAGAGCCGCTGCAATCGAGGCAGCATGTAGCGATATTGTGCCAGTTCCACTTGCGTCTTGGCGTTGGCCGTCTGGGCGCGCATGGCGAAGATGTCGAGGATGAGCGAGGTGCGGTCCAGTATTTTCACCTGCAGCTCCTTCTCGATGTTTCTTATCTGTTTGGCCGAGAGCTCGTCGTCGAAGATTACCATTCCGATTTCCCGGTCGTTCTCTCCTTCCTCCCGAATATAGTTTTTTATCTCCTCAAGCTTGCCCTTTCCCACGTAGGTCACGGCGTTGGCTCCTCCCACGCGTTGGGTGAATCGCTTTACGGTGACGGCGCCGGCGGTATCGGCGAGAAATTCCAGTTCGTCGAGATATTCCTTGGTCTTGGCCTCGTCCTGCTCAGGGGTGATGAGACCCACGAGTATGGCGGTTTCGGCTTTGGCGTCGGAGATTACAAATTCTTTCATTGATATTGATGATAAATATAAATATAGGTATTACTTATGAATGACTTTAATATCTGCAAAGTTACAAAAAAGATGCAAGCTTGATGGAAAGCTACTATTAATTATTTGAAAATTATTTTTCGCATTAGGTGAGAGCAATGTAAGTGAACGATGGAGTGTAGCGGGCTACATGACTGGGGAGACTTGCATTTTGATCCGCATAAAACAAAATACGACCGAAATGATAGATACCACCAATAGGAAAATAAAAAAACAGAATTAAGGTGGGTTCTATTAATTACCACCAAAAATTACTGTTAGAAGATTGGATTCCGTTTTTCCATCTTTCGGCCTTTCTTCGGCTTAACTTGCCAGTTCACTCAGTCGTTATGCCCGCATAACTCCTTCGCTCACTGTCAATTTGATCTCGAAGATTGTCACGAAATCTGGAAAAGCTAATTAATAGAACCCACCTTAAAAGAACCCACCTGAACAATAAAGTAATTTAAAAATGGACATCATTCCATGTAAATAAGCCAAGAAGGAAATATATTTTTTATCTTTGCAACCAGTATGAAGAGATTGCAGCAACGAAGGACTTGGGCAGCGCGGATACTTCTGATGGTGTTCGTGCCGATGCTCCTTGCTGCCTCGTTGCACCGTCATTATGCTGCGCCTTCGATACCGGAGACGTGCTATGCCTGCATGCGTCATCTGCACCATCCTGTTCACATGGCGCAGTCACCGATGAGCGGTGGTCATTGTCTCTTCTGTACTTTTCTTTCGTTGCCCCTGCTGCCGGCTTCCAGTCTCGTGCTGGCAGTAGTTCTAAGAAGGGCGGGTCTTTGCGGTCTCTTCCCGGTGACCGTTGTCACCGCGGACTGCAAAGGCCAACCGATGATGAGGGCACCGCCTTTTTTTTATTCATAATTCATAATGCATAATTCATAATGCATAATTGGCTGCGCGCTGGTGTGGCCGATGGGCTGCGCCTTTACTTCTGTGCGCATTTGGTTATGATTCGTTGTGTATGACGCTGCTTAGCAGCGTCTCTCTGCCCTCAGCCGTTCCAGCCAGTCCTTGCATTGCCACCCGCCGCGTCGCCTTTTCCTATTTTCATCCCCATAACAAAGTAAACAATACATGAAAAGATATATTCTCATGCTGTGGTTGATAGGTATCGCCCTGTTTGCCGCGGCAGAACCCGTTCCCCAGTCCACTACTCTTCGGGGAACGGTGACCGATGACCAGACAAAGGAAAAACTTATCGGTGTCTCCATCTATATTCCCGAACTCGCCACAGGCGCCGCCACCGATGCCGACGGCAACTATCAGATAAGCAACCTGCCCCTGCGCACGGTGACGCTGCAGGTGAGCTACATCGGACACAAGACCATCATCCGGGCCGTGGACCTCGCAAAGACCCAACAGGCCGACTTCGTGATGGAGGAAGCCAACGCACAGCTCAACGAGGTGGTGGTGAGCGGACTTTCGGGGCACACGCTCCTCAGTGAGTCGCCCTCGCCCGTCTCTGTCGTCAGTGCCACGGACCTGCAACAGCGTGCGTCAACGAACATCATCGATGCGTTGGCCCACCTGCCGGGGCTCTCACAGGTGACCACTGGCAGTGGTATATCCAAGCCCGTCATCAGAGGTCTGGGCTTCAACCGCATCGTCACCGTGGACGACGGTGTGCGGCAGGAAGGCCAGCAGTGGGGCGACGAACACGGCATTGAGATTGACGCGAACAGCGTTGGCCAGGTGGAAGTGCTGAAAGGGCCCGCCTCGTTGATGTATGGCTCGGACGCTATGGCGGGTGTCGTAATTTTCCACCACGCGCCCACGCTGCCGGAGGGAACCGTGGCCGGAGGTGTCACCACGGAGTATCAGACCAACAACGGACTCTTCGACTACAGTCTCCACATCGACGGCAACCACAAAGGCTTCGTGTGGGGCGCCCGCTACTCGGAGAAGATGGCGCACGCCTACAAAAACAAGACTGACGGCTACGTCATCGGCTCCCAACTGCACGAGCGCGCCCTCTCGGGTCTTCTCGGACTGAACCGCAGCTGGGGTTACAGTCATCTACGCCTCTCCTATTATCATCTGACGCCCAGCATGACCGAACTGGAGGAGGACGAGGAAGGTGGAGACGGAACTGTCTCGGAGCGCCCCTCGCACCATCAGCTGACCACCTACCATCAGACCCTGCCCTTCCAGCAGATTCACCACTACAAGGTCGTGTGGGACAACTCCGTCTACATAGGAAAGGGACGTCTCACCGCCATCGTGGGCTATCAGCAGAACCGACGCCAGGAGTTCGAGGAAAGCGACAAGGTGCCGGGGCTCGATTTCATGCTCCACACCGTGAACTATGACCTGCACTATACGCTGGGTCTGCGCCGCAGATGGAAGGCCACGGTAGGCATGGGCGGAATGTATCAGCGGTCGCTCAACAAGGGTGATGAGACGCTCATCCCCGCTTACGCGCTCTTCGACTGGGGCGCCTTCCTGGCGGCAAGCAAGGAAGTGGGACGGTGGAACCTCAGCGGTGGCATCCGCTTCGACACCCGCCATCTGCACGCCTTCGCGCAGGAGGGAAAGTTCGACCGCTTCGCGCGCCGCTTCAATGGGGTGACAGGGTCGTTGGGCGCCGTCTATGCCGTCAGCCCCGTCATGAGCGTCCGACTGAATCTATCTCGCGGCTTCAGGGCTCCCAACCTCAGTGAGCTGGGGTCGAACGGTGAGCATGAGGGCACCTTCCGCTATGAGACTGGCAACCACAATCTGAAGCCGGAGAACAGCATGCAGGTGGATATAGGATGGGACTACACCTCACGCTATGTCACCGCACAGCTCGCCCTCTTCTGCAACCGCATTGACAACTACATCTTCGCTGGGCGACAGGACCGAGAGACCGACGGCATTCCCACCTATCAGTATCAACAGGGCGACGCACGGCTCTTGGGCGGTGAGGCGCTGATAGACCTGCATCCCGTGGACCGTCTGCACATAGAGAACAGTTTCTCCTATGTCGACGCCGTGCAACTCCACCAGCCCGATGACACGAAATACCTGCCCATGACCCCAGCCCCGCGCTGGAACGCCGAGGTGCGCTACGTGATTCTGCAGGATGCCCCCATACTGGACAATCTGTACGTCAGGGCGGGAATGGAATGCAATCTCCGGCAGGACCACTATTATAAGGCCAACAACACGGAGACTGCCACGCCTTCGTACACGCTGTTCAGCCTCTCCGCCGGCACTGACGTGAAACTGCATGGACGCAAGCTATTCTCGCTGACGGTCATCACCGACAACCTCACCGACCGCGCCTATCAGAGTCACCTCAGTCGTCTAAAGTATGCGGGTCTGAACCCGTGGACCTCCCGCCAGGGTTTCTACAACATGGGACGCAACGTGACGTTCAAGGTTTCGGTGCCGATAATTTAGTCATAGGTCTTCAGCAGTGGCGGACCTTCGTGATGCCAGCATGGGCAACCTTGAATGGAACACCGCATTTTTGGAACCGTGGACATGCCTTCAGTGTAGTGGGGGAATGTCCACGGTTCTTCTTTATATCAACAAAAAAAAAAATAAGATAATTGACTGAAGCGAACATTGCCCTGGCCTCTACGTAAGTCTGCCAAGCCTCTAAAGTCATGTTGATTTGGGCTGAACGACGGGGAGCACCATGTGAAGCCCATCATCGATAAGCGTTTTTGACATCATGGATAACAAGCGGACGAGAAGCGGGATGGCGCTGCTGCAACATTCGGAAAGGAGCCTACGGCAGTCAGAGAATGTTGAAAATAATGAAGATACAATTTGGAGAAGTAATAATTAAGCTTTAACTTTGCGCAGATAATTACATATCATATGATGATGGATGCAGCAACAGCTGTGTCCGGACACTTTCTGATAAAGGCGCATTGCCTTGGAATGCAGGAAGATGCAGACCCTTGTCGCCGTATCAGACATCAACCCATGAAACCGGCCGAAACAAAAGAAACCACATATGCCCATATTCTGAAATACACCAGCCTCTTTGGCGGGGTGCAGGGACTCAGCATCCTCATCGGAGTGGTGCGCAACAAGTGCGTGGCGCTGTTGCTGGGTCCCGACGGCATGGGCTTGGTGTCACTGTTCAATTCCACTATCCGCCTGATGAGCGACTCTACCAACTTCGGCATTCAGATGAGCGGTGTGCGCAACATCTCTGAGGCTTTCGAGAGCGGCGATTCCGAAAGGGTGGACCATGCGGTCCGGCTGGTGCGTTTCTGGAGTTTTCTCTCCGCCATCCTGGGCATGGTGCTCTGTGTGGTGCTCAGTCCGTTGCTCAACCGCTGGACCTTTGCCTGGGGCGACCACACGCTCCACTTCGTTCTGCTGTCGCCCGTCGTGGCCCTGACCGCCATCACGGGTGGCGAGACCGCCATCCTCAAGGGCACCCGTCAGTTGCGCTCGCTGGCTCTGATTCCCATTCTCGGCGTGTTGGGCGCCTTCCTCATCTCCGTTCCCCTCTATTATTTCTTCGGCCAGGCCGGCATCGTCCCCTCGCTGGTACTCATGGCCCTTGTCACCTGCCTGCTCACCATCGCCTATTCGTTCCGTCGCTATCCTCTGCGCACGGGTGCCTCCAAGGCGGGCCTCTTCCGTGAGGGCAGCGGCATGGTGCGGTTGGGCGTGGCTTTCGTGCTGGCCGGCATTATGGGCAGCGGAGCGGAATTTGCCATTCGCTCCTTCCTCAACCACACCGGCGATCTCGTTGCCGTGGGTCTCTACAACACGGGCTACATGATGACCATGACCTGTGCTGGACTGGTTTTCTCGGCGATGGAGACCGACTATTTCCCGCGACTGTCGGCCATCCCCCAAACAGGTGCCGAACTCAATGAGGCGGTGAACCGGCAGATGGAGGTGTCGCTCCTCATCGTGGCTCCACTGTTTGCCGCCTTCACCACCTTCCTGCCCCTGCTGCTCCCCCTGCTGTTCAGCTCCAAATTCCTCCCCGTGATGGGCATGATGCACTTCACCATTCTGGCGATGTATCTCCGCGCCATACTGCTCCCGATAGAATATATTTCTCTTTCAAGGGGCCATTCCCGTGTCTTTCTTGCCGTGGAGACGCTTTATGCGGTGGCTCTTGTGGTTTGTGTGGTCTTGGGCTATGAGTGGAAGGGACTGGATGGGGCAGGAGCAGGAATCCTGTCAGCGATGGGAATCAATCTGCTTTTCGACTTGTCTTACTTCCATCATCGATATGGTTACCATCTTGACAGACAGGTTGTAAAGATTATCCTGATGCAGTTTTCTTTGGGCTTGCTCGTCTTTGCGGCCCGGAGTTTCACGGAGGGATTGTGGGCCTGGACCCTGTCGTTGGCTGTCACCGCAGTTTCCGTGATTTGTTCCATGTTGGTACTCCAACGGAACACACATTTGTTGAACAGGCTCAGAGACAGGATAAAGGATAGGCTGTCTTAGGATGAATCGCTTATTCGATAAAATCGTGTCTTAATGCGATGATGGTGGCTGTGCGGAATGCTCCAATCAGCACAAAATCAACGAAAAGTGCAATTTCTCCTTTAAAAATTCCGCTGTTTGACAATTAATTGCTAAATTTGTACGCTTAAATGAGCAATGTAACCATTACTGAACTTATCTCCTTGCGGAAATTAAAGACAAAAACGTCCAAAGGAAAATAAACAACAAAAAATAAAAACGATTACAACAAAATGGCAGCATTAGGAAAAATTAGAAGCTGGGGCGTTGTGCTGATTATCATCATCGGCGGCGGCCTCTTCGCTTTTATTGCCGAGGAAGGCTTCCGTTCGTGCGAAGCAAGTAGAAACAATCAGCGACAGCAAGTCGGTGAAGTCTTGGGTGAGAAAATCAGCATTGAAGAATTTTCAAAGCTCGTCGACGACGTGCAGCAGGCCATGAAGCTACAGGGTCAGGACAATCTCACCGAAGATCAACTCAACCAGGTTCGCGACGGCGTATGGCAGAACTATGTGCAGTACAAGCTCATCGAGAATGAGTGCGACAAGCTCGGGCTCACCGTCACCGACGGCGAGATGCAGAATGTGCTCAAGGAGGGAACCAACCAGATGTTGCTCTCCACGCCTTTCGTGAACCAGCAGACGGGACGTTTCGACGCCAACCAGCTGCAGCAGTTCCTGGCTCAATATAAGCAACAGCAGACTGCCAACCCACAGGTGGCAGAGCAGATGGGCACCATTTACAAGTATTGGACCTACGTGGAGAACTCGCTCCGCCAGCAGCTCCTCATCCAGAAATACCAGGGCCTGCTGGCCCACTGCTTCCTCTCCAACCCCATTGAGGCCAAGATGGCTTTCAAGGAGGAGAACGAGGAGAGCCAGATTCAACTTGCAGCCTATCCTTATTCAAGCATTGAGGACAGCAAGGTGAAAGTGACCGACGCCGACCTCAAGGCCAAGTACAACGAGCTCAAACCTCGCTTCGCCCAGTATGTCGAGAGCCGCGACTTCAAGTATATCGATGTGCCCATCGTGGCTTCTGCTGCTGACCGCGCAGCCTTAAAGAAGTCTTTCGCAGGATATGCAAAGCAGCTCGCCGCTGCAGCCGATCCTACCGAGGTGGTGCGCAAGAGCATGTCTACCGTGCAGTATCTTGGCCTGCCTGTTGGCAAGGAGGCTTATCCCACCGACATTCAGGGCCGTCTCGACTCCATGGCCGTTGGTCAGACTTTCGGTCCCGTGGAGAATACACAAGACAATACACTGAACATCGTGAAGCTCGTGGCTAAGCAGGAACTTCCCGATTCTATTCAGATTCGCGCCATTCAGGTCGCCGGCCAGACTCCCGATGAGGCACAGACACGTGCCGACTCCGTGGTGAACGCACTGAACGGCGGTGCCGACTTCGCCACCATCGCCAAGCGCTATGGTCAGGAAGGCAAGGACATGTGGGTGACTACTAGAATGTATGAATACAGCACCTCGATGGACCAAGACACTCGCAACTACCTCACACAGTTGCAGACTATGGCTCCCAATGAGATTCGCAACATGAAGATGACGCAGGGCAACCTCGTGGTGCAGGTGCTCGACCGTCGCAACATGATCAGCAAATATACGGCTGCCGTCATCAAGAAGACAATCGATTATTCGAAAGAAACACGTAGCTTGGCTTACAACAAGTTCAGCTCCTTCATCAGTGCAAACCAGACTGCCGATCAGTTGGTAAAGAATGCTGCCAAGAACGGCTATCGGGTGCAGGAGAGCAAGGACATGACTACTTCTCAGCACTATCTTGCCGGAATACGTTCTACGCGTGATGCTATGATGTGGCTCTTCAAGGCTGACAAGGGTGACGTGTCGCAGATGTATGAGTGTGGTGAAAACGGCA
>JBMNUW010000068.1:0-15743 GCA_050946475.1 Prevotella sp.
TCTGAACAGAGCAGATAATAGTAGCCGTCTTTTTTGTAGATGTGCGAGCCTTCTACATATCGACCTCCCGTTCCACTCCAGACAGGTTTAAAAGGTGTGAGTGCCTTGCCGGTTTTCGGATCGATTTCGCAAAGTGCAATGGTACCGTTGGGATTGCTGCAGTAGTAGCAATGACCATTTTCAAAATAAATGGAAGGGTCGATGGCACCCTCGCTGATTTTCACGGGCTCACTCCAGGGCCCTCGTGGATCTTTCGCTGTGACAAGGAAGTTTCCTCCGTTTCCTACATTGGTGGTCACCATGTAATAAATGCCGTTGTCATATCTGATAGTAGGGGCATAAATTCCTGTCCATGAAGATGCACCGGTCAGGTCAAGTTGACTTTTACGGTTGAGAACGTTGCCTATTTGTTGCCAATGCACGAGATCTTCGCTTTCATAGATAGGTACACCAGGGAAATATTGAAAGGATGAGTTGACTAGCAGGAATCGGTTACCTACTCTGCATACACTGGGGTCGGGATGGTAACCGGGAATAATGGGATTGCGAAATTGTTGTGCCGAAATTACTGCGGATTGCAGTACGAACAGCAGAAGAAATAAAAGTTGTTTCATGTGGAAAGATTAAATGGCTTATTTTACTGGTTCTTTCTTCACTGATGAAGATGGACTTTGCCGGGGGAATTCGTTGTTGTCGATGGTGTCGCTGCAAGCAATTTCTTGAGAAGATAGGTGGCATTTTGATTACGTGCTACACCGCGTGTTATTTTGTAGGTGTAGGTAATGTCGGTACCCAGCTTTATTTCAAAGCAGAAATTGGAGAAGGTTTCGGGATATTTATCTTCCATTGTAGAGAGTGCAAGGTCGTGGGTGGCAATGATGCCGCTAACGGGTTTTCCTGTCATGTGTTCCAGGAACATTCGCGAGCCGTTGAGCTTGTCCTCTGAGTTGGTACCTTTCAATATCTCGTCCAGAATGAGGAGGGTGGGGCGCCGCTGCTGACTTACAAAGTTGATGAGCTGTTGCAGACGAAGCAGTTCTGCGTTGAAGTAGGAGATGCCGCGTGTCAGGTCGTCCGTGGTTCGCATACTTGTAAAGAGAGAGAAAAGTGACACTTGCAATCGGTCGGCCATGACGGGCAGTCCGCTTGCAGCCATGACGTAGCTCAGTCCGATGGTGCGCAGGAAGGTGCTTTTTCCTGCCATGTTGGCTCCCGTAACGATGTAAAAGTGGCCGTCATCAACGTGGAAGTCGTTGCCTACAGCCTTGTCGCCGAGGAAGGGGTGACGCAGATTCTGTCCGTCGAATACAATTCGGTCGACACGGTCTTCTATTATTTCCGGCCATATTGTTCGCGGCTCATTATATCTGTAGGTGGCCATGGAGACAAGAGCATCGAGCGTGGAAATTGCCTCTATGCCGTCGGCGAGTGCGTTCTCATAATGTTTCTTCCAATAGAGAAAACGGCGCACAGTGAGTAGCCCGTTGAGGGCAAAAGTGTCGGCTAAGAAAAGAAAAAATCCGTTCCCCCGGCTGTCGAGGGTACTGCTGATACTGGTGAGGCGGACAGTTGCCTCTTCCATGTCGTCGCAGCGAGAGAAAATTTCCTGTAGCAGAGAGGATGACGAGGCGGCGTGATGCATTGGTTCGCTGCCGGCAAGGCGGAAAAGTTGTTCATAAACAGCGAACTGTTTTTGAAGGCGGTCTATTTGTTTGGTCAGTGGCTGCAGCACGGGAGCGGAGAGTCGCATGACGCATACAAATAGTATCAAACCAAAAATCAGAGGTGCTGCCACGGGAACGTGACCTGCCATGCACAGAATAATAAGGACATAGAAGTCGATGAGTGCTATCAGCCCGAAAGCCCAGACCCAACTGCGAGTAGCCAACGATGCTGGACGAAACTGACGTATCGCTGAAACCGCACGGAGCGTTGCTTCTGTATCGGTAACGTTGTTTGTCGTGTAACCTTCGGTTGTATTGACTATTTGTTCAGTATTACTGCTGTCCGTTGTGGTTTCTCGACAGGCTGCGAATTTTTCCCTTATTCCGTTGGTTTCGGCAAGCGCTTCCACAGCTTCCCGTCGTTTGGCAATATCAGAGGCTGAGGCGGGAACATGAGAGAGCCACAATGCAAGCAGATCGCTGCCGCCTGAGGTGACAGTGCGGTTGATGCGGTGGAAGAACGACTGCGGACCGAAGAGGTCAAGGTCGGTCGAATAGGGATGGGCGGAATCGGCGTAACGTTGTCCGTCGTCGAAATCATTGTAGTTGCCCTGCTGATAATGAATCTCGTGCAGAAATGCTTTTCGTTGATTTTCCAATTGCTTTCGCCGTTCATCGTTTCGGCTGTCTTTCAATCGCACGATAATATAAATCACGGCACATGCAACGGCTCCGTAGAGCCATAGAGTGGAGACGCTTACGAGGGCATAGCCGCCTATCATGCCGATGGCTAAGAGAAAAAGCACTATCTCTCCCGTGAGGAAGAGATGTCCCAGCCTGAGCGTCTTATGGATGAGTCCCTGCAGTCGTTGGGCCTCTTGCTCATAGCCTTGGACGATGCTCTCTTTTGTTCTCTTGTTGTATGGTGTCATTTTTTTGTTTTCTGTTTGGTTTATGATGTGGGGCTGAAGAGAAGCTACGTGAGGCAATGGGCGAGGGCCACGTGGCAGGGTGATGGGAGCCAGCGAGCGGAACGAAAAACGAAAGCCACGCAGCCGAGCTGCGAGGAACTTCACGAACCGGAAGCAAGCATCACAGCGATACCAGGTGATTTATCACCGAGCAGCCAATTATGAATTATGAATTAGCACCACTCCCTCTTGTTTCTTTCCGTCCATCATGATTTTGAGGGGTTGATCGAAACGTACGTGGCGCACGAATTTCGTTTCTTCTACGGCGGGCATAGCATCGAGGATGTCCTTGCGTATCATGCCCCCTTCCCTGGGATGATTGGTGTCAATGGTAAAGTAACCGACTTGGAAAGAAGTGAGGTTCTGGAAGAAGTGAGTACCCTGTGACGGGTCTACCCGATAGTTCTTCAGTGCCACTTCTACGATGAGGCGTGCTGCTGAGATGTGCGGCCATTTCACGGGGACTCCCAGCCAGGGGTCACTCGACCCCCATCGGCCCGGACCAATGAGGATGTAGTTTCGACCTTCAGCGAGAAACTTCCTGTTGATGCGTTCTATCTCATCTGCCACGGCAGGGTTGTTCATTGCAGAATAGTTGTCATCGTATTTCACATAGACCACGTCGGTGTATTCTTCTGAAATACCATGTCCTAAGGAGTTGTGCGACCGTAAAAGGCAGTCACTGTCCGGAATCTCCAACAAGTCCTCGTCCAGCATCTGCTTGGGGTCAACGATGGGTCGCATCTGCAGCAGATAGAACTCTCCCGTTCGGTCAGGGTTGATGTTGCAGGCAAATTCTATCTCTACGGGTCGTCTCATGGCTCCGGCGCCGTATTTCATCGACATTTGCAATAATTTTGGCAACGGAAATACACCCTGTTGAAGCACTCCGCTGAAGGTGATAACCTTACGTCCGCCCTCGTATATACCATCCCGTATGATTTGGTCGTAAGGGTCGAAGGTTGAAGCTAAGAAAGTAAGCGAGTTATCTGCTACAGCATCTTTAATCTTCATTTTCTTGATGTTGAAGCCGTCGTCTACTTTGAAGTCAGCCCCCACGTCTTTCATGTCGAGGGCATAAAATTGAGTCTGTGTTTCCTTTAGTGCGGTATCCAGTTCAGAGGTCTGCAGCACTTGGTCAGGATGATAGGGCGATACCCGCAGGGTCTGTCCGCCGTCTACGATGTATTTTCCCAATCCCACGGCTAGCGAAGCGATGCCTTCCTCTGCTGTTTCATTGCCGATGGGATAGTAGTTCAGCGAGCGTAGCACACCGGAAATATTCGGATAGTAGTGGTCGCCGTATTGTTTACCTACAACCTCTTGCAATATTACAGCCATCTTTTCCTGGTCTATCACATTACTGGTAGCCGTCATGTAGGCTTTTGAATCACGGTAGTAGACCGAGGCGTAGACACTCTTGATGGCAGCTGCGAGCATTTCCAGCATGGCATATTTGTCGTCCAGATGCGGAATCATGTAGGTCTTGTAGATTCCTGCGAAGGGCTGGTAGTGGCTGTCTTCCAACAGAGAACTGGATCGAATGGCAATGGGACTCTTGATAGCTTCGAAGAGAGTGAAGAAGTCGGCAATGTAGCTGTCGGGTAACTGTGCTCGCAGAAAGTGCCGCAGGATTTCTTCGTCGGGAGCATCACTCAGTGCAATTGGGTACAGGTTGTTCTGCTCCATGAACTGATCGAAGATGTCGGTACACAGTACGACAGTCTTCGGTATTTGCACTGTGACACCTGGTATTTGATTCAGTTCGGGGTGTAGCTTTACAATGTGGTCGAGAAAGGCCAGTCCACGTCCCTTTCCTCCTAACGAGCCTTCTCCCATGCGAGCAAAATGCGCATACTGGTCAAATTTCATTCGGTCGAAGACAGCCACGGTGCCGAAGTTCTTCAGATGCCGGTATTGTACGATGGCGTCAAAGATAATCTGCCGGTGGGCATCCACGTCCTGCAACTTGTGCCAGGTAACGTGTTTCAGGAAATTGCTCACGGGGAAAATAGCACGGGCGCAGAGCCAGCGACTGATGTGGTTGCGCGATACATGGTAGAGCATTGAGTCGCGTGGAATCTTGAAGATGTTGTCTTGCAGTTCCTTGAGCGAGTGAATTCGTGCCACCACCTCGTGGGTCTTCGGGTCACGGAAGAGAAAGTCGCCGAATCCCATGTGCTCTTCCATGATACGTCTCAGGTCCAAACTGAGTTTCTTCGAGTTCTTATCCACGTAGCGGAATCCCTCTTTCTCAGCCCGTTCCCTGTTGGCGGCCTCAGAGCTCTCCATGATGAGGGGTACGTATTCGTCCTCCTTTCTGATGGCTTCAAGGAGTTTGAATCCGGCTTCCGGGTCTTTGTCCTCCTCATGGGGCGAAGCACCGGCTTTAAGCGGTTCCATAGGGAAACGTACGTCGGAGATGACACCGAGGCAGTTGTCTTTGTAGCGTTCGTAGATGTCGATGGCTTCCCGGTAACTTCGTGCCAGTACCACCTTGGGTCTACCGCGCATGCGCATGGTGGCAGCGTGTCGGTTGAGGGCCTCCGTAGCGAAGTTGTTGCTTTGCTGGAGAATGTAATTATAGAGATTGGGAAGAATACTGGAATAGAATCGTATGGAGTCTTCCACGAGAAGTATCATCTGCACGCCTGCTTCAAGGTCGTGTTCGAGATTCATCTTGTCTTCAATGAGCTTAATGATAGACATGATGAGGTTGGTGTTTCCCAACCAGCAGAACACATAGTCGAACATCGTAAGGTCTTCGTCCTGCATGCGTCGGGTGATACCATGACTGAAAGGCGTCAGTACCACACAGGGGATTTTCGGGAAATTCTTCTTGATGGCGCGTGCCACGCTGAAAGCATCGTTGTCCGCAGTTCCGGGCATGCAGATCACCAAGTCTATATCCGAGCTGTGAAGCACATCCTCTGCCTCTTCGATAGTAGACACTTTCGAGAACATGGGCGGATAGCGCAGACCAAGAGCCATGTATTCGTTGTAGATTTTTTCCTCTACGCGCCCGTCGTCCTCCAACATGAAGGCGTCGTAGGGGTTGGCTACGATGAGAACATTATAGATGCGCTTCATCATGAGGTTGACGAAAGTGACATCCTTGAGGATGAATTTCGTCCACTCTTGCGGTATGTTTTCTGTCATTGTTTATTCCGTTTGCTTATAGGATATAATGGTTGCTCCTATTTCTTCTGTTAGGCTTATATGCTGCAAATATAAGTAAAAAATCAAAGAAAGTGAGTATTTGAGAAAATAAAAGAACGACGGGAAGAAAAATCTACTGATAAAAAGGTAAAAACAAAAAGGTGAGGACGGCAGTTTTCTACTTGCTGTTCCTCACCTGTACATGTGTGAAAAATATTTTTTATTTCATAACTTTCTTTCCGTTATGGATAAAGATGCCGTGGCCTGTGGGCTCACTGATGCGCTGTCCCTGCAGAGTATACCACACGTCAATGTCTGTGGTGGTAGTTTCAATAACACTGAGTCCGGTAGTTGTAGAGTACTTTGCTGAGTCTGTGCTTGTGGCGGTGATGATGGTGGAAGTGGTCAGCGGACTGTCCTCCGTGTAATAGCCATGATTCACGAAGGTTCCGTCCGAACTGTTGAATTTCGTACCGCTGGCGTCCTTGCAGAAAATGATACCGGTGGGCAGGTCAGTGAGCGAGCCCGTATAGGTCCATTTGTAGATGCTGTTTCCGTTGGCAGCCGTACCCATCAGGGTCATCTCATCACCGGGCCATGAACCGTTTTCATTGTAGTTGACATTGTCAGTGCCCCATACCCAGACGTAGGGAGCTGTGGTCTGTGAGGTCTCGAAGAATACGCTGATCTCGTCACTGCTGTCAAGCGTCGGAGTATAGGTGGCCTCAGACGATTCCACTGCCGTGATGACGGTGGAAGTGGTCAGCGGACTGTCCTCCGTGTAATATCCGTGATTTACGAAGGTTCCGTCCGAACTGTTGAATTTCGTACCGCTGGCGTCCTTGCAGAAAATGATGCCGGTGGGCAGGTCAGTGAGCGAGCCCGTATAGGTCCATTTGTAGATGCTGTTTCCGTTGGCAGCCGTACCCATCAGGGTCATCTCATCGCCTGGCCATGAGCCGTTATCGTTATAGTTGACATCATCAGTGCCCCATACCCAGACGTAGGGAGCTGTGGTCTGTGAGGTCTCAAAGAATACACTGATTTCGCTGCTGCTTTCCAGCGTCGGGATGTAGATATTCGTACTGTCGGTTGTCGTACTGTCGGTAACAGTGCTATCGGTAGCTGTAGTGTCAGTGGCTGTGGTGTCGGAGATGATTTCAGTTACTACAGTAGCGGTAGTGCTGCCGTCGTAGGTGTAATAAGTGCTTGCCGTGATGCCGGTGATGTCATCAGTCTGTGAACCGGAACCGTTGTTGAAGATGATGTTGAGTGAAGACACGCCGGAGAACGACTTGCTGTAATAGGCTGTACCGTTCACGGTGGTGGTTTCTGTCATCTGAGTGCCGGGCCAGCTTCCGTTGAGGGTTACGTCGCTTCCGCTTTCTGAGCTCCATGCGTAGAGGTAGGGAGCTGAGGAAGCATTGCAGTAGATGGTGATGGCAGCGTCGGGGTCCACTTTGGTGTAAGTGGCGCTGCCTGTCGCAGTGGTGCCATCCTCACTTTCAGCAGTCCATGTTACAGTTATGGAATCTCCATAGCTCATATCGTCACCAATTGTGAAGGTGGTAGAATCAGTGAAGCTTACACTTTCTCCGTCACCAATCTGGTATGTACCACTGGTGGCGTCGCTCAGAGTGGCGGTTACGGTAAGGTTATCAGTAATGAAGTTGCCTCCATCGGGACTTAGCGTCACGCTGGGGGAACTGCTTGTCGTTTCATTATATATTACGGCAATACCCGTACTACCCACAGTACCGCTGATGGTAGAGGCTGTAACGGTGAAAGTATTTCCACTCACCTTGTCAGTATAGGTTCCTGCAGTCAGCCAGTCACCGCTGCCGTCACCGTTGGCGAAGCTCACGCTCTGATTGCTGCCGGAGCCCAACACAATAATGGCACCGCTATTTCGAACTTGTGCGGCAACGTTGCCGGAGTGAACATAGTAGTTACTTTCACCTGCACAGATGTTGTGCATATGATTCACCTCAGCTACCTCGCTGCTGGTGAAGTGGGTGCTTCCTTTCACGCCGAGCATGATGCTGCTGTTGACCGAACTGGAAGGACGCGACAGGTAGAGTGCCGAGGCACCATTGTTACCGGCCACCACAGCATAGGCGCGGTCGATGACGTTTTGGCTCATGTTTTTCGATGCGCCCCCGTCGTTGCAGTAAGTATCATGGCTCTCGCCCCAATAGACCAGCTTGTCTGTGCTGGCTCCTTCTTGGTTGAATACACCGATAGAAGAGTTCACACTGCCGTTAGCAAATGAAGCTGCCATATTGTTGCCGTAAGTATTGTCGGTGATACTCATGTAATTCTGATATTCGGGCAGAAGTTCGGAGTCTGTGCCGCCGGTTCCGTCAAGAACCTCTCCGTAGTACCAAAGGCCGTCAACACTTGTTACGGTAGACCAGAAGTCGCAACCTTCCGAGGGAAGACCGATGTGCTTGGCAGCATCGAAACGGATGCCGTCCACGCCGTCTTCTTTCAGTTGCTCAATGTAAGCCAAGGCACGGGCCTGTACATCACTGTTTTCAGAGTTGACATCGGGGTATCCTGAAGCGCCACCCATCTGGTTGTGAGTGATGCTGTAGCGGCTGCTGTAGTCCACGTCGCCATACCAGCGCAGATAGTCGCCACCATTCCACCACGAGTCGTGATAGAGGGTCGGTGATGAAGAAGAGCCATCAACATGATTGAACACGACATCAACGATTACCTTGATGCCGTAGTTGTCTGCCTCTTCGCAGAGTTCCTTGAGGTCGTCCTCACTGCCCAGGGCACTGCTCTCGATAAAGGTGAAGTCGTAGGGGCGGTAAGCATCATACCATGCTTCTGAAGTAGTAACGCTGCGCTGCAAGGGGGAAGTTTGCACAGCAGTGAAGCCTGCTTCTGCAATGTCGGGCAAGGCGTCCTTAATGTCAGAGAGTGACCAGTCAAAACAATGGAGAATGACACCATCCTGAATGTCATCTTTCAGCCCATACTGATTGTCAGCCCGCAGATTTCCTGTGACAGTAAATATCATCACAAGGAAAAGGGCCACACGCGTAGATAAAAAATTTTGCATGCGATGTGTAAGATTTTAAGATTGTTGATATTGAGGTTGCTCAAGAAGAGAAATGACGGCACGGTCTTTCTTTTCTTCTTGTTTATTGAGTATTTATTTAACCTTTTCCCCTTAAGGATAGTGAATAGCCAATGTTAAGAATCCGGTTGCTGAAGGTCTTGACAGCTTTCTCGTCTTTCATGGATGATTGATATGGCCATGCATCGTCCGAAGGGGACATGGGTATATTCCTAAAACACTTTTTGTATTTTAGAATTTGTAATTCGTAAAGGAGGGTGAGGGTGCATTCTGTATGTTTGCAATCCCTCACCTTTTCAAAATAGTTATGTTGATAATTATGGCTCTGAATTATTTCACCACCTTCTTTCCGTCGTGGATGTAGATACCGTGGGCTGTGGGTTCGCTGATACGCTGCCCCTGCAGGGTATACCACACGTCAGTGTCTGTGGTGGTAGTTTCAATAACACTGAGTCCGGTAGTTGTAGAGTACTTTGCTGAGTCTGTGCTTGTGGCGGTGATGATGGTGGAAGTGGTCAGCGGACTGTCCTCCGTGTAATAGCCATGATTCACGAAGGTTCCGTCCGAACTGTTGAATTTCGTACCGCTGGCGTCCTTGCAGAAAATGATACCGGTGGGCAGGTCAGTGAGCGAGCCCGTATAGGTCCATTTGTAGATGCTGTTTCCGTTGGCAGCCGTACCCATCAGGGTCATCTCATCACCGGGCCATGAACCGTTTTCATTGTAGTTGACATTGTCAGTGCCCCATACCCAGACGTAGGGAGCTGTGGTCTGTGAGGTCTCGAAGAATACGCTGATCTCGTCACTGCTGTCAAGCGTCGGAGTATAGGTGGCCTCAGACGATTCCACTGCCGTGATGACGGTGGAAGTGGTCAGCGGACTGTCCTCCGTGTAATATCCGTGATTTACGAAGGTTCCGTCCGAACTGTTGAATTTCGTACCGCTGGCGTCCTTGCAGAAAATGATGCCGGTGGGCAGGTCAGTGAGCGAGCCCGTATAGGTCCATTTGTAGATGCTGTTTCCGTTGGCAGCCGTACCCATCAGGGTCATCTCATCGCCTGGCCATGAGCCGTTATCGTTATAGTTGACATCATCAGTGCCCCATACCCAGACGTAGGGAGCTGTGGTCTGTGAGGTCTCAAAGAATACACTGATTTCGCTGCTGCTTTCCAGCGTCGGGATGTAGATATTCGTACTGTCGGTTGTCGTACTGTCGGTAACAGTGCTATCGGTAGCTGTAGTGTCAGTGGCTGTGGTGTCGGAGATGATTTCAGTTACTACAGTAGCGGTAGTGCTGCCGTCGTAGGTGTAATAAGTGCTTGCCGTGATGCCGGTGATGTCATCAGTCTGTGAACCGGAACCGTTGTTGAAGATGATGTTGAGTGAAGACACGCCGGAGAACGACTTGCTGTAATAGGCTGTACCGTTCACGGTGGTGGTTTCTGTCATCTGAGTGCCGGGCCAGCTTCCGTTGAGGGTTACGTCGCTTCCGCTTTCTGAGCTCCATGCGTAGAGGTAGGGAGCTGAGGAAGCATTGCAGTAGATGGTGATGGCAGCGTCGGGGTCCACTTTGGTGTAAGTGGCGCTGCCCGTCACAGTCTCCGTCTCACTGTCATTGGTACCTGTTGCACTCCAATAGACTGTTATGCTGTCTCCGTATTCCATATCGCTGCCGATGGTGAATGATGTGCTGTCAGTGACGCTTACCTGCTCTCCGTCGCTGCCAATTTTGTACCAGCCTTCGGTGGCGTTGTTGAGGGTGAGGGTCACAGTCTGTGTCTCTGTGTAGAACGAGCCTCCGTCAGGCGAGAGGGTTATGGAAGGATGGGCTGCTTCGCTCACTTCACACCAGGTAGTACCGGGGTCGGAGGCGAGATCACTGTCGTCATAGCTTGAGGGAGAAGAGGTGTAGAGGAAGGGACCGTCTTCGCCAATCTGACCGGGACCGTTGAGCACATATACGCGGGCGTTGCCTTGGTTGGTGGGCGACGACACGGTGAGCGTATTGTTGGTTACGGTCTGCACGTCGCCTGTCACGCAGTCGGTGTAGGTGCCGTTAAGAATATCCGTGAAGGTGGCGCCGCCATTCATGCAAACAAGTGCGTAGGAGTCGATGTCGCCGGAGGTATAGCGCTTCTTCCAGGCGTAGCCACCGTTGGCGGTACAGCCGTCGGTGGAATACTGACCCTTGCGCAGGGCGGGTACAGCCTGACGGATGCGGTTCAGTCGCTCCAAGTGCTTGGCCAAGGGATGATTCAGTGTTTTTGCCACCTGTCCGTCAGCGGTGAACACGCCGAAGTCCGAGGCGGTCACCGTGCCTTCGAGGTTCTGTCCGAAGTAGGCACGTCCCGTGTTGGAGAGCGGTCCGTTAGTTCCATTGTCGATGACTTGTCCGGCCTGGAACTCCACCTCACTACCATAGAAGATACAGGGAATTCCACGGAAGAGCCACATCCACGTCATGTTCTCTGCCCACTGATCAGTACCACCGCTGAAGCGGATGTTGTCACTGGGCTGGGGACCATAGTCGTGAGAGTCCACATACACCACATTGTAGGTGGCATCGTTGTAGAGATAATCATTGCCCGTAGCCATGTTGTAGGCACTTGCCGCATTGGTGAAATTATAATGTACAGGGAAATCGATGACGTTCAGGCCGCTGGCGTAAGTATAGTCGGGCGTATGGTAAGTGTTGCCATCCAGCGTGGCGTTGGTGGAATTGAAGTCAGTGACATCTGAACTACTATAGTCACTGTACTCCTCTTCGCAACTCTTGCGGTTGGTGTCGGTGAATGAGGTGCTTTCTGACACGGGGAAATCCTTACCGATATATTCCGTAGAGTCTGTGCTCCAGTCATAGGAATGTCCGCCGTTCTCTGAGCTCCAGGTATAGAAGAAGGGACTCAGTGCGTCCTGGTCGCGGTAAATGGCACCGCTGTAACGTGCGCACACCTCGGCGAACATGAAGAAGTCAGAACCCTCTTCTGTACCGCCGTAGAGAGAACGATTGGCTTTATATTTCTCACCAAGTGCAGTGAACTGCGGAATAAAGTTCTTGTTAAAGGTCAGTCGTGCGATGTGTCCTCCGGTGTCGATGCGGAATCCGTCCACGCCCATCTTCATGAATTGCTCATAGCATTTGATGAGATAGTTGCTCACAACGGTGTTTTCCGTGTTCAGGTCCACGCAGTCGCCTGCAATCTGAGCCCACCAGCGGGTCTCGTTGTCCCAGTTAAAGTTGCCGAAGTGGTGCCAGTAATTGTTCGAATCGTGATTGACACCGTCTGTGTTTTTCATCATGGCCAGTCGGCTGCTGTACTGTTCAGAAGCCGTAAGGTCGTCATAGTCAGTTCCAAGAATGGAAGTGTTGGTGGTCAGACAGGAAGTGGAGGAACCTTGATAGTTCAGGTTGCTGCTCCGAGTAAACATCGGGCAGAGGGTGCTCTCGCCGAAGTTGCCGGTGTGGTTGAGCACGATGTCGAGGATAATCTTGATGCCCTTGGCATGTGCCGAGTCAATGAGGTTCTGGAACATCACGTCGCCGCTCTTCGTTCCGTCGCTGCTCTGATAGCGGCAGTCTACCTTTGAAAAGTCAGAAGCATGGTAACCGTGATAATCATATCCCGATGCATTCTGTACCACAGGCGTAATCCAGATGGCGGAGAAACCGAGGGCCTTGATGTAATCGAGCTTGTCAATGAGTCCCTGGAAATCGCCTCTCCAGCAGGGATCGTTGGTACTGGTCTGTGAGGTCTGGTTATCCCAGCACAGTACGTTGTTGCCGGTGTCTCCGTCGTAGAAACGAGTAGTGATGACAAAGTAGATACTTTCATCACGGAAGTCTGTACGTCCGCCCACGAAACTGTCGGCTAAAGTTGGAACTACCGACAATGATGCCAAAATGAGGGCTGCCACAGACTGTCTTAGCCTGTGAGGTAAAATGTGTTTCATGATAAATTGTGTAGTTAGTAAAAATTAAAAATCAGCTTTCATTTATTTCACTTGTAAAATTAGGTAATTATTTTGGTTTATATATTATATAATGTAAAGAAAAGAGCTGATAAATTGAGCAATCGATTGCAAACAATCGAATTTTTCTTAATATGATTGATTAGGTATGATATTGAATGGATGTTTATTAAAGTTTTGTATAAACAAATCCGGCATACAAAAGATGTATGCCAGACTTGTTCGATGATGGTTATGTTCTTCCGACTATTGGAAGATGTGTTTTTTTCATGATATTGATGTTTATCCTAATATTTTGTTTCACCAATAAGCCATGGGTCGATGTCTTCATTTTCATCTAGATCGAAGTTGAATTCCTTGGATAACTGGATTCCTGCAGATGGGATTGAGGTGCTGTTATCTTCTGTTGACTGCGATGCACTCCCTATCGAATCCGAAAGGATATTGACTTCTAAGTCAGATGTCAATACTATGGCTTGCGGTTTTGTGTATTTTTTCATGGCTAATTATCTGAAAACTATCTTTTTACCATTGTGGATGAAGATGCCGTGTTGCGGGTTATTTACCTCGATGCCCATCAAATTGTAATACTTGTTGTCAGCTTTCTGCTCCGAAACATTGTCTGTAACATTTATATTGGAGATTCCCGTGCTGATATCTCTGTCAGAGAAATAGAGGAATACTTTAGCAGCTGCACTTGTAGAGCTTGTAGAGGATGTAACTTCATCCAGCGAAGAATCTGTCTGCACAGTAGCCGGAAGGGCAAGGTAGGCTTTACGGATGACGTTTATGGTGCTAAATGTTTCCTTTTTACATCTGTTGAAACTCAAAACCTGTGTAGTACCATCAGTATCGTAGTAATAGGAGAGATAGTAGTTACGTGTGTCAGAGCTAGAACTGATAGCTCCATCACTATCACCGTCGGTAACAGGTGCTAAGTCAGTGTTCAATATTGTGGGAACCAAATAGTTAGTTGAAGTCAGAGTTGTGGTAGAGGAAGATGGCGGCAGATAACTGGTGATGCCACCATCAAGGTCTGCATGTTCGAGTGATGTTGACGTAGCATTATCAGTATAATAGACAAGAACTACTCCTGTATTTGCAGGAATCACTCCATCTGTTTCTTCAGAAATATCAGTAAGTGTCACAACATGGTTTGTTGAGTCGTAAGCCGAAGCGTAATAAGCTGTTACACCATCAGGAATGATGTGTGGAACATAATCACTGAAAGTGCGGATGGTTGTGCTTGCAACGGTATAGAGGTTGCTCTTGAGATACATTTCTGCTTCGCCCGTAGCTGTTTCTGTCGATTGCTTGTAAACAAGGCGATAAGTGCCACCATAATTGGTTTCTGTGGATGATGCAATAGCTTCAGATGTTGTACTGCTGGTTGAGTCTGAGGTTGAGAGGTAATCGTCTGGATATATCGCAGTTGAACCATAATAATAAATACTATCATTATAAGTTGCATACTCTTTGGCATATCCTATTCTACCGAGTGCAGACGTTGTTGATTCTGTAAAATTCATATCCGTCTCACCGTACCACAAATCATTGTTTGTGTCATAGGTCATTTCTGTCCATTCTGTAACGTCTCCGCCTTTGTAGGTGATGGTAAATGAAGACTTGGCAGTGTTAAGACTGGCAAGACTTAAAGCATTGTACTCCATGAAATAGTATCCACCTGAGATTGTATTACCCTGACCATCGGTATCTCCCACTGTTGCCCATGTAATTGCACTGGGGTCAAGCATGTTTTCCCTGTCAGAATCATCATTTGCAGTTAACTCATACCACAAATCACTTGCAGTTCGGTCACCTACAAAATAATAACCATTAAAAATAACGAATTTGGTTCCTTCGGCGAGATAGATTTTCCCGAAGAAGTTACCATTGTCATTTTTTCCTCTTTCCTCGAAGAGATAGCACATCTTATATTCGGAACTATCTGTGGTATAAATGAAATAATCCACATTTTGGTCATTCAGATAGTTGATCGTCCAAGCTCCCGTAGAATCATTATAAATGAATTCGTACATATCTCCGGTCTCTGTTGTTGCATCAGTCTGTTCTGACCAGGTACGTGTAACAAGTGACCAATTATAGCCAGAACTACCGCTTACAGCCGAGCCACTATCGTTTGCAAAGCTGATAGAGGAACTTTCTGAATTCCCTATCCATGCACCGTTGGCAGCATCCCAAATTTTGAAATCCAATGTACCATCAAAGTTATAACTGCTTGTTGAAGAAGTGAAGTAATCTTGGAAACCTCTACCATGGTAATAATCTGCAGACAAGTAGATTCTATATTCATGGTCATTGCCTGTGGGTTCCAATTGAAACGTATTGGCTAGCATATTTTCGCCCCATTCATTCCAATCGCAATAAAGGTAATAACCGGTACTGGAGCTACTCACTGTGCCAGTTACTTTGACGTAACGTGAACTTTCGCTTATGTCTACTGTAATGGTCAAGCTGTCATAGGTACTTGCAGGTACAGTAACTTTCCAGGCTTTATCACTACCATAGCAATCGGTGGTTATAGTATAAGAATCTCCATTAATGGTTAATACATCACCATCAATATAGGGTTGCATTTCATAACTCCAGCCATCTACTTTTATACGGAAAGAAAAAGTTCCACCAGCAGACAGATCGGAATTGGTGCCTAAACTTGTAATAGTGTAGGTGTAGACTGTTCCAGAGGAGAGAGTAAACTTGTGAGCAGAAATAGTATCACTATAGCTGCCAGCTGTTCCGTTAATTGTTTGTGCCGTCAGCAAATAGACATTTTCAGCCCTCAACCCTCCAGCTATGAGTAGCAGAATACTAAAGAGCAGAGTCCTTTTGATTTTGGTAAATTTGTTGAGCATTTTATAGTTGTTTAGT
>JBMNUW010000069.1:0-15639 GCA_050946475.1 Prevotella sp.
AAGTCGAGGAACTGTTGGAAGGTACGAATTTCGTGTCCGTTGACAGCCAATACAACGTCTCCTTGTCGCATTCCTGCCTTGTAGGGGTCGCTCTCTTCATAGATGACACCCACTGCGGCGCGTCCCTCGTAGGGTACGAAGGCTACACTGAGCGGACGGTTGTCTACCACGACGCTGTCACCTCCGTCGTAGGGCTGGAAGGTGATTTTGCGGCGGAAGCCGTTGATGGTCACTGTTCCGTAGCGCAGCATGGAGGCTCCAATGCGGCTGGCTCCCTGCGTGGTGACGGCATGCACGTCGGTGAAACGGAACTGGCCCCACTTCAGACGGTCGAGGTGAAGAAAGGCCACCTCTTCGGTAGGCGCGGCACCGAGTGTTCCTATCGTGAACGAGCCTTTGCTGCGTCCCTCTACCTGGCTCTCCACGTTCTTGCTCTTGTAGGCATGATTGTCGAAGCTCTGCTTGTTCATTGCGTAGAGTTGACTGGCTCCGGTGTCGAAGCGGACTTCGTCAACATGGCGCTTGAAGGGACTCACCATAAGGTAGGGCACAAACCATTTCAGCTTGTAGTGCAGTCCGAAGCCGGGTTCTCCGTCGAAGAAGTCGCGGCGGTCGGTGAGAATCATGATTTTCTTGCGGGTATCAATTTTTACGCACAGTCCCTTGTTCACAACATCGAAGCCGAGAATGGCGTCGTAGCGTCCCCGGATGTATTGCCGCCGGAACACGGAAGCCACGTATCCGTCAATTCGCAAAGGTCCAATGGTCATTGCCGGCAGCCCTACCACGCCCACTGTGTCTCTGCGACCGTTGGCATCGGTGGTCAGCACGGTGCCCAAAGGTTTGGAGCCTGCGGGAATGTTGTTTCCGAATACAGCTCCCTGACTGCTGCCCGTGTCGAAGTTGAGCAGACAGCGCCGTCCTCCGACCGTAGCCTCTATGTAGATCTGGTCTTTTTCAAAAATGATGGGGATGGTGTCTACAAAGTGTTTCTGCGAGAACTGAAAGTTCGTATCGTAGTTGTGTGTCTGTCCCTTGGCTGTCGTGACGGTGGCAAGACAGAGGGAGAGGAGAAAAATGGAAATGGGTTTCACTTGTCTTTTCAATCTACTATATGACGTTCTTGCAAATTTACGTTTTTCCCTGCATTTTGTCCTGTCGAACTTATTAAACTTTGTGAACATACTTTCTTTTTCTCTCCGGTCCAAACGGATTCTCTGCTTTTTTCTGTATTTTTGCCAATATGAAGACAGAATTTGAAAAGATGCGGTCGTCGGAACTCTATTATTTCTCCGACCCGGAAATAGCCAAGAGCCTGGCCCATGCAAAAAAGGCCTGTCAGCGACTCAATCAGCTCATGTTGGGGGCGCCTGGCTATCGAGAGGCTCTCAACGACTTGATTCCCAATGTGCCTGAGTCGGCATCCGTGTGTCCGCCCTTCCATTGTGACCACGGACACGGAATCAAGATAGGGGAGGGGACGTTCATCAACTATGACTGCATTATTCTCGACTCTGCATTTGTCACCATCGGAAATCATGTCCTCATCGGCCCCAAGTGCCAACTCGTTACTCCACAGCATCCGAAGGACTTTATGTTGCGCCGTCACCCATGCGAGACCTCCTATCCCATCACCATCGGTGACGACACGTGGCTGGGAGCGGGCGTTATTGTATGTCCTGGTGTCACCATCGGAAAGCGATGCATTATCGGTGCCGGCTCTGTCGTTATCCGAGATATTCCGGACGACTGCATGGCAGCTGGAAATCCTGCTGTCGTGAAGAAACGTCTCAACATGGGACAGGACTTTTATGAGGGATGCCACACTGAAGAGAATAAAAAAACTGATTCTGTTTCTTTAGGTAAAATTTCCTCTGGTTCTATATCTTCTGACAAATTTGCTTCGGGCACTGCAGATAAAAATAATTCTCTCTAACCCTATCCTTATGCAGACAAGAGCTCTCTTTTTCGATATTGACGGAACGCTGGTGAGCTTCAAGACTCACAGAATACCACAATCGGCGGTCGACGATTTGCGTACGGCTCATGATGCTGGCGTGAAAATCTTTATTTCAACAGGACGTCCCGTAAAGTTCATCAACAACCTTTCGCAGATTTCTGATCTCATTGACGGATATATCACCACCAACGGTGCCTATTGTTTCGTGGGCAATGTAGAGGTGAGCCTTCACTATTTCCTACAGGAAGATGTAGAGCGTATCTTAAATTATTGCGACCGTCACGATGTAACGGCTATGGTCGTGGGTATGCATAGTATAGCAGCGTATAGGTTGAAACCAGTCATTGCGGAGGTCTTCGGCAAGGGATTGGGTCTGGGTGATTTTCATTTTGATAAGCTTGATGATGTATTGCATGAGCCGATTCTTCAGATTACCCCCTTCTTGTCGCCGGAGCAGGAGGCTGAATTGATGCCTTCTCTCAAGGCAGTCAACAGTGGTCGTTGGACGGATGCTTTCACCGATTTGACCCATTGTGACGCTGACAAGGGCAAGGGCCTGGAAGCAATGGCGGCTTATCTCAACATATCACTGGAACAGACAATGGCCTTCGGTGACGGAGGCAACGATGTCAGCATCTTGCGCAAGGCAGGTGTAGGAGTGGCCATGGGCAATGCAAGAGATGGCGTAAAAGCTCAAGCAGACTATGTAACGACTTCTGTTGATGACGATGGCGTGAGAAATGCTTTGAGGCATTTTGGCATTGTAGACTGCCCGACTGTTTAACAGAAATGTAACAGAATAGTAACGCTGGTTACATCTTGGGTCTTTAATTTTGCAAAGGAATAGAAAACTACGCAAATCAGCATTAATGATGGATACAGACAAGTATAATATTCTCGTTGTAGATGATGAGGAGGATCTTTGCGAGATTCTCAAGTTCAATTTGGAAACCGAAGGCTATCATGTGGAAACGGCCAATTCCGCTGAAGAGGCTTTGGAAAAAGACATCACTCATTTCCATTTGTTGCTTCTTGATGTGATGATGGGGGGCATGTCGGGTTTTGCTATGGCCAAGAAACTGAAAGCAGATGAGCGGACAGCTAACATCCCCATCATATTTCTTACCGCCCGTGACACGGAGAATGACACGGTGACAGGCTTTAATCTTGGTGCAGATGACTATATTTCAAAGCCTTTCTCCATCCGTGAAGTACTTGTACGTGTGCGTGCCGTTATTCGTCGCACATCCAATGTCCGACAGCAGGAACCGCATGTTCTCCGTTATCAGGACTTGGTGATGAATCTCGATCGCAAGACGGTAAGTATCTCGGGAAAAGATGTTCCTTTCACCAAGACGGAGTTTGAATTGCTCAAACTTCTGCTTGAAGAAAAGGGCCGTGTGTTCTCTCGTCAGGAACTTATCGACAGGGTATGGCCAAAGGATGTACTCGTGCTCGACCGCACGGTGGATGTGAACATCACGCGTCTGCGTAAGAAGATAGGCGACTATGCCAAATGTATAGTCACCCGTCTGGGATTCGGCTATTATTTTGATGCATGATTTTTAATGCAAAGAGGCTTGTGCTGAGCCTCTGTTCTGTCCCGCGCAGTTTGGCTGCGTGGCTCTTGTTTGTATGCTAAGCAGCCTGTTTGATATGGCAAGATGCATGGAATTATGAATAGTGAATTATGGATGAAGAAAAAAAAAGATTTTCCGTTGGTCGCCGTCTGTATCTGAGCGTGCTTTCCGTCTTTATAATTTTTGCTGTTGCGTTTATTTTCTTCCAGCAGAACAGAGAACGACAATATAAGGTCAGTCTGCTGGAAAATAAGTTGCTCGATTTTAATGACAGGGTTCACGACGTTATCCTTTTAAAGAATTGGAATAAAGGATACGAGACGGGAAGTAAAGATGACTATCTCGACGGATTCGTGAAACAATATGGTCCGAAGGATTTGCGCCTCACCATCATTCGCCAAGACGGACGCGTGGTGTTCGATTCGAAACGCAAGGACTATTCTGCAATGGGCAATCACGCCAATCGACAGGAAGTAAAGCAAGCTCTTGCGGAGGGAGAAGGTTCAACCGTGGAGCGTAACAGTAGGACAATGGGGCGTGATTATTTTTATACGGCAACTTATTATTCAAGTGACAGTCTGATAGTGCGTTCTGCCTTGCCTTATGGACAGGACTTAGCGCAGACGCTTCGTGCCGACCAGCATTTCATCTGGTTTGCTCTCATTGCTGTAGCCTTGCTTACTCTCGTACTTTATCGTTTCATCAATAGGCTTAGCACCAACATAACGAATCTCAAAATCTTTGCATCACGAGCTGACCACAATGAAATTCTTGCTACACAAGACCTTGCCGCCTTTCCGAATGATGAACTGGGAGAGATTGCCGAACGTATCATCAAAATCTATAAACGGCTCGAAACTACAAGAAAAGAGCAGGACATGCTGAAGAGGCAACTCACTCAGAACGCTGCCCACGAATTGAAAACACCGGTGGCAAGTATTCAGGGCTATCTCGAAACCATCATCAGCAATCCGAATATCAATGCTGAGACACAACGGATGTTCCTGCAGCGTTGCTATGCTCAGAGCGAGCGGCTTACGGCTTTACTGCACGACATCTCCACGCTGAACCGTCTTGACGATGCGCCTGAGATGGTGGACTTTGAGAATGTGGATGTCTCGGAACTTGTCAATGGGGTCCACAAGGATACTGACTTGTTGATGAAACGTAAGAATATGACGTTTGTCAACAATTTGCCCGCCGGTCTTACGGTGCGCGGCAATCGGTCGTTGCTCTATAGTGTGTTCCGCAATCTCACAGACAATGCCATTGCCTATGCTGGAGAGGGAACCACGGTGACTATTGACGTGAAGGAAGAAAGTTCAAAGTGGCACTTCACTTTCCGCGACAATGGCGTGGGTGTGGCACCAGAACATCTCCCCAGACTTTTCGAAAGGTTCTATCGCGTGGATAAGGGTCGTAGCCGTAAAATGGGAGGCACTGGTTTAGGACTGGCAATCGTGAAAAATGCCGTTCTTGTGCATGGGGGCATCATACGCGTCTCCAATTGTCCTGACGGCGGTTTGCAGTTCGACTTCACCCTTAAGAAATGAGAGATTAATTCATATTGCACTATAAATAATTCATAATGCATAATTCATAATTAGAAATGTATTAAGTGATGTTCGGTTGCTTTGGCTTCTTATACCCTACATCCTTTTTCTTCCTCCAAAACAATAAAGCCCGCACAGATTTAAATGTCTGTACGGGCTTTTTCGGTTTATTTTATAGCTTTCACCCCAGTTGTTTTTGTTGCTCGGGAGTTAGCTTGGGAACTTCTGAGTGCTTGGAACGAACCTTGAACTTGTCGAAGCCTTCTCCGTAGACGCCTACTACGTTGCTTTGGGTGACGAAGGCTGTAGGGTCAATTTCGTTGATGATTTTGAAGATAACATTGCTTTCTCGCTGTTTGGCCATGATGAAGAGCATCTTCACGTCCTGACCGGTGTAGAATCCGCGTGCCTCAATGACAGTGGCTCCGCGATGAGGGAACACGGCGATGCGAGAGGCAATCTCCCTGTATTTGCGTGAGATGATAAAGAACTGTACACTGCGCCGGGTCTGCGACACTACCTGGTCTATACAGAAACTTGATACGAGGAGTACCACATAACCGTAAATCACTTTCTCCCAGTCGTGGAAGATGAGATACGACGAGGTGACGATGATGATGTCGATAATCATGATGACACGACCTAACGAGATGTCGCGATACTTGTTTACGATGGCAGCCACAATATCTGTGCCGCCTGTCGATCCGTTGTTGGCAAAACCTATGCCGATGCCGGAGCCTGTGAAGATGGCTCCGATGATGCTTGCCATGAAAGGCTGGTCGTGGAGCAGATGCGTACCGGCTGCATATTTAGTCATCAGTGATGTAGACACTGTGAGCACCAGTACCGCATAGATGGTCTTCACGCAGAACTTGAAGCCAAGGATGATGAGCGCCGCCACTAACAGGCCGGCATTGATGAGGAAGTAGGTCACTTCCACTGGGATTCCCGTTCCCCAAAAGACAATAGAAGAGATACCCGGCACACCACCTGTGGTGATGTTGTTAGGCAACAGAAACACATTCCATCCGATACAGTAGCTCAGCATGCCGATGGCTATCATCAGATAATCACGCAGCTCCTTCATCAAAGTTTTTCGTTTCAGTCTGTTCATATTTTGTCCGTAGCTTTGTTTGGTTCTATGTTTTTTGCTTTAAGAAGAGACCATCTTATTTCTCGTAATTTTCTCAGATTCCCAGCCCGCCGGTGAACGACACATCAAGTGCCTTGCTCTGCAATATCTTTGATTCGGGCGGTACACTGTGCGTCAGCCAGATGTTTCCGCCTATCACGGTGTCGTGGCCGATGGTAATGGGGCCCAGCAGGGTGGAATTGGAATAGATGGTCACCCGATCTTCCAGTATGGGGTGGCGGGGGAAATCGCCGCTAATGGTAACACGTTGCCCTCCATTCTCAAGTTTATAGTTCTTTGCACCGAGCGTCACACCTTGATAGAGCGTTACATGGTTGCCGATGATGCAAGTTTCGCCTATCACCACTCCTGTGCCATGGTCGATAGAGAAGTACTCTCCAATTTTCGCCCCGGGATGAATGTCAATTCCCGTGTTGGCGTGTGCCATTTCAGTGATGATGCGTGGAATTACCGGAATGCCCATTTCCAGCAGGGCGTGAGCCGTACGATAGTGTATCATTGCCTGAATCACGGGGTAGGAGAATATTACTTCGCTGTAGGTCCTCACGGCAGGGTCGTCGCTGAAGATGGCCTCTACGTCGGTATAGAGCAGCCGTTTTATTTCCGGAAGTCGGTCAATGAAATTAAGGGCCAGCGTTGCCGCCTGTTGTTTGGCATCCTCGTCACATTCTTCGCAAAAGAGCAGTGCCAGCTCCGTCTGTCGTTGCAGTAGTTGCAACAGTCGTTCCATGTTTACGCCGATGTGGTAAGACCGTACCTCCTTGTCGGTCTGCCTCTTGTCGAAGAAGCCCGGGAAGACCAGTGTACGCACCAAATCGACCACCTCGCGGAGTGCTTGTACAGATGGCAGAGGTGCATCACTTCTTGGCACCATTCTCGCCTCTTCGGCAGTGACTTGCGAGAGCAGGTCGACGTTTTTTTGAAATATGTCGTTGTCCATGCTTTGGCCTTTCTTGTTTTTCTTGCGCAAAGGTAACGAAAAAATCGGGACTTGTTCCAGATATTTCAAAAAAAGTATAGACAAGACTTTAGCCTAAGTATCATCTGAGGAATATTGTTGCCGCCTGACATTTTTAATTATAATTGTATTATGCATTAGAATAAATGCATCATCATCTGAATGGTTTATCGCCCGACTATTTTAATTATGAATTAAAATTGTAACATCTGTTACTACGATTGTATTACTTGTTTAAACTCCATGTAACATCATTGAGATAATTTTGCCGGCATACAAACGAATAATAATTATCATTCAATAAATTTTATGGCAACGATTTATTTGTGCATTGTGATTTTCTTGCTCTGCCTGGCAGTCTTCGACTTGTTCGTGGGCGTGAGCAACGATGCTGTCAACTTTCTCCAGTCAGCCATCGGAGCTCGTGTGGCTACCTTCCGCACCATTCTCATCATTGCATCGGTGGGTGTGTTGGCTGGTGCCATCATGTCGTCGGGTATGATGGACGTGGCTCGTCACGGTATCATGACACCAAAGTATTATTCTTTCGAAGAGGTGATGACGATATTCCTGGCTGTGATGACAACCGACGTTATCATTCTCGATGTCTTCAACTCCCTGGGAATGCCCACTTCCACCACAGTTTCGCTGGTCTTTGAATTATTGGGTGGTACTTTCGTATTGGCCAGCGTCAAGATGTTGCATGACGGTGGCGATTATGCAGACCTGCTCAATTCCAGTCAAGCTTTGAAGACCATTATAGCCATCTTTGTCAGTGTGGCCATAGCTTTCTTCTTCGGCGTTATCGTGATGTGGATTTCACGTGTCATTTTCACCTTCAACTATCGGCAGCATCTGCGCTATACGGTGGCTATATTCGGTGGTATTGCCTTCACGGCGCTGGCTTATTTCATCTTCCTCAAAGGATTAGGCAAGAGTCCTTATATTTCCGAGGGTGCGCGTGACTATATAAAGAGCAACATGCCTATGCTGCTCACTATTACTTTTGTGGCATCGACCGTTTTCATGGAGGTGCTCCATTTGCTTCGTGTCGACATCTTCAAGTTCGTCGTTCTCATGGGTACCTTCGCATTGGCAATGGCCTTCGCCGGAAACGACTTAGTGAACTTCATTGGTGTTCCCCTTGCCGGTCTTGACAGCTATAATGACTATATGGCTAACAGTAACGGAGCCAGCCCCGCCAACTTCATGATGGTATCACTCATGGAGAGTGCCAAAACGCCGCCCTTCTATCTTATGGCTGCCGGTGTGGTGATGATTATTGCCATGGCAACTTCAAAGAAGGCGCAGAACGTTATTAAGACTTCCGTGGACTTGAGCCGTCAGGACGAGGGCGACGAGATGTTCGGCAGTTCAAGGGCAGCCCGGGCCATTGTTCGCATGACTCAGTCAGTGGGTGACTACCTTTCTCACTACATGCCCGCAGGATTGAGACGATGGATAGATTCGCGTTTCAATAAGAATGATGTCATTCTGCAGGACGACAAAGCTGCCTTCGACGTTGTACGTGCTGCTGTGAATCTTGTGCTTGCATCCATGCTTATCACTATGGGTACCAACTTGAAGTTGCCTCTTTCTACCACTTATGTTACTTTCATGGTGGCTATGGGTTCCAGTCTGGCAGACCGTGCCTGGAGCCGCGAAAGTGCCGTCTTCCGTGTTACGGGTGTGCTTAGCGTTATCGGCGGCTGGTTCATCACAGCCGGAGTCGCATTCATCACCTGTGGTATCATTTGTCTTATCATGTTCTATGGTGGCATTGTGGCTAAGGTCATCTTCATGGGTGTCGTTGTCTTTGACCTCATAAGTTCCAATAAGCGCTATAAGGCCAAGAAAGAGGAAGAGGACAAAGGCTCCAGCAGTTTCCGTCTGATGATGCGTACCCGCGACCCGGAGATAGTATGGGACATTCTGCGCCGTCAGGTTGAGCGTACACAGAGCTTTGTCACAGGTTTCGCTCTCGACCAGTTTAATAGAATCCTTGACGGCTTTGAAACTCAGCGGACACGGGAATTGCGCCATTGCAAAACTGATTTGAAGGCAGAGCAAGATATATTGAAGAAGTTCCGCAGACAGGAGATGCTCGGACTCAAGCGCTCGCCCATGGAGATAGCCGTGGAGCGCAATACGTGGTTCCACCTTGGAGCCAATTCCTCTCAACAATATATATATTGTCTCCGTCGTATGCTCGAGCCTGTCAAGGAACATGTAGATAACAACTTCAATCCGCTTCCGCAATCATATATCGATGAGTTTATGCCTGTGCGTCGCAAGATTAATTCTTTGATGCGCGATACCAGACGCCAGATTGAAACCGATCAATATGATGAGTATCGGGAGACAATGGCTGAGGCAGATGCTTGCAAGGACGAACTGAGTGTGCTGCGCAAACGTCACATCGACCGTATCCAGCAAGCCTCCGACACGACGATGCTTCAGGTTTCTCTCGTCTATCTCAATATTTTGCAGGAAAGCCAGGAATTTCTCAGCATTATGAGACATCAGCTCAGAGCAGCCAAGAAGTTCATGGAGTAAATCCAAAGTAAATATTCTTGTTACAGCATTTGCTGTGCATTAGATTCTATTTTGTCGTGCCTTTTGACAACAATCATTACTTGTTTCGTTGTCAAAAGGCACGATTCGTGTTTCTCTCTGTAAGAGGCAAGTTCATATTATTCTTGAGAGTATTGCTTGAGTGACTTTGAGAGGCATTCAATCTCACATCAGTCGTTGTCATGTCTTTCATACTCGACTGTTCCCACGGGAATGAACATGGAGTTGTAACTTGGTTCTTCACCTTATTGTGGAAGAGATTTTTTCTTAAATTGTTTATCGAATGTTAATATAGTTGATAATTTATTTAATATTTACTAATTATCCTATATAAATATTCTCTTGTAATATAATATTGACTATATTTGACAAGCGAACTACTATCAGTACTAATTAGAGTCAACCGAGAATTCCAGTCAAGAAGAGAGCCATGCAAACAAGAATGCTCAAACTGCTGTTATTCTATATGATTTCACCAACATACATAAACTAAAACAAACCTTTATGAATCCAAATTTAAAGAAAGTTTCGTTAGCATTGTGCTTAGGCATGAGCTGTTCTGCGGTTTTTGCACAGCAGACAGTTAAGGGCACGGTGAGAGACGCGAATGGAGAACCTATGATCGGCGTTAGCATTATGGTGGACGGCAAAACGGCTGCTATTACTGACCTTGACGGCAATTTCAGCATTCCTTCCGCCAAATCTACTTCGAAAATCAAAGCAACTTATGTAGGCTACAAGGACCAGACTGTGACGGTCGGGTCAAATACCAATATACAAATTGTGATGCAGGAAGACAACCAGACGCTCAATGATGTGGTGGTGATTGGCTATGGCACCATGAAGAAGAGCGATCTGACCGGTGCTGTTTCTTCTGTGAACAGTGAGCAGGTGCAGGCACGGGGTGTCACTAATGTATCGGAAGCCTTGCAGGGTGCTGTGCCGGGTGTAAGTATCACACAGACCAGTTCGCGTCCGGGTGCCTCGATGAGTATGCAAATACGTGGACAGTCTTCTATCAATACACAGGCCTCGCCGCTTTATGTTATTGACGGAGTGGTCTGTTCCTCAATGGACTTTCTTAACCCCGATGATATCGACCGCATTGATGTTCTGAAGGATGCATCCTCGACGGCCATCTATGGCAGCCGTGCCTCTGCCGGTGTCGTGATTATCACCACCAAGGGAAGCAAGGGTGCCAAGAAAGGCATGAAACCTCAGATTAGTTACGACGGATACTGGGGATGGAAGCACACGGCGCGGATGCCGGAAATGATGGACGCCAACGAGTTTATGAATTATCGTTTCGCACGCTACACCACGCTCACGAGCGACAGCTATGACGGGTCTTCGCGCAAGGGCGTGGACGCTAACGGACATCCTCACTACCAAATCAAGACAGGTGACCTGCAGGCAGCCTTTCTTATGCGTACGAATGGCACTACTTATAAGGACTCCAAGCTCTACGAGCTCTTTATGGATCCAGACTTCGACGGATATGACTGGACAGATTACGTTACGCGTACAGCCTCTCAGCAGAACCACTTCCTCAGTGTGTCGGGCTCTACAGAGAGTGTGAACTACCGACTCGGAGTGGGTTATCAAGACGAGGGCAACGTATTCAAGGAGAATGACTATAAGCGCTACAACCTCAAGGGAGCTTTCGATACCAAAATATCGAAAGTGTTTGAGGCGGGACTCTCGGTGAATATGGCCTATAGTGTGACGGATAACTTCTGCTCGGACAGCAGTTTCTCTCCGTATGTCAATGCTTTCAATTTCAATCCCTTCGTGTCTCCTTACGACGAGAACGGCAAGCTCTACACCAATCCAGGTGCCAAGGCTGCCTTCGACTCCAACTCGCAATTCACGTCGACTGTCAATCCTCTTATAGACCTCTACGACGGAAACGATCAGGACAAGGAGAAACAATATAACGTAATGGGCAATGTGTACCTTCGCGCACACATCATTCCCGGACTGCAGTTCACCACCACATTCTCACCTAATTATTATCATTCGAGACAGGGAGTGTTCTTCGCTACTGGTGTCACGGATGACAATCCCCTCGGATCACAATACTATCAGAAGAACAAGACAAATTATGGCTCCGTGTCCAACACTGATCGATTCGACTGGACGTGGGATAACCAGGTAGACTATCATCTGACGCTCGGCAAAGAGCAGCAGCACGACCTCAATGTCATGGGCCTCTTCTCACTCTACAAGTCGCGCACGGAGTCTTCTTTCCTTTCCGGTAAAGGCATCTCTGACGACCACCTTGGCTACAATGCACTTGATAAGGCCAGCGGTGATAAGACCATAGAGAGTGGATATACGGAGAATTCTCTTGTTTCTGTGGCAGGACGTGTGAACTACTCTTATCTCGGACGCTACATGGTTACTGCCACCTTGCGTACTGACGGCAGCTCTCGTTTTGCCAAGGGACATAAATGGGGCTGGTTCCCGTCGTTTGCCCTTGCATGGCGCATGTCTGAGGAGAGCTGGCTGAAAGACCAGAAATGGCTGGACAATTTGAAATTACGTCTTTCCTACGGTGTTACCGGTAACAACAACGTGGGCGACTATGTAACGATGTACACCGCCGCTGGTCCCACCTATGTGGTGCTCGACGGCAGTGAAGTGCAGGGCTATCATCCCAACGGACTGGTGAACACCGGACTGATTTGGGAGAAGGTGAAGGAGTTTGACTTTGGTGTGGACTTTGCCATACTCAATCATATCAATCTCACCTTGGATCTCTATAGCCGCCTCTCTGACGGACAGATTATGAAGCGCTCTGTGCCTATTGAGACAGGTGAGACATCCATGACCTGCAACATCGGTTCCGTGAGAAACCGCGGTATTGAGATTGGAGCCAACTTCAATATCTTCCGCACAAAAGATTTCAGTTGGGACGTGAACGTTAACTTCGCCCGCAACTGGAACGAAATCAGGGAGTTGAGCAACGGAAAGGTGGATGAAGTAGCTAACAACTGGTTTATCGGCGAGCCCATCAATGTGCTGCGCGACTATACGCACACCGATGTTATCACCGATAAGGGAGTCACTATGCACACGCAGAACGGTGATAAGCACTACTCACTACAGGAATTCTATGAGAAATACGGCAGTAAATACAAGTGGTATGAAGGTCAGGTGGCTGTTAACGACTGGAACGATGATGGTAAAATAGACGATAACGATAAGCAGATCTTCGGCACCACTGACCCGAGATGGACGGGTAGTCTGAGCACCTCTTTGCGTTATAAGAACTTTGATTTCTCCGTAATGCTCTACACCAAGTCGGGCTTCTGGTCGAGAAGTTATTTCCATGAGAAATTCGCTAAGTATGGCGACCGTGGCAATGCACACATGAAGATGGACTTTTACATTCCTGAGGGTGCTCCTGTCATCGATCCTTCCACAGGTGATATTATTGCCAATCCTACCACTCATTATGGTTCCTATCCTTATCCGAACAACTCAGACACCTCTGCAGGCGGTTATTTCGGTGATAAGGGATCGGCCAAGAAGGAAGGTTTCCAGTATCAGAAGACTTCGTTCACTAAGGTGAAGAACATCACTCTCGGATATACCTTCGACCGGCATCTCATACAGCGCATCGGTCTCTCTCAGCTACGCATCTATTTCACCGTGCTCAATCCCTTTGTATTCACTAACTACAAGGGATTTGACCCGGAGTGGGCAAGTGCTACACTGCAGAACGGAGGACCGTCGTCGGTGACCTATCAGTTCGGTGTGAACCTTAAATTCTAAATCAACCATAAACCTACGAAATACAATGAAAAGTATAGCATATACAGCATGTGCGCTTGCCCTGGCCCTGATGGCTACCGGCTGCGACGACTTCCTCACTGCTGAAAATAAATCCAATGTCTCCGACGAGCAGCAGTTTTCTACTCGTGCCGGCTTCGAGTCGCTGGTCAATGATGCTTATTCCCATCTCAGGGACATTTATGCCAACGATCTCTATTCCACTTGGTTCAATGCGGGTACGGATATGTATGCTTCCGCACGAAACAAGATTGATGATGCTTATCAGCTCTATGAGACAATGAATCCGGAGAATGAAGACAATGCTGATCTTTATCAGTATTGCTATCAGGGCATCAGAGCCGCCAATTCCGTGCGTGCCTATGCGGCTTCGGCTTCCATCGAGGAAAGCTTGAGAAATAAGCGCGTGGACGAAGCGCGGGTATTGGCAGCAAACTATTATTATATCCTCGTGAACAATTATGGTGGAGTGCCTATTATCAAGGATTTCATTTCTAATGCTGAAAGGGGATACGCTAAAAATTCTGCACAGGAGGTCTACGAGTATATCATCTCTGAACTGGAGGAAGTGGTAGCAGACAATGCTCTTGAATCCTCCACTGCCACGGCAGGAGGAGGCAGAGTCAGCATGGAAGCTGCTAAAGGTCTTCTGGCAAAGACTTATCTTGCTGCAGCATGGGACCTCGGACAGAACGAGTATTTCACGAAAGCTGCACAGATGGCTGACCAAGTGATAGCAAACCGGTCGCTCACCACTCCTTACGCCAGTCTCTACAAAGCCGACGGCAGCGGTGACGACAATGCCGAGTTTATCTGGGATGTGGAGTATGACCTCGCTACGGCTACCAATACCACCAGCGGCGGACATGACTGGAGTACAGAATATTGCAATTATCTTGGCGGCAGTGAGGATCCCATCAAAGCCACTACTTCTTCCTTTGTGCCCACTCTTTATGCCTATCATTGCTTCGAGAAAGGCGATGTTCGCTATGATGTCACTTTCATGAATGAGTTACCCGATGTTAACAAAGGTAACTCCGAGAATACCGGTTACTGGACGTGGTATGAGAATGGTGAATCACTCAAGGGAAAGAAGGTGGTGCGCTATTACAAGGCTTGGTATCAGACGGATGCCGATGTGGAGGCATGGAGAGCAGAAGATCCGGAAAACAGAGCCGATACGTATATCATTCCCATGGATAGTGTGACGGTGGAGGCACAAGAGATGTCGGGTAAGGTGATGGACTATTATGATGCCATCTCCATGGTCTTCGGCAGCGTGCCTTGTAAGAAGTTTGACGATGCTCAAACGGCTTCTTCGCAGAAGAATACCGACTATCGCGACATCCATATCATTACCCTGCCGGAAATGTATCTTGTGGCTGCAGAGGCATATCTGAAGGCCGGTGACACTCAGAAGGCTCTTGCACGGCTCAATGTGGTGCGTAACAGAGCCGGACTTGCCGATGCCACAACCATTGATATTGATGTCATTCTTAAAGAGCGTGCTTGTGAGTTCTTCGGCAACAGTCCCCGCTGGGTGGATCTGCGCCGCACACAGAAACTCGTGGAGCACAACAATCTCTACAATCATGACCTGGAGGGCACGGCTGAAAAAGCCATTGGTCAGAAAACTTTACGCCCCATTCCTCAGGCTGCCTTTGACAGCAATGAACTGTTGAATCCAGATACTGATCAGAATCCAGGTTATTAACAAAAAGGAGTTTTCATGATTTGTTGGAGGTCGAACGCTTTCTGAAAGAAGCTTAAGAAGCTATGGTAATCCGGAAATTATCAGAAAGAAATTTAAGTGACCTCAACAATCATCCGGCTATTTTTTAGGTATAGACGTTTGTTTATATCTCGAGTAAGTTAAGTAGTCAGCCAGTCGTTTTACCTTATGGTAGGCGGCTGGCTTTATTATTTATTCATTCTCAAAGTTCTGTTTCGCTCCGCTGGCTGTATGGTTCTCGATTGCAAAATGCATTGGATTATAATTATGAGAATTATGATTTAAATATATATAGGTATATCCTCTTTCCAGCCTATTTTTCTGTCAACAA
>JBMNUW010000070.1:0-15502 GCA_050946475.1 Prevotella sp.
CCCCTTTTAATTCCCCCAACGGGGGACAAAGCGAGGAACGAAAGGAGAGGTAAAGGGAAGTGGGGCAGTGTTTTGTAATTTTTCTGTTTTATTTTGTGTTTTGGTTACTTTTAATCAAGTGTTCCGTTTTTTACGCTGAGTACTGTTTTATACTCAGTTGAGTCCTTTTTATATACTCAGTGTTCCATTTTTCACTCAGCGTCTCGGCAATATCTTACGGACATGAAACGGGCGGTGGTGGTGGCGGCACTGCGCTCTACCTTGTTCCACAGCGGACAAATCTTGCGGATGTAGACATTCTGAGCTGAAGAGTAGGGAGCCACAGTGGCGGACCAGTAATAGCCGTAATCGCCATAGTGGGTGAGCTCGGAGTAAGCGGTGCTTTGCGGAGCAAGCTGTCCTACATAGAGCAGGTGGAGACCGGTGCCCTCCTCGATGGTCTGTGCCATGAGGTAACCGGCGCCGTCGCGCCATCCTTCCTTGTCGAGTTCGCTGCTGCTCATGCCGAGTGCCGATTCGAGCGCTTTCCAGTCATCATCGGTAGGCAGCCGCCAACCATCGGGACACTGGTCGAGCGCCTCTTGGTAGGAATAGTAGTTGCCGTCTGTCTGGATGGCTTCGTCGGCAGCCTCTTCATCGTCAACATCGAAATCCCCCTCCATGCCGTTGTCGGTGATATAAGTCTTGGTGTACCAAGGATCACCGCTCTTCAGATTGGATGCCATCCAGTCGAGATTGCCGATGCGCACCCACTGGTACTCGTTGCCGTCGTTGTCGGTCATGGTTCCCGTCTCGGTGGGCTTCACGGTGGGCAGCGACTCGTCATCGTCGCCGCAGGCTGCAAGTCCCATCGTCAGGGCAATCAGACAGCCGAAGTATAAAAATCTTTTCTTCATCATTTCTTTCGTTTTCTGTTTGTTGATAGGTCCGGTGAGGAACTTTTAGTTAGTGTTTTGTCTTTTGCAGTAATTTCATCGAATCCGTTGTCAATTATATTGTGAAGCCCATGTCCAGTATGAGGTTGCGGATGATATTGAACTTGCTCAGCATGACTGCCGAAGAGCCATATTTCTGTTCGAAGGCTTCGGGCGTGTATTCCAGCACAGCCTCTACCCATAGCTTCCAATCTGTACTCTCGCCATAATAATAACTTCCGAAGTACTCATCTTCAACATAATAGAACATTCCCAAGTCCCAGATTTCTTGATCGGTGAGGGAGTCTACCTCCAAATCATTGTAGTAGTAGTCTTCGCTGAAGGCGAGGAATTCGGCTTTCTCATCATCGCCTAATCGGTCAATACGGTCAAGGATGATGTCCTTTAGCAGTTGGATGGCGAAGGAGTCCGGTTGTTCGTAGGCTGCGCCGTCGTCCATGCTGAGGGCGTATGCACGGGTGCCAAGCAGATAGGAAGTGTGGCGCGTTCTGCTACCGTAAGGATAGGAGATGTCGTTCACGAGGAAAAAGGCATTGGGCACAGCCTTTCCCAATCGTGGCACGAGATAGTTTTTCACCAAGTCAGCTGCCTTCTGTTGTTCCGTGGGATCGGTGATGTAGGAGTATTTATAGTCCTCTGAATAGACAGAGGAAGAGCCTACGAGCGAGTAAGATATATCGAGCAGTTCAGGCTTGCCGTTGGAGCCTTGCGAGGTAAGCGTGTCCGTGAAGAGCAGATAGGCTCCCGTAGCTTCGTAGAAGTTGTTCCTGATTTGCGCTGTCAGCGAGTTGTCGTCTTCTGCCGGAGCGAATCCGTTGATGTCGGCGTTGCTCGGTGTGAGATCGTCCTCGCTGCTGCAGGCTGTGAGGAGGCCGAATGCAATCAAGGCTGTTGCCAAATATTTCATGTTGTGCATAATTGTTGTCGTTTGAGTGTGTGATAAGTTAAATAGGACGCGAGGGAGGATGGACAGCACTGCTGCCTTATTCCTCCTCCTCGTCTCCTGTGTCGTAAGTCACTGTATTGTATGCTTCCCTCACAGGACGCGGATTGCTTCCTATTGAGTTCTGGAATGACCTTACGCTATAAGGGATGTCCAGCGTGTACGCCTCATCGTTGGGCAGGAGACGATAGTAGGCAGTCGCCTGTTTGACATCCTCATAGTCCTTATAGATATAGGTGGTGAAAGTATGCTCAATGGTCTTTGTGTAGGGGTAGTTGACATCCACCATATAGCGGCGCAGGTCGAACCAGCGATGTCCTTCGAAGCAAAGTTCGCGCTCACGTTCCTCTCTGATGAAGGTGATGAGATTTTCACCGGAGAGACTCACGGCTGTTGCGTCGGCAATACGTGCGGCACGTAACTTTGTGAGGTATTGGCAGGCTTCGTCATTGTTGCCCAACTGTGCGTCGGCTTCGGCGAGGTTGAGATAGGCTTCAGCCGTGCGGATGCAGAACACGTCGCTGGCGGTCTTGTAGACACCATATTTGTCCTTACTGTTGTCTATCTTGTGGTAAGTGTACTGGTGGCCCGACACATCGTCGGCATCGGTGATGTAGGCGCTCTTGCGACCGTCGTTGTCATCATAGAGTGCCACAAGGTGGTCGTCAACAACGAAGGTGGGTTGATTGCTGCTACTGCTCCAACTCTTGTCCTTGGTTTGCGGACTCACATAGATGTAGTTGCCGAAGCAACTGGCTCCATTGGAGAAGAGTACTTCGGGATTGTCGGAACTGATGGGATAACCGGTCGTCTCTGTGGTCCATGCCGTGAGGTCCTGAAGAGTGCTATTCTGTTCCAAAGCCAGTTTGGCATAGCTTTGCGCTTCGCTCCAGTCCTGCATATAGAGGGCAACACGCGAATGGAGAATGTAGGTAGCGGCGAGACTTGAATGATAGATAGAGGCGGTGGTCTGTACCTGCTTGAGTTGTTCCTCGGCGGCATTGAGGTCGCTCACTATCTGATTATAGCATTCCGCTACGGTATTGCGTGTGAATTCCTTGTCCTCGATGTAGGCTGTCAGCTTGATGGGTACAGCGAGGTCTGAGGATGCCGTGGAGGGCGCGTAGGGCTTGCCGTAGAGGTTGGTCAGTGTGAAATAATAGAACGCACGGAGGAAATAGCAGTCGCCCAATGCCTGATGAAGGGTGTTCTGTTCCTCCTCGTCGTTGGCGTCAACGTCTTCAGCCGCGTCGATGACCATATTGCAGTTGCCTATCTTCTCATAGCCCAAATCCCAGAATGCAGCCTCTTGATCCTCCTTGGAGTTGTTGCCCTCATAGTCGAGGTTACACGACTGTTGCCATGTGAAATAAGGGAAGAAGTTTTCGGCTGCATTCATTGGGTCGTGCTTTTTTGAGGGCTTGAGATTTTCGGTAAGCTCGTCGCCCATGAAATGAAGCACCATATAGTTAGGATTCTCATAGGAATAATAGTAGTCGCTGTATTCGAAAAGGCTCAAGGGCAGCAGGCAGTCGCCCATGACCAGTTCCTGCAAGTCGTCGACAGACTTCACGTGACTGAGGTCCTGCGAATATTCTTCCATGAAGTCGCTGGAGCATCCGGTCAGCGACAATGCTGCGAGAAGGAGCGCCCCGCCGACAGTGTGTTTCAGCATCTTATGTTGGCAATATGATATTTTCATTTTCTTTCTGTTTTATGTGTTATATCTCTTTTTACAATCTGTTAGGGGTCAGAAGATGATGTTCATTCCGAAGGAGAAACTGGGTCGGTCGCTCAGTTGTATGGTAGAGAAACCGCCCTGTGTAGGAGTTTGTCCCTTAAGTGCGGAGTCGCAGATGGTGAAGAGATTGTAGGCTGAAAGGGTGAATGCCAGTCGCTGCAGTCCGATTTGGTCGAGGGTCTTGTAGGGCAGTTCGTAGGTGACGCTCACACTCTGCAACTTGAGATAGTCGGCGCTCACCACTCTGGCGTTACTGTAGTCGTACATATCCCAGTAGTTGTCGGCAATTTGCTGGAAGTCGTCCATGCCGCCGTAGTCAGTCCATAATCTCGAATACTTATAATAGGCATCACTGCTGGAACTGATGATTGCCGGGATATTGGTGTGCAGTTCGTCACCCGGTTTCTTCCACCGGTCCATATAGTCACGGCTATAGTTCTTCTCCGAGTAGATTTCATATCCGTAGGCGCCGCCCGATGCAGCGCTGCCATACATGGCGAAGAGTCGGGTCTTGGCACCGAGACTGTAGCCGAGGTTGATGCTTGCATGCCAGTTCTTATAGCGGAAGGTGTTGGTGAGTGAGCCTTGGATGTCGGCATCGCGTTTGCCGGAAGCCTCCAAGACAGTAGTATAAGTATCGTATTTGCTCAAGCCGCGAAGAACCTCCCGGTTGTCGTAGAAGTCATCGAACAGCGGACCGCCGTCCACAGGACTCAGTCCGATGAAGCGATAGCTGTAGAAGGTGTTTACACTCTGTCCCTTGACGAGAGCCGTTCCGTTGAGGAAGTCTTCCAAGTCGTAGGTCTGCGCATCGGGTCGGGAGTCGATGGAGTTGATGACCTTGGAGATAGAGGTTGACAGACTCCAGCGAAAATCTCTGGTGCGGATGGGCGTGGCGGTGATATCGAAGGAGTAACCCTTGTTGGTCACATCACCACCGTTGATGACGTAGCTTGTCACACCGTTGACGGAACTGATATTCTTGTTCATGAAGGCATCGCGAGTTTTCTTATAGTAGGCTGAAATTTCCATTTCCAGTTTGTGGTCGAAGAAACTCATATCCAGTCCGATATTGTATGAAGATGTCTTCTCCCATTTCAGATTGGGATTGGGATGTTGCTCCACGGTGGAAGTATATTCGTTGTAATAGCTGCTCATAGCACCCTTTCGGATGGTCAGGAGCGGATTTTCCGTGTCGAGCATATTGCCTTGGAAACCATAGCTGGCCTTGGCGGTAATGTAATCTATCCATTTAGCCTTGAGCCAGTGGCTCACATCGTAGCTTCCCGATAAGGACCAGATGGGCAGGAACTTGTCGTTGCTGCGGTCGCCGAACTTATTGCTTCCGTCAATACGTCCGTTGAGATTCACTCGCCAGATAGATTTGTAGGCATAGGTTACGGAGAGATAGGCGGATGCCGTGTTGGTGAGGTTGTCCGTTATTGAGGGTACGTTGGAAGCCAGCCAGGCTGCATAGGCAGTGTACTTCGTGGGGTCGATGTCGCTGACGAAGGTCTCGCCACGGTCGCGGAAATATCCGCGGCTGGTTGTGGCGTGCTCCTTGTATTTGTCAGAGCTAATCTCGATACCGAAGGTGGCGTCGATGTTGTGCATATCGTCGGGACCGAAGTATTTGTTGGCATCGAGCTGGAAGCGTGCCGTGTAGTTGCGGTCGGTGATGTCATTCTCCGAAAGTTCGCCTCCCTGTGGGCAGGTGTTGATGTCGTAGTTGGTTTCGGAAGAGCCGAAATCACTTCCACGCAAGGCGGCGATATGATAGGATTTTTCACCCCACCATCCCTCGATGTTGGTGTTCTGATGGGTGACAGAGAGAATGGCGTTTGCCTTCAGCCAGTCCGTAAAAGTGAACTGAAGATTGGTGGTGAAGGTCATGGAGTTCACCTTTTGCTTCTTGTAGCTGTTCTCCAATTCGTTCAGAATATTGTAATTGTATTCCGTGTAAGAGGAGTTTTTCTTCTTGTAGTAATAATATTGTCCGTCAGCATCGTAGGCAGGAATACATCTCGAAGTAGTGTAGGCGTAGTTGAGAGGTGCAATCTCGTCCTGATAGTAATTGCGCGTGTAATGATAGGCGTTGAAGGTGAACGAGGCAGTGAGCAGCCGTGAGAAGGTGTTGTCGAGGTTCATCGACCAAGTGTACCTCTCGTTGGTGTTGGACTTTATCACGTCGTTGTCCTTGTTGTAGCCCATTGAGGCATAGTAGCGGGTCTTCTTTGATCCGCCGCTGATGCTGGCTGTATGCTGAGAGCTCCAGGCATCCTGGCAAAGCAGTTTAAACCAGTCGGTGTTCTGCGTCTCGTAGGCACTCACGGCATTGGTGAACTGCGAGTAGTTGTACTCTCCATTGTAGAGCTTCAGTAATGCATCCTCATATCCCACCGTGGTCATATTGGAAGGATAGACATAGTGGTCCTGGTAGAGTTCACGGGAGAATTGGATGCGCTCCTTGGAATTCATCACATCCACTGACCTGTCTGAATATCTTGGACGAATCTTGAAGTTGGTGGAGAAGTTGTAGCTCACCTGCGGCTTGCCCTCGTAGCCTCGCTTGGTGGTCACCACGATAACACCGTTGGCGGCTTTGGTACCGTAAATGGCGGTGGCAGCGGCATCCTTCAGTACGTCAATACGCTCGATGTCTTGCGGATTGATACCAGCGATGGCATTACCAATACGGTTCACATAGTCGGGGTCGTTAAGCTCTTCGGGTGAAATGTTCACAGGGTCCTTCACTACAATCCCGTCTACTACCCAAAGCGGCTCACGGTTGCCGATGAGCGTAGAAGTACCACGGATGCGGATTTTCGGTGCTACACCAATCTCGCCGGAATTGTTCGTAACCAATAGGTCGGGGATTTTTCCCTCAAGCATTTGGTCGAGTGAGCTTACGTCGGTACGTTCCAAGTCTTCCATCTTTGCCGTTGTGACGGCAGAGGTGAGGCTCCGTTTGTTGAGCACCTGGTAACCCGTGACTACCACTTCGTCAAGCTGCGACTTGTCCTCGTGCATGATGACTTTCATGTTGTGGCCTTTCGCGGGATTGGAAATGGTACGGCTGACAGGAAGATAACCGATGTAGGAAAATTCGAGGGTGGGGCGTTTTATTCCCTCAATAATCAGTGAGAATTTTCCGTCGATGTCGGTTACAGTTCCCGTCTTGGTGCCTTTCACCTTCACGGTGGCATAACCGAGCGGATAACCAGCTTCGTCAATGAGAGTACCGTTAACGGCGATGGCGTTGTGCTGGCGGATTTTGTCTGCCTTCAGAATGATGGTCTTACCCACAATTTCATAGTCGATACCCCTTTGCCCGAGAACTTCGTCAAGGAGCTCCTTGAGACTGGAGCGTGAACACTTGCAGGTAATGTCGGGTACGTTAGCCAGGGCCTGTTTCTGATAGACAAACTCATAGCCTGTCATTCGCTTCAAGTCTGCCAGCACCTGCTCAATGCTTTCCTGCTTATAGTCCACTGAGTAGTTCTGTGCAGACAATTCTGTTGGAGTTATCAACAGAAGCGTGAGGGTGATAAGGATGATGATTCTCTCTCTCATACACATATTGCTTAATTATAGGATTTTATACAAATTACTTCTTGATAGGAATAATTGTATTTCACTTTGAAATAGAATGGATCTCGTATATTATTGAGTACACACAAGAGTAGGATATTGGTGAAAGATTACAGCTCCGAAATAGGATTACTCGTGAAAGGTTGCAGTCTCGCTTTCGGCAATTCGTAGATAGTGGAGCAGAGCTTATACCATTTAAACTCATGGCCGGGGCATCACCTCGACGTGCCTGCCTTCCACCTTGAAGGAAATACCTCCGCTCATCTCTAAGATTCGAAGTACTTCTGAAAAGTGAGCGTAGCGAGGCACACTGCCCATGAACACCGTGGAGCGAAGTCGGGCATCGGTGAGTGTATAGTCGAAGTCGTACCAGCGGCTCAGCTCAAGCATGATGTCGCCGAGTGTCCGGTCGTTGAATACGAATCGTCCTTCGCGCCAGCTTGTAGTGGTCTTCACATCGACGTGCCGAACGGTAACCTCTTGTTGATTCTCATCGAGTACAGCCTGCTGACCGGGTTTCAGACGCTGTCCCACATGATTTTCTCCCTTGCCGGTGAGGGTGATAGAGCCACTTACTAAGGTGGTATAAACCTTGTCACGGTCAGGATAGGCATTGATGTTGAACTCCGTGCCGTGAACTGTGACCGTTTCTCCGCCAGCTTCTACCACGAAGGGATGACGAGCATCTTTTTTTACTTTGAAATAGGCTTCTCCAACGAGGATTACATGTCGCTCATCGCCCTCAAATTTGTTAGGATAAGACAGCTGGCTGCCGGCGTTGAGCCACACTTCGGTACCGTCAGAAAGTCTGATATGGAATTCGCCGCCTCTTGGTGTGTTGAGGCGCAGCTGCTGATGTTCGGTGTCGAGTTGACTCAGCCGTCGGGCGTTTTCCTTGGAATCACTTCCTAATTGCACAGCCTGTCCGTCGCTTAGAGAAAGGGTGGCCTTAGTGGTGCCGTGACTGATGGTCTGGACAGCAAGGATTTGCGTGTTGGCCTTGTCGTTTTTCGCCGGTTGTACAGTTTTAAAGAGTGCCACACCTAAAGCGACGAGAACCAGCACTGAGGCTGCGACTAACAGTCCCACTCGATGCCATTGTCGCTTCGGTCGTTGAGAGTTGGCAATGCGTTGTTGCATATCCCTGAGCGGTTTGCGGCAGTCAATGGCCTGCAACTGCTGTAGGTGGATTTTAAGATATTCCGGGTCGGTGAGCTGTCGGTAGAGTTTTTCCCTGGCCTCATTGCCTTTTCTCCACTCCGACAGTTTGACCTTTTCCTCAGCAGAGATGCTGTCTTTTCCCGTCAGCATCATTTTGCTGATAATGATTGCGATTTGGTCTTCTTTCGGTTTCATTTTATTAGTATTTGTTATTAAAACGTGATGAAGCTAAAAAAGGACAACAAAAATTAATAAAATCTCAATAATTTTTTGTCTATTGATGTATTTCTTATTACTTTTGCGATAAAATATTAAAGGAAACATGGTTATTACTGCCGAAATGCTACGCGACTTCAGAGTTGGACAGATAGACGGATTTTTTGTTGAGGTTTATCCGTCGTTGCTCTCTTTCGTTCTTGGCATTTTAGGTGACGAGCAGTCGATGCTGGGAGAAGACTGTGTGCAGGAAGCTATTTTTAAGTCTTATGCAATTCGCAGTTCCTTTAATACGCCGCAGCAATTGAAATCTTATCTCTATCACGTGGCACATAACAATGCCATCAATTTATTGCGCAAGCAGCAGAGTCAGCGGAACTATCTTTCACAGTCGTTCGATGTGTCTGAGGACTTGAGTAATGCCATCATCCGTCAGGAGACACTTGACATGCTTTCGGAAGCCATCGAAAGTCTTCCTGAGTCTTTGAGTCAGATATTCCATCTGAGTTTCGAGGAAGGCTTGAAAAATGCGGAAGTAGCTACACGTTTAGGCATCAGTGAGTCTTTAGTGAAGAAAAGGAAGGCGAAAATGATAGCAGAGTTGCGCAATAGGATGGGTGTTTCTCCCGCTGTTCTCATGATGATAATGGTAAGAATGGGTATGCCGTTTTCTTGAGCAATTTTTCATGGGTTATCTCTTGATTATGACAGTTTCTTACGAGGGATTATCCATTGGGCATGTAATGTAATCCTTTTCTTTTATACCATATTTCGATTCTCAATTTGAGTGCTGCCAACGGAACATTGACAGGAGGTAATTCGTATTATTGTGCAAGATCTCTTTCGACATGACAATGTAGTCTTTCCATGTTTCCGGAATTTCTCATTCTGAGGAGCAAAAGTTCTGTGGTGGTGAAAGTTCAGAAATAATGAAATCTTCTAAAGGGAATGGGTAAAAGCATAAAGGGGAATGGAAGCAATCGGCTCCATTCCCCTTTTTTATTGTCGAATGCGACAGATTCGTCGCATACAAAGTCTATTTATCAGACGATGCCCTGAGCCATCATTGCTTTGGCCACCTTGAGGAAGCCGGCAACATTAGCACCCTTGACATAGTTGATGTATCCGTCGGGCTGGGTACCGTATTTCACGCAGCTTGCGTGGATTTCATCCATGATGGCGTGGAGTTTGGCATCCACTTCCTCGCGGCTCCAGCGCAGACGTTCGGAGTTTTGCGTCATCTCCAGTCCAGACACTGCCACGCCACCGGCATTGCTTGCCTTGCCCGGGCAGTACAGAATCTTGGCATCCTGGAATACCTTGATAGCCTCAGGTGTTGTAGGCATGTTGGCACCTTCGCATACAGCGATAACACCATTTTTCACGAGAGCCTTTGCGGCCTCTTCGTTGATCTCGTTCTGTGTGGCACAGGGAGTAGCAATGTCTGCCTTCTCGAACCAGGGCTTGGCACCTTCAACATACTTCACACCATACTTCTCGGCATACTCGCGGATGCGACCACGCTCGATGTTCTTCAGTTCCATGATGTAAGCGAGCTTCTCCTCGTCGATGCCGTCTGGGTCATAGATGTAACCGTCGGAATCGGAGCAGGTTACAGGCTTAGCACCGAGCTGAATGAGTTTCTCCATTGTGTACTGAGCCACGTTACCGGCGCCGGAAACCAGCACGGTCTTACCTTTCAGTTCAATGTTGCGTGTGTGAAGCATGTTCTGCATGAAGTAGACATTGCCATAACCAGTTGCCTCAGGACGGATGCGAGAACCGCCGAACTCCTGTCCTTTACCGGTGAGGATACCTTGGAACTGATGGGTGAGCTTCTTGTACATGCCGAACATGTAGCCTACCTCACGTCCGCCTACGCCGATGTCACCAGCAGGTACATCCTCGTCGGGACCGATGTGACGATAGAGCTCCAGCATGAAAGCCTGGCAGAAGCGCATCACCTCGGCGTTGGACTTGCCGCGGGGCGAAAAGTCAGATCCTCCCTTGGCACCGCCCATTGGCAGTGTGGTGAGTGAGTTCTTGAAGGTCTGCTCGAAAGCCAGGAATTTAAGGATGGAGGGATTCACGGAGGCGTGGAAACGGATGCCGCCCTTGTACGGGCCGATGGCGTTGTTGTGCTGCACGCGGTAACCCATATTGGTCTGTACGTTACCCTTGTCGTCTACCCAGTTTACGCGGAAAGAAATAATGCGGTCGGGAATGCAGAGACGCTCAATGAGATTGGCCCGGTCGAATTCCGGATGCTTGTTGTACTCTTCCTCGATAGTACCAAGGACTTGACTAACGGCCTGAATGTACTCGGGCTCCCCGGGGAATCTACGTTTGAGATTCTCCACGACTTCTGTTGCTTTCATGTGCTAATATCTTTATTGGTTGTAATGGTATCGTCATCCTGCGCAGAAATGACATTTTTCTCTTACTTTTCTTAATTTGGTTACAAAGTTATATATTATTTTCCAAAAACAAAACTTTAATAAAGATTTTATTCGAAAAAAGTGAGAAAAAGTAAGATTTACCTACTTCCGATATACAGGAAGACCATTCCAAGGAGTACAAGGGCGAGGTCGACGGCCTTTGCTTTGAGGTTGTGTTCATGAAATATCAGGGCGCCGAAGAGAAAGCTGACGATGACACTACCACGCCGAACCATCGATACGATGGATATCATGGCTCCTGGCAGACTAAGTGAATAGAAATAGACAAAATCGGCTGCACTAAGGAACAGACTGATACCTACAATGGACCATTGCCAGTGAAATGGTGTGGTGCGCTTATGGGTGGGCCACCAAAGGCAAGCAAGCATCACGAGCATCATGCCCATTTGATAGAGATTGTACCATGACTGGACAGCCATGCGGTCGATTCCGACACCACCATCGGCAGGTGATGCCATGAGATATTTGTCGTAGAGACCACTCACGGCTCCGAGAACGGCGGCTCCGACAATGGCTGCTATCCAACGATTGTGCCTGAAGTCGATGCCTTCCTTGCGGCCCGACCGACTTAGCAGGAAGAAAGAGGCTACAGCGAGAGCCACACCAATCCACTGCCATACGTTGAGCATCTCACCGAAGACGAGAAGGGCACCGACAAGCACCATCACAGGTCGAGTGGCGTTGATAGGGCCCACGATTGTGAGGGGCAGATGCTTCATGCCGAAATAGCCCAGTAACCAACTGGAGAGCACGATGAGGCTCTTGAGCAAGATGTAACGATGCATTTCCCAGCCCCCGGAGGCTACATGGAAGATGGTTCCGTCAAGCGTGGTGGTCGTGGCGGAAAGCACAATGAACGGCAGAAATATCAGAGATGAGAAAATGGTGTTGAGCGTGAGAACTGGAATAACGGCGTTATCCTGAAGCGACTTTTTCTTGAATGCATCATAGAAGCCGAGAAGAGCGGCTGAAATAAATGCTAAGACTAACCACATGATTATGTTTTTTTGAAATTAACGGGTGGGGAAGGAATCGAGATCTTTAGAATTCTTTATACCACTATAATATCTTGATAGTTCTATATTTTTTATAAAGTGTGAGAGGTTCACGCCTTTGTTTAATAGCTTACTTCCCAAAGAAAGAGCCCGTGAGCAGGCATTGATTCTCCTGCATCGCTCCGGGTTCCCTCTTTGACGATTTTCCGGAAACGTTCCAGCGTGATGCGGTGACGACCTATCTCGATGAGCGTGCCCACCACGGCGCGCACCATGTTGCGCAGGAACCGATTGGCAGAGATTTCAAAATAATAAGAAGTGTCGGAAGTCTGCACCCATTGGGCACGGGTCACATGGCAGAGCGTTGTCTTTACGTCGGCTCCAGCCTTGCAGAACGCGCGGAAATCCTCAACTTCGCAAAGCCATGCTGCAGCCTCGTTCATCAGCGGAAAGTCTAATTGCCAGTGCATCTCCACGGAATAGTTGCGCCGGAATGGGTCTTTGGCTGTATGGACGAAGTAGCGGTAGGTGCGGCTTTTGGCGGAAAAACGGGCATGTAAATCGGGAGTCACCTCCTCTATCCTGTCGCATGAGATGTCGTTTGGCAGCAGTCTGTTGAGACGAAAGCAGAGCTGACTGGTGTCTATGGTTTCTGCGAGGTCAAAGTGGCAGGGTAACTGTCGGGCATGTACGCCGGCGTCGGTGCGTCCTGCTCCTGTCACTTCTACTTCCTGTCGGAGAAGCAGCGACAGACTTTCCTCAATCCGTTGTTGTACGGACATACCGTTGGGCTGAATCTGCCAGCCGTGATAGGCGGTGCCGTCGAAGCGAATCCAGGCGAAATATCTCATTGGGCGTGTTTCCTTATATATTATATGGTGTATCCTTTAAACAGAAGATTATAAGATTTATGGTGTCTCTTTTAAATATTTCATGCGATGTCTTCTTCAAACAGGAGAGAAAATTTTCAGGCGGCAGGTCTTTCGCGGTTCTGTCTCATTGTCCTATTTGTGAAGTACCTCGTTCCTGTTTAGAGGATAGAAGAAATAACAAAAGCGCAGTACTCCAACAGGGGACTGCGCTTTGTTAAATATGTTATTAGTCAAAGTTCTTGTCGTCGAGCATTTCAAAACCGCAGTAGGGCACGAGCACTTTCGGCACGCGGATACCATCGGGTGTCTGATTGTCCTCGATGATAGAGGCCACGATGCGGGGTAGAGCGAGTGCCGATCCGTTGAGGGTGTGGCAAAGCTCAATCTTCTTGTCATCGCTGTGGCGATAGCGGCAGTGGAGTCGGTTGGCCTGGTAGCTCTCGAAATTGGAAACGGAGCTCACTTCGAGCCAGCGACCCTGGGCGGCGCTCCAAGTCTCGAAGTCGTAGCAGATGGCAGAGGTGAAGCTCATGTCACCGCCGCAGAGGCGCAGGATGTGGTAGGGGAGTTCCAGTTTCTGGAGCAGTCCTTCTACATGGTCAAGCATTTCCTTGAGTGACTCGTAGGAGTGCTGCGGGGTATCAATGCGTACAATTTCGACCTTGTCGAACTGGTGGAGACGATTCAATCCGCGTACATCCTTGCCATAACTGCCAGCCTCACGACGGAAGCAAGCTGAGTAGGCGCAACGCTTGATAGGCAGGTCTTTCTCGTCGAGGATGACGTCGCGGAATATATTGGTGACAGGCACTTCAGCCGTGGGGATGAGATAGAGGTTGTCGAGATTGGCATGATACATCTGTCCCTCTTTGTCGGGAAGCTGACCGGTGCCATAGCCGCTGGCCTCATTGACCACATAAGGTGGCTGAATCTCGAGATAGCCGGCCTTGCGGGCCTCGTCGAGGAAGAAAGCCTCAAGGGCGCGCTGGAAACGTGCCATCTTGCCGATATAGACAGGGAATCCGGCACCGGTGATTTTCACGCCGAGGTCGAAGTCCACGAGATTATATTTCTTGAGCAAGTCCCAGTGGCAGAGAGCATCGGGACCGAGGTTTGGCTTCACGCCGCCTTCTTTCACCACGACATTGTCAGAAGCGTCCTTACCTTCGGGCACGTCGTCGTTGGGGATGTTGGGGATTTGGAGCAGTTCTTCGGTCATGTCTTTCTGAGCCTTCTCCATGACTTCCTGCAGAGCCTTGTCAGCAGCCTTGAGTTCAGCCACCTGCTCCTTGATGCTTTCAGCTTCCTCTTTCTTGCCTTCTTTCATCAAGCCGCCAATCTGCTTGGAGAGCTGATTCTGCTTCTGCTTGTTAGCGTCGAGCTTCTGCTGAGATTCACGGCGCAGCTTGTCATACTCCAAGACCTTTTCAATGGCCTCGCGGGCACCTTCGAAGTGCTTCTTTTCCAGTCCCTTAATTACACGTTCAGTTTCCTCACTGATGAGTTTTAGTGTAAGCATAATGCTGTATGTTTTTTAATGATTTCTTAATGCTATGTTGATGTATTTGGCTGACGATTTGTCTCTTAAGCACTTCTGTTAAAGTGGTTGAAGGCATTGGCTCGTCGCCTGACGTTTATCTTGTTGGGATTCAATTGCAAAGTTACATAAATATTTTCGTTTAGGCTTAAGTTCAGCAAAAAAAGGTATCTATAAAATGCAGGAATGCCAATCCTCTCGAAAGAAGATTGGCATTCTGTGTTTGTTTGGAATAAGTTGAAATTTATTTTTTACGCGTCGGCTTTCTTTGTCTTTTCAGCGTAAGCCTCGGGTGAGAGCACAGACACGGTGCTCTTGTTGCGGCGACCCTTGTGGAAATAAACCACGCCATCGGTCAGCGCATAGAGTGTGTCATCTTTGCCCTGTGCAACATTCTCACCGGGGAAGTGCTTGTTACCGCGCTGGCGAACGATGATGTTGCCTGCAACGATGGACTGACCGCCCCAGATCTTAACGCCTAATCTTTGAGAAGCCGACTCACGGCCGTTCTTAGAACTACCTACACCTTTCTTGTGTGCCATTGTGTTGTCCTCCTTTAAGCGATTACTTGTTTAACTTCTACCTGAGTGAACTGGGTACGATGACCTTTCCATTTGCGCTCGTCCTTGCGACGATGTGTGCGGAATACGAGCACCTTGTCGCCCTTTACGAGGGGGTTCACTACTTCAACTACAACTTTTGCTCCTTCTACAGTGGGAGCGCCGACAGTCACTGCGCCGTCCTTGTCAACGAGCAGTACCTTGTCAAACTCAACAGTCTTGCCTGCCTCTACATCCTTGATGTGATGCACAAAGAGCTTCTTGCCCTCTTCGGCTTTGAACTGCTGACCGTTAATCTCTACGATTGCGTACATTTTGTTATTATTAAACGGGTTTTTCCGTGAGGCGGCCGGTTCAGATAGGCGCTTGTTCGAGCCTCTGCGGACTAAATCAGCTGCAAAATTACTAAAAACTTTCCAAAGGTGATGAGACAAAACTCTAATACTCTCCGCTTTTAAGAGAGATTAACAAACCAGCCGTCTTTAATTCATA
>JBMNUW010000071.1:0-15282 GCA_050946475.1 Prevotella sp.
CCTAATCATATCTTTAGCTGGAATCTGTTTCTACGAATGAAGAAAAATTTCTAGTGATGAGATTTTAAGAATATGTGTCTTATCACATGTCTACTTGTAAAATTATTTTAGCTTACTACGTTTTGGAACGGTTTAGGTATTAATCGCAAATAATAGTCAGGTATTAAGTGGATATGTAGCTATACAATATTATTATAATATAATGTGTCAAAGATAAATAAATAATTTTTGTCTATTAAATATTTGGAAGTTTCTTCAAAAATATTTATTTTTGCCACAAATTAAATAATGTCAACTTAAAGAATTACGCCTATAGATTGAATTTTACCTCATCAAGTATAGGAATGAAAATGAAAAAAATAACGAGTATGACCGATGAAGAATTGGCCGTATGCTATATGGAGGGTAACAATCAGGCGTTTGACTTGTTGTTGTCACGTTATCAAGAAAAGTTATTCTCTTATATCATGTTTTTTGTGGGAGATGAAAGTTTGGCAGACGATCTTTTTCAAGAGTCGTTTGTTAAAATTATTGTACGCCTTCAACATAAACAGTATTCACCCACAGGCAAGTTTTCCGCATGGTGTATAAGGATAGCTCATAATGTGGTGATGGACTGGTTTCGTTTGCGACGTTCAGCTCGTATTGTTGACCAGCCTAATGACAACGACCTTTCGGCATTGGATGGTAAAGCGGTGGTTGACTCTAGCATCGAAAATGTGTTGATTGACGCTCAGGTATTGAATGATGTCAAGAAGTTAATGTCTTTTCTGCCGGCAGCTCAGCGTGAGGTTGTGTTCATGCGCTTTTATCAAGGGATGTCATTCAAGGAGATAGCAGAATCGACCCGAGTGAGTATTAACACTGCTTTGGGACGAATGCGTTATGCAATCATTAATATGCGACGGCTTGCCAAGACACATGGTTTGCAGTTAGACGTACGCCATTAATGGTCGCTCATCTACAATGACTTTAATTCTTTGATGCGTTCCAGAGGATTCTCACTCTTGAAGACATAACTTCCACTGACTAGAACATTTGCACCTGCCGCTACAAGACGTGGAGCCGTAGAACCGTTAACACCACCGTCCACTTCGATAAGTGCATGAGCATTGGCTTCGCTGATGAGTTTACGCAATCTTGCTACTTTCCGGACTGTATTTTCGATAAATGCCTGTCCTCCGAATCCAGGATTGACGCCCATTAGTAGTACCATGTCCACGTCCTCAATAACATCTTCCAGTAAATGGACGGGGGTGGAAGGATTGAGGGTAACGCCAGCTTTCATTCCAGCATCATGGATATCATGAATTACCCGGTTAAGATGTGTAACGGCTTCATAGTGCACATTCATCATCATGGCTCCTAAACGGGCTGTATGTTCGATATACCGTTCGGGCTTGACAATCATAAAGTGTACGTCAAGAGGCTTTTTGCAAATGGCGGCGACTGCTTCCATAATAGGGAATCCAAAGGAGATGTTAGGTACAAAAACACCGTCCATAACATCGAAGTGAAGCCAGTCGGCCTCACTCTTATTAATCATTGCTATTTCGTCACTGACCTTTGTGAAATCAGCAGCAAGGAAAGAAGGCGATACAAGTATTTCGTTTTTCATTAGTTTAGACTATAAAAATTTTTATTGCTTGACGTATCTGTCACCCGATATGTATGGGCGACATATTTGATAAGCATCAGCGTGTGAGGTGACGGATGCAATTTCTTGGGCGTAAAGAGCGTCATAGGCGTTGATTTATTAAATGTTGTATGTAATTTCTATTTAATAAACGAGTCTACTTGAACATTATTATATTTTCTCACAAAAATAACACATCCACTTGTTTCTTGATTTAAATTGTTTGTCGGAGCCATAACGATTTAAAAATATAGTTGTAAATTTGCAGTAAGTCAGAGCCTTTAATTTGATAGGACAATGCAACAGATAAATAATTCCAACGAAGCTCCCTTGCAAGTTCGGGAGGCAAGTGCTGGCAGCGGGAAAACTTTTACGTTGACCGTTGCTTATATCAAACTACTTATTGAGAATCCAGAAAACTACAGGTACATTCTTGCCGTGACTTTTACCAATAAAGCAACTGACGAGATGAAAACGCGTATTCTAAGTACTCTTTATGCACTGAGCCGTCGTTTGTCTGAGGGAGACGATTATCTTCATAATCTTCAGGCTCAATTGCCTGGTATGAATGAAGGCAATATACGAAAGCAGGCTGAAACTGCATTAAACAATCTTTTGAACAATTACCACTATTTCCGGGTTGAAACCATCGACTCTTTCTTCCAGCGTGTACTTAGAGGACTTGCCAGAGAACTCAATCTGACGGCGAATCTAAAGGTAAGTCTCAATGATACTGAAGTAGAAGAGCAGGCAGTGGATAATATCATTGAGAACATCAAGAGTGAAAAAGATCCGTTGTTGGGATGGATAATGAGTTTCATTTCTCAGCAGATGCAGGACAATAAAAACTGGAATGTTATTGATAAAATTAAGGACTTCAGCAAATTATTGTCGAGTGAGTTCTATCAGAATCATGCAGATCAGCTATCAGCTCTTCAAACGACAGACGCATTCTTTGATAATTACATAAAATCACTTCGTGGCATTATTGACAAGGCAGACAAGACGATGAAGTCCTTTGCAGAGGAATTTAAAAACTTAGGCCTTGACGACGAGCTGTTTTCGCGACCGTTACAAAATGCTCCTGGATATTTTAGGAAGCTGGAGAGTGGACATGAAGCATATTGCGCCGATAATGTACCCAATTCCTATATTTTAAAGGCTTTGAGTAATCCTTCGAGTATGGTGAAGAAGGCAGATATTGATAAACCTTATGCCAATACGATTATCGAGGACGTTGGGAAATTGCTCAATAAGGCAGAACAAGCGCGTCATAAATGTGTGTTTGATGTTAATACAGCCATTGCCACTCAAAGGAATCTTAATCAATTGCGTTTGCTTAAACGAATCAGTGAGGAAGTAAACGCTATAAACGAACAAACCAACAGTTATTTGCTTAGTGGTACGCAAAAACTGTTGAGCGATATGATAGAAGAAAGCGATTCGCCTTTCATCTATGAGAAGATTGGTGGCACTATTCGCTACATTATGATTGATGAATTCCAAGACACCAGTAAGGTGCAGTGGAAAAATTTTAAAGTGTTGATAGATGAGTGTATTTCACAATATAAAGGGAGTCTGATAGTAGGTGACGTTAAGCAGAGCATTTATCGTTGGAGATCAGGCGATTGGAAGATGCTTTCTAACCTCACCGAATCTCAAAATCCGAATATTAACACTGAAACGCTGGACGTTAATTATCGATCGGAATATAACATCGTGAAATTCAACAATGTCTTTTTTCATGAGGCATCTCTCCTGGCAGAGCAATCGGAGAAAAGTAATTTTAATAGCACCCTCAGTGCAGGTGCTTTGAATGAAAGCACAGATGATAAAGTTACGAGAAATTTCACTGACCAAAGGTTGCACGATATCAGCAATATATATAATAAGGTGCAACAGAATGTTTCTGAAAAACACCTTAAGCAGCGTAAAGGATATGTACGTGTGGAACTACTTCCTCAGGCCAGTTATGAAGAAGAAATGCCTCAGAAAGTTAGTGAGGCAGTATCGCAACTTTTGGAGAAGGGTGTAGCCATGCGAGAGATAGCTGTTCTCGTGCGTACTAATCGGCAGATTCAATATCTTGCTCGTTGGTTTCAAGATCATGAAATTTCTGTTCGAGGGAAGGCGACAAGAATCAAGATGGTATCCGATGAGGCTTTTCGTCTGGATGCTTCCACGGCAGTGATGGCCATGGTATATGCAATGAAGGTATTGGTAGATTCAACAGACAAAATCAGTGAAGAGGCATTGCGGAAAATTTGGTTTCAAATCGCTGGTAAAGGAAAGGAATGGCCGGAAAATTTCAGTTTGGGGAAACGTGAACAACTTCTTCATCTCTCCCTCATGGATTTAGCTCAGCAGCTCCATACTGATTTTCGCTTGAACCAGTTGAAAGGACAAACAGCCTATGTCTGTACTTTTATTGACCAGTTGCAGCAGTTCGTAGAGGAACGTTCGGCTGACCTTTCTGATTTTATAAAGGAATGGGAAGATCATCTTTGCGGCAAGTCTATTCAGAGTGCCGATATTGATGGCATCCGGATGCTTACAATTCATAAGAGCAAAGGTCTCGAATATGCCCACATCATTTTTCCTTATTGCGATTGGGAAGAAGAGAAATGGTCAAGTCTGCTATGGGTGGAACCACATGAAAAGCCATTTAACGACTTGTCTATTGTTCCGGTAAATTTGCAAGCTAAGTTGTTGTTAAAATCCCATTATAGAGAAGACTATCTTAAAGAGCATATCATGAATGTTATTGATACGCTCAACTTGCTTTATGTTGGATTTACTCGTGCCAAGTCAAGTCTTATAGTTTTCGGTAAATATGACAGAGCTCAGTATACATCTAAGCTTGTCAAGAATACATTGAGTGAATTGTGCAATAAAAAAAAGGAAGAAAATCCATTTGGTGAGGACATCCATTGGCTTTTTGAGGAAAATACTGAGGAAAAGCGGTTAGTTTTTGAACTCGGTGCCTTGGAAAGTCAGCAAGTAGTGCAACATGAAGACATTCAACAACAGACCGTAAATGTTTTTAAGCCTTTAGAAACTTCAGTTAAGGTAGACTTTGTGAGCCATAAGGCAATTTCAACTTTTCTGCAAAGTAATGATAGTCAGCGCTTCGTGACTCCACTCTCTGATAAGGACAAGTCCGATCGATTGGAATACATTAAAACAGGAAATGTGATTCATGACCTTTTGGCTAGAATTTATACGATAGAAGACTTGCCAAAGGCAGTGGAACAGCTTGAATATGATGGCGTGCTTTATGGTACAAAAGTAAGTCGTGAAAATCTGATGGAAGACTTGAAGAAAAAAATGAAAAACAAAGAAGTGGCTGATTGGTTTTCAAGTAAATGGACAGTAATTAATGAACGGAGCATCTTGATTCGTAACACTGTTTTTGGAGGGCTTGATGAACGACGTCCCGACAGAGTGATTACCCGACCTGGAGCTACACTCGTCATCGATTTCAAGACAGGTGATGAGGAGCACAAACACTTCACGCAAGTCAAGGAGTACGTGTCATTGCTCCGTAATATGGGCTATGTCAATGTAAAGGGTAAACTATGGTATATCAAGACAAATAAAGTCGTTTCAGTTGACTGATATGACATATAAAGTAATGTGATGAACCATAAAGTATCAGGTGAAGATATAAAATATAAATTAATGTGTAAGTAACGGTAGTCTTCATGAACTGAAAAGACATGAATTCCTGTTGCGATAAACAATCGAAAGATTCTGAATATGAAATGCAATACATTCCTGCAATATGTGGCTAAGGACATCTTGGCAAAAAGTGGCGGCGATTTGTCACGTACGGCCGTCGTTTTCCCTAACAAGAGAGCCTCTCTTTTTCTCAATCAGGCTTTCATTGATTGTACGAGCAAACCGATATGGAGTCCAGCCTATATCACAATCAGTGACCTTTTTCGTCATCATTCTCCCTTGAAGGTCCCCGAACAAATGGAACTCATTTTCATGCTCTATGACACTTATATCCAAACGACAATGGAGGCTGAGTCACTCGATCATTTTTATGGATGGGGACAGTTGATGTTAGCCGATTTCGACGATATTGACAAGAATATGGCCGATGCGGACAAAGTGTATTCCAATTTGGAAGACTTGGAAGACCTCAAAGACAACTCCTATCTGACGGAAGAGCAAAAAGAAAGTCTGCGACAATTTTTTGGAAGAGACTTAAATTCTGCGCTTACCGATGAATTCAAGAAATTTTGGGGATATCAGAAGGATATTTATCACAACTTCCGGAAGAGATTGATGAATCATGGACTTGCCTACGAAGGTATGCTTTATAGACAAGTAGCAGAAGATGAGCAGCTTGATTTTGTCTATGACCATTACATATTCGTAGGTTTCAATTTGCTGCAAAAAGTAGAACAGAAACTCTTTACCCGACTAAAAGATTTGGGTATGGCCAGCTTCTATTGGGATTATGATGAGAGCTATATTCATGAAGAAGCAGGAAGTTATATTAGTTCATATTTGGATAAGTTTCCTAATGAACTGTCTTCTAAGCGATTGTCGCATGAACTTTTAACCAGTGATTTAACTACGACAGAAGCTGTTGAACGTGAGATTTATGACCGTATGAAACGGCCTAAATCCATCACTTATTATTCAGCATCTACAGAGACTGTTCAGGCAGCATTTGTTACTCACTGGATTCAGGAGAGAAACCGTGCAAAAGACGGGAGACGGACTGCTATCGTGCTGTCCGATGAACGCCTCTTGCAACAGGTCATTCATGCTTTGCCGGATTCGAATCTAAAGGTAAATATCACGACTGGTTACCCCCTTTCGGTGTGTCAGATAAGTTCATTTGTCAACGATTTATTAGAGCTTCAAATGAGAGGCAGAGTTAGTGCCAGCCAGTTTCGTTTGAAATATGTTTTGCATGTGCTCTTTCATCCTCTTGCAAAATTCTTTTCCGGCGATTGTCAGTCGTTAGCAGTCTCCTTGAAGGAACAATTCAATTATTATCCGAAAATCAGTCAACTCACAGACGGAAGTCCTGCTTTGTCTTTACTGTTTGAAATGCGTTATGAAGGTCATCAGCTTAGTCTTGTCGGTTGGCTGGCGCAGATCGTGCGTATGGTTGGATTAGGAGCTGCCGAAGAGAGCGATCCTTTGTTACAGGAATCCGTTTTCCGGATGTTTACATTACTGAATCGGCTGGACAGTTTAGTGTCGGTAACCGGTTTTGATGATAGTCTGAAACAAGAAAATATCGTCGATGCATCAAATGCGAAAGAGATGCAAGAACAGGCGATGGCCTCTACTAGTCAATCGACTAAGAGAGAAGTGAGTCTGATAATTTTACGTAAACTCATGAGTCAACTCATTCAGTCTACATCTGTGCCTTTCCATGGAGAGCCGGCTGTAGGTATCCAAATCATGGGTGTCTTGGAAACTCGTAATCTCGATTTCGATCATGTGTTGTTGCTCTCTTGTAATGAAGGAAATTTACCGAAAGGAATAAACGACACATCTCTTATCCCTCATCTTATCCGTAAAGCCTATGGACTGACTACAGTGGAAAACAAAGTAGCAATCTATTCCTATTATTTCCATTCTTTATTACAGAGAGCCTCTGATGTTGCTATTACTTATAACAATGCAACAGACGATGGAAAAAGTGGAGAAATGAGTCGATTCATGCTTCAGCAACTCGTTATCCGCTCAGACATTCAGCGTAAGTCACTTTTAGCGGAGCAGGACGTGGAAATGACAGTGCATCCTACTATCGAAAAATCAAGCGAGGTGATGTCTGGACTAGGGAAAGTAACATATCTCTCCCCGACGGCTATCAATCGCTATTTGCGATGTCCATTGCAGTTTTATTTCTATTCTGTGCTTGGTCTCAAGGAAGACGAAGACGAGGAAGAGGAAACTTTGGACGGACGGACATTTGGAGATATTTTTCATAAGGCGGCATTCAATGTTTATCAAAGGCTTTCTGATAACTGTCGACGTCAAGTAACCAGGGAATCAATTGAACAGGTGCGGAATTCAGAAGATATTATTTATAATTTCATCGATCAGGCTTTTACTGAAATTCTGTTTAAAAATAATAGCGGTCACCCTGGATATAATGGTCTTCAACTTATCAATCGTAAAGTAATTCGGGAATATCTCGTCCAGTTATTGAAAATAGACAGCCAACGAGCTCCTTTTGAAATACTTGGGCTGGAGCAGCAAACATCCGGAAAAGTAGCTTTTAATACCGAACAAGGTAAACAGATGGAGTTGACTATTGGTGGAACCATTGACCGAATTGACCGCAAGGTAGACAACGGTCAAGAAGTTGTGCGAATAGTGGACTATAAGACAGGTAGTCCTCTCTCGTCACTGCCGCATGACGTGGATATGATTTTTTCATCCGATATGGTTGACAGTAGACATACAAGTTATTATCTACAGACATTTCTTTACTCTTTTCTTTGGTATGACGAAGCAATGAAGGGGATTAATTCCCCAGTACGGCTTACCGGTCAGGAGAAGTTACAACCAGCACTTTTTTTTGTACGGCAGGCCTCCGGAAAGAATTATGACCCGGTGTTGAGATTTGGTACCGGGAAGAAACAGGAAGACGGACGTATTGATGATGTCATGAATTTCCGCAAGGAATTCTATAGCAGATTACAAAATTTGCTGGCAGAGATCTTTAATCCTGGTATACCCTTCAAACCTACTGAAGATATGAGACGCTGTGAAAATTGTCCGTACAAGGCTATTTGCAGGTAAATAACAGAGAGCGGGTATCGTATTTTTAATCCATTTTTACAACATTAACGGTCTTCTCCATTTGGTTTATTCAAAAAATATTAACTTTGCACACAATTAAATAAACAACAAACCATCATGCAGCAGAACATGAAAACTCGCCTCGCCGTGATGAACTTTTTAGAGTTCGCCGTGTGGGGAGCTTACCTAACCTGTATGGGCAACTATCTCGGAACAGCCGGCCTGGGCGATAAGATTTCCTGGTTTTATGCCATTCAGGGTATTGTGTCCATCTTTATGCCCACTATTATGGGTATTATAGCTGACAAATATGTTCAGCCACAACGACTGCTAGGTTTCTGTCATCTTGCGGCAGGTGCTCTCATGTTGGTTCTTTGTTGGATGGGTATGCAAGCGGGTTTTGGCAATGAGCTGCCCGACAAAGGGGCTTTTATTGCAGTTTATACCCTCAGTGTAGCTTTCTATATGCCAACTTTGGCCTTAGCTAATACTACTGCTTTCACAATTCTGAAAGAAAATGGACTGGACACGGTTAAGGATTTTCCTCCAATCCGAGTATTAGGTACAGTTGGTTTTATAGCTACGATGTGGTTCGTCAATTGTGCCACTTACGACAACGGCTTTTTCTTCACTTTTGCACAGAATCTTCACAAGTTCCAGTACACATACATGCAGTTTGGCGTGTCGGGCATACTCAGCATCATTCTTTTTGCTTATTGTTTTACGCTGCCAGAGTGCCGGCTTGTTAAGAAAACTCCAAAGAGTCTCTCTGATACGCTGGGCCTTAATGCATTCCGCCTTTTCAAGCGTCGTGATATGGCGCTCTTCTTCATCTTCTCCGGCTTACTTGGAATGTCTCTTCAAGTAACTAATAGTTTTGCCGGTCCTTTTATTACGAGCTTTCAGGGGAGTGCCGATCCGGCGGTAGCCACTTCTTTTGCAGCTAGTAATGCCACGTTGCTTACTTCTATTTCGCAGGTCAGCGAGGCACTTTGCATTCTGATGATTCCTTTCTTCATGAAGCGTTTCGGCATCAAGAATGTCATGCTGATTGCAATGTTGGCTTGGGTGCTGCGCTTCGGATTCTTTGGCCTTGGTAGTCCTACCATGCCTGGAGTGTTGCTCTTTGTTCTTTCTTGCATCGTTTATGGTGTGGCATTTGACTTTTTCAATGTTTCAGGTGCGCTTTTCGTAGATCAACAATGCGAGCCTTCAGTAAAGGCATCGGCCCAGGGACTCTTTATGTTGATGACTAATGGATTGGGAGCAACAATAGGTACGCTTTCAGCTGGTGCTGTTGTCAATCATTATTGCACATGGACGGACGGCTTCTTACAAGGAAATTGGCAGACATGCTGGTTTATATTTTCCGCTTATGCATTGTTGGTTGCCTTGGCGTTCGCCTTCGTCTTCAGACCGAAACATTCATAATTCCTCAATATTTACGATGATGACAATTAATTAATAATGTGTTCTCGATAGATGTTGTAAAACAGGATAAATTTGTCATGCCATCGAATAGACAGTCCTTGGAAAGAAATATATAGCTTTCTCAGAAAGGGCGTACTTTTATCAATGGTTTAGACAGGAAAATAGAGTGAGAACTTTAATTTATGAAAGAAGCAAGATATTTTTATGTTCCCCAAGCACGAGAGAGCCAAGCTTTGCCTCCGGAAGAGGCTGCTCATGCCGTGAGAGTGCTTCGCTTGTCAGCGGGTGATGAGATATTTCTAATGGACGGAGAAGGCTCTTTCTATGATGCTCATGTCACAGAGGCAGATAAGAAGCATTGCTTTTATGAAATAGACAAGGTACAACCGCAATCCAGGAGCTGGAAGGGACGTATACATCTTGCAATAGCTCCCACGAAGATGATGGAGCGCATGGAATGGCTGGCTGAGAAGGCCACAGAGATAGGCTTTGATGAATTGACATTTCTTAATTGTGATTTCTCTGAAAGGCGGCAGGTTCGTATTGACAGGATAGATAAGATTATAGTTTCTGCAATGAAACAGAGTCGCAAGCCTTGGAAGCCTGTCTTGCATGGAATGACCTCCTTTCATGATTTTATAGCTAATCCTCGTTCTGGTCATTGCTTCATAGCTCACTGCTATGACGAGGTGAATCGAGTAGATTTATATCATACGCTTTCCAAGTTGTCCCCCGAAGAGGATGTAACCATTTTGGTTGGTCCAGAAGGGGATTTCTCCATTCATGAGGTGCAAGCTGCGATTGATGCAGGTTATTGTTCTATTTCACTAGGTTCTGCCAGATTGCGCACGGAGACAGCCGGATTATATTCTGTGATGATGGCACAACTTGTAAAGCGTACTGAGTAAGAGACATGTCATGAGGATATAATATCATTTGTGTGAATCCAATTTATTTATTATTATGCGATTTTAATGAAAAAGATTATTTTTTTATGGTGCTTGCTGCTATCTATAGTATGCACATCATGTTCTGATAGTGATTATGTAAACTGTATTCCGGCAGAGAGCTCGCTTCTTCTGTCTATGGATCCTGTGGAAATGACGGGTACAGGAAGCAAGACGGTACTTAAAACTTTGCTTCATGTGAGTGACCTCGGTAAGGCAGGCATCGATCTCACTTCAAAAATTTATCTTTTTGAGGATGGTCAGGGCAATTTGGGATTTTGTGCGAAAATGAGCGATGCCGATAAACTCGCCGACGTCTTGGAATCAAGGAAATTGAAGATTAGTTCACGGCAAGACAATCGTTACGTCTTGCTGCCAAACAACTGGCTCATGGGTTGGAACGATTGCAGTTTAATGATAATGGGTCCTATCCTTCCAGCAGCTCAATCGGAGATGATGTCGCTCATGCAACGCTATTTCAAGCAGGATGATGAAGAAGGCATTCAGGCATCACCAATGTTTGCCAAGCTTGACTCCATCGGAGGGGCTATGTCTCTTGTTTGTCAAGTGTCAGCCTTGCCGCAACAAATTGTAGCGCCGCTTACACTTGGAGCTCCTGCGAATACAGAACCTTCCCAAGTATGGCTCGCTGCTCAGTTGAAAACAAGCGATGGAATTTTTTGGATGAACGGACAGACTTTTTCCTTTAATCGTAAAATAAATGACGCTATTCGAAAGTCTGACAAGGTGTTCAGACCGATTCATGGGGATTATATTCAATCCATGTCCTCTACGGATGTCATAGGTCTCTTCTTGAATGTTGATGGAAGAGATTTCATAAAACTGATACAGCAGAATAGGGGAGTGCAAGCCATGCTTACAGCCATTAATGCAGCCATTGACATGGATAATATTATTCGGGGCATAGATGGTGACCTTTATATAGTTACGCCATCTATTGATGAAAATAAGTTTCAACTGCAGATGGCAGCAAAAATGCAACGCCTGGATTGGCTGGCCGATGTAGACTATTGGAAACAGAGTGTACCTAAAGGGGGCAGAATCGGAGATTGGGGACGTGACTGTTATTATTACACAAGCGACAAAACAACTTATTATTTTGGAGTGAACGCCAGCAAAGAATACATGAGTGGAAGTAATGAACAAAAAGCATTGGCAAGCGTACACCCTGCGTCTACACCTCTTTCATCAGAGCTGACAAATAAGATTAAGGGCCAGCATATGGCTATGGTCATTAATATGTCGGCTTTTTCCGGCGACAAGGCTGAGGCTGTGACCTCCATGCTGCGTCCTCTTTTCGGTAACGTAAATACAATTCTATATACGAGATAATATTATTTTTCAGGTTTTATAGCAATAATGCACAATCACAGTGGAAACGATACATTTTAAAAATGTGCTTCCCCAAGTCTTCGCTCAGCGTGATGATTTGCATTCCGAAATATGGAAGCAGGACGTAACATTTCGTAAAGGGCATCTTTATCTTATTGAGGCAGAGTCAGGTAAAGGCAAGAGTACCTTCTGTAGTTATGTAGTTGGTTATCGCCACGATTTTACAGGTCAAGTGATTTTCGATGATAGCGATACAGCTGATTTCCGTGTGCGACAGTGGGTAGAAATGCGACAGCGCCACGTCAGTCATCTGTTCCAGGAACTCCGTCTTTTCCCAGAACTTACTGCGTGGGAGAATGTGCAGATAAAGAATAAGATTACAGGATGGAAAACAGATAACCAACTCCGTGAATGGTTCGAGCGTCTTGGTATTGCAGACAAAATGCAGCAAAAGATTGGACGCATGTCGTTTGGACAGCAGCAGAGAGTTGCCCTTATCAGAGCATTATCTCAGCCTTTCGATTTCCTTCTTGCCGATGAGCCGATCTCCCATCTCGACGATTCCAATGCTCGAATCATGGGCGATATCATGATGACAGAGGCTCATGCGCAAGGGGCCGGCGTCATTGTTACTAGTATCGGAAAACATATGGATTTGGATTACGAAAAAACGCTCTTGCTATGAATTTAGTTTGGAAATTACTTCGTCAACATATCAGCATCCCTCAATTTGTAGGCTTCTTCTTTGCCAATCTGTTTGGAATGCTCATTGTGCTTTTGGGCTATCAGTTTTACAGAGATGTTGCTCCGGTGTTCACGGCCGAGGATTCGTTTATGAAGGCCGACTATCTCATTGTGAGTAAAAAAGTGGGTATGGCCAACACAATCTCGGGACAGACCAATAGTTTTGCTCCTGGTGAGGTAGATGCATTGTCTCAACAGAAATTTGCCACTAGTGTGGGTAAATTCACTTCAACCGAATATAAGGTAGATGCAAAAATGGGTGTGAATGGTACCAATGTACTCAATTCAGAACTTTTCTTTGAAAGTGTTCCTGATGAGTTTATTGATGTGCCTTTGACTCAATGGCACTATACGCCCGGAAGTCATGAGGTACCTATCATTCTGCCTCGTACCTATATTACAATGTATAATTTTGGATTTGCCCAAAGTCATTCGTTACCAAAGCTCAGTGAAGGTCTCATGGGAATGATAGACTTCCAAATTTTTATTCAAGGTAATAATCATCAAGAAGCTTTCAAAGGCAAGGTTATAGGTTTTTCCAGTAGACTGAATACTATCCTTGTACCACAAGCCTTTATGGATTGGAGCAATAATTTCTTTGCTCCTGGAGAACATTCCGAACCTACAAGACTAATCATGAAAGTTGACAATCCCGCCGATGAGACAATAGCTAAGTACATCGATAAAAAAGGCTATGAGGTGGAGGATGATAAGCTCAATGCGGAGAAAACAACATATTTCCTTCGTCTGATGGTAACTATGGTAATGATTGTAGGACTTGTTATTTCTGCTTTGAGCTTCTACATTCTGATGCTCAGCATTTATCTGTTAGTGCAAAAGAATTCTTCTAAACTACAGAATTTGTTGCTTATCGGTTATAGTCCCGGTCGTGTGGCACATCCTTATCAGTGGCTGACGGTAGTGCTGAATTTAGGAGTGTTGTTCATTGCACTCGTCGTACTTTACTTTGTACGTGCTTATTATACGGATGTCATTGAAACACTATTCCCTGACATCAACGAAGGTAATATGTTGCCGGCTGTTTTGCTTGGTTTCTCCATTTTCGTGCTAGTCTCGTTGTGTAATATCCTTGTTATTCGTCGCAAAATATACAGTATTTGGAATAATTAATTTATGATTTCATTCATGTACGAGACTTTATCCCTTGGTCTTGTGCAGAACAGGTATTTCATGATTAATGAATGGGATAGCACCAATGATAGATTAACTGATTTTCGCAGCCAGATGCATTAGAAAGTGCTGCTGTTGAACTTTAATCATTCAATAAAATGGCGTAGATTACTTGACGAGCAATCATTAATTGTTCAGGAACAAGCTCTTCATGAGATACAAAAAAGTCTGTGGCTGATCAGCCACAGACTTTTTTTTTGTTTTATAATGGAATAATCATGTTAAATTTACGAGATGCTCTTCACTGCTTATTGAGGTCTTCTGATAAGGGTATCGCATAGTAATTATTTTTATAAGGGGATGGCTTTGACTTTTGACAACATGAGCATATCCCCATCCATTAAAATATAACCCAGTCAGTGAGGCTCTCTGATTATATTTACTGTAGTCTTTTCAGCTCCTATGGGGCTATTTTGCTTGTAAATACTGTGCACACATTTCCGCACACCGTTCTCCGTCAACACCTGCAGACACGATTCCTCCTGCATACCCGGCTCCCTCACCACAGGGGAAGAGTCCTTGAATACGAACATGCTGTAGGGTTTCCTTGTCACGGAGAATACGTACAGGGCTTGATGTGCGAGTTTCTATTGCAATCAGCACTGCTTCATTGGTGAGAAAACCATGTCGCTTCTTGCCGAATTCTTGAAATCCGCGTTGTAGACGGGTAACGATAGGCTGAGGCATCCAAAAATGTAAAGGACTGCTGATAAGTCCTGGAGCATAACTGCTGCGAGGCAGGTCGTAGCTCAATCGATTGTTGACAAAGTCGACCATGCGTTGGGCTGGAGCAGTCTGACGCATATTGCCTTGCTGCCAGCAATTTCTTTCGAGTCGCTCTTGATAGTGCATCATTTTCAAATCGCCGTCAGACTGCAGATCTTCGGGGAGGTCTTCAGGATGCATTTCTACTACCATGCCACTGTTTGACCATTGAGTGCCTCGATTGGATGGTGACATTCCGTTGACTACGATTTGCTGTGGTCCTGTTGCTGCCGGGATGACAAAACCTCCGGGACACATACAGAATGAGTAGACGCCACGTCCGTCTACTTGAGTTACAAATGAATATTCTGCAGGAGGTAGATATTTCCCTCTGCCTTGACGATTATGGTACTGTATTTGGTCAATGAGATGGGAAGGATGTTCCAATCGTACTCCGATAGCCAGAGCTTTAGGCTCGATTTCAATATTGGT
>JBMNUW010000072.1:0-15042 GCA_050946475.1 Prevotella sp.
CAAAAATCCACGCACTCTCACGAGCGCGTGGATTCGTTTACTGCTGCAAAATAAAAAACACCTATCTTAAAAAATTAATGATATGCAAAGTAATGTATCGGTATCTGCTAAAGAAAACCGAATAAGATGAAAGAAGTAATTAAGAGCTGCAAAGCATCTTTTTTCTTCTTTTGATGCAAAGATAATTGATATTTCGGAATGTGACAAAATATGTACCTCAATTTTAAAATTGTTTCAACGAATCGGTAATTTCTATCAACGAACGGTCGTTTTTTCATAAATAATAATAAATCAGGAACAGTTAATTTAGGATGTTGTTACAGATTTGCCGCTTTCCTGTTATCTAGGGAAGATTTTTTGTTTCTTACAATGAAATTCAATCTATTTTTTGTAATTTCGCATGATATTATACTATCAATTTGTTATGCACATGAAAAAGAAACTTATGTTTGCGTTGTTGTTCATGGCAACTTCGGCATTCGGGCAGTCGCTCAGTTCGGGTATTGACCCGGCTAACATTGACCCTACGGTGAAACCGGGCGATGATTTCTACCATTATGCAGCGGGCGGATGGCTCAAATCGCATCCTCTCGACGCCGAACATTCAGAGAACGGAGCTTTCTTGGATTTGTATGAGCAGAACCAGAAGCGTATTCAGGAGCTTATTCTTCAGTATGCCTCTACGCCGCAGAAACAAAGCACATTATGGCAGAAAATAGGTTCGCTCTATAATCTCATGATGGATTCTGTGCGGTTGAACCGTGAGGGCTGGAGTCCCTTGAAACCGACACTTGAGAAGATTAAGGCCGTCAAGAATAAGAAAGAATATCAGTTGGTGACTGCTGAACTTGACCGTAACGGCGAGTCGACGATGATGTTCAGTGTTGGCGTAGGTGCCGACATGCGCAATGCAGGCTGGAATCTTGTATCGCTGGGGCAGGGCGGCTTATGGCTTGGCACCCGTGACTATTATCTCTCTGACGATGAGCAGAACAAGCGCGTTTTGAATGCATACCGTCATTTCGTGGAGCAGATGTTCCGCATGACAGGCTACGATGATGCTACCGCAAAGAAGAAGATGGAAGCCGTGCTCGCCATAGAGACCCGTATCGCCAAGGCAAGCTACGACAACGTGAAACTGCGTGATGTGGATGCCAATTATCACAAGATGTCCTATGTGGACTTGATTTCACAGTATCCCGGCATCGATTGGGGTAACATGATGTTGGCCAGTGGTTTCCCCATGGTCGACTCTCTTTCCGTGGACCAGCCGGAACCGATTCATGAGGTGGAGAAGATTCTTGCAGAGACTTCCTTGGACGATTTGAAGTCATACGCAGAGGCGCGGGTCATTTGTGGAGCTGCCGGTCAGTTGAGCGATGACTTCCGTGCGGAGCAATTTAAACTCTCTTCTGCGTTGTCTGGTGTGAAAAAGGACCGTCCACGCTGGAAACGCGCTGTGAGTGTGGTGAGCAACGTCTTAGGCGAGGCTATCGGAAAGCTCTATGTGGAAAAATATTTCCCTGAGAGCAGTAAGAAGCGTATGCTGGAATTGGTCCACAATTTGCAGACGGCGTTGGCTGAGCGAATTGACGAAGCTACCTGGATGGGTGATGCAACCAAGGCAAAGGCAAAGGACAAGCTCAGTAATTTCATCATCAAGATAGGTTATCCCGATAAGTGGAAAGACTACTCCACATTGCAGGTGAATGATTCGCTTTCGCTCTATGAGAATCTACAGCGTATCAGCAGATGGGCCACTGACGACTATATCGCCCGCAAGGTGAATAAGCCGGTGGATAAGACAGAGTGGGGTATGACTCCGCAGACTATCAATGCCTACTACAATCCGACAACTAATGAGATTTGTTTCCCCGCAGGAATTCTGCAACCTCCATTCTTTGATCCGACAGCTGACGATGCGGCCAACTACGGAGCCATCGGTGGCGTGATAGGTCATGAGATGAGTCATGGCTTTGATGATCAGGGCTCACAGTTCGATAAGACTGGAAATCAGCGCAATTGGTGGACGGCGCAGGACAAGAAGAACTTTGACAGCCGTACGAAAGTGCTGGCAGACTATTTCTCCAACTTTGAGGTGCTTCCCGGAGTGAAAATCAATGGTAAGCAGACTCTTGGCGAGAACATAGGTGATAATGGAGGACTCAACATTGCCTTCCGTGCCTATCAGAATGCTACAAAGGAGCATCCTCTGCCGGTAAAGGACGGCTTCACACCTGACCAGCGTTTCTTCCTGTCTTGGGCTCGTGTATGGGCTTCCAATGCCACACCGGAGTATGTGAAGATGATTGTAACATCTGATGTCCACTCCCCGAACATGGCACGTGTCAATGCTGCACTGCCTCAAATAGATGCGTGGTATAAGGCGTTTAATGTGAAAAAGGGAGATAAAATGTATCTGCCCAAAAATAAACGGGCACATATCTGGTAATAAATATTCCGGTTAATCGACCCTTTTGGGGCTAAACCTTTGTGATGATTCATGAACAAAAAAGCCACCGGCACTTCAAAGTTACCGGTGGCTTATTCGTTTGAGTCGTTATAAGTGAATTAAAAATTTATTTTTTGCTTATTGGATTGAGAGTGGAGTAGAAAACTTTGTCAATTAGTCGGACACCTTATCTGACCACAGAATCTATGATGGTAGAGTCTGCCTTTACCGGTCCTTCTTCCCATAGAGTGTCACTTAAGGAGTCGGTCTGACTGGCGTCTTTCTTGTTGCTACCTCCACAAGAGAAGAGCGAAAGCAATGAGAACAGGATGGAGACGAAAAGAAGACGTTTCATAATTTATTAAGTGATTATTCGTGAGACTTAAATACCATGATGAGAATTCGAATTTATAGTGAAAAGTGGATTGCAATTGGAAATCCGCTAAATCCTATGCCATAAAAGGTAAGGAGTGCAAAGTACTATAAAAACGAAAACCGCCCGGAACATGGTTCCGAGCGGCAATCTCTCAATTTTCAGTTCGTACTACCGAATTACTCAGCTGCGCTGTCAGTAGCAGCGGTGTCAACGGGAGCAGCTGTGGTGTCAGCGCTGTCAACTACTGCTGTGGTGTCAGAGTCAGAAGCAGGAGCTGCGCTCTGGTTTTTGTTACCACAAGATGCGAAAGAGATAGCTGCGATAGCTACGAACATTAAAACTAATTTCTTCATTTTCTATGCTTTTTAAATCTGTAAAACAATCATTTGTTTCTTAAAACACTGCAAAGGTAAGCATTTTTCTGATACGCCGTTCATTTTTTCCCGATTTTTTTTAGTTCTTTATGTAACTTTTTTGTATCTCGTTGATAATCAGACACATTTGCAATGCAAACAAAAGTTAATGTTTTTTAATCAAAAGATTTCCTTTCAATTACTATGGCATTTGCGAACATTTTTGTTCTTTCCTATAGCTTTATTGAGAGAACTATCCAGATATATTTTCGTATGAGAAAGAGGCTGGTCTCATTAAAAAACCGTAACTTTGTAGACCGTGATTGTTGTTTACGACATTCCGCTTTCTTTAATACACCTTATTATATATTATAATATATGTAGCTACGTCTGTATCAAGATCAGTCAAATGAATTCTGGAAGAACGATAGCCATAGCATCGAAATATTAATAAAAAGAAATATATCGAGTTTATGATAGATACAAGTGCCTTTCAAGGTAAGAAAGCAGCCTACTATACATTGGGCTGTAAACTGAATTTTTCGGAAACTTCCACTTTCGAAAAAATGCTTGAGGAAATGGGCGTTCGAACTGTAGAGAAGGGAGAGCGAGCCGACATCTGTCTTATTAACACTTGTTCGGTGACAGAAGTGGCCGATCATAAGTGCCGTCAAGCCATTCATCGTATGGTGCGCGAAAATCCTGGTGCATTTGTTGTTGTGACAGGCTGTTATGCACAGTTGGGTACAGAGGAGATAAGCCACTTTCCCGGTGTGGACCTTGTGTTGGGCAGTAATGAGAAGTCAAGACTTATCCAGTATCTTTCGGAAGCATGGCAAGAAAGAAATGAAGGGAAAAGTTCTGCAGACGGACATTTGCATCTTCATCTTTCTCAGCGAACAAGTGACATACGCACTTTTCAACCTTCGTGTTCACGAGGAAATCGTACCCGATATTTCCTAAAAGTACAGGATGGCTGCAATTATTATTGTACCTATTGTACCATACCTTTTGCTCGGGGACGCTCTCGTAATCCGGACATTGCATTTCTGGTGAGTCAGGCAGAACAGGCTGCACAAGAAGGAGGAAAGGAAATTGTTCTTACCGGAGTAAACATTGGTGACTTCGGGCGCTCTACAGGTGAAAAATTCATAGACCTGGTGAAGGCGCTTGATCAGGTACAGGGCATTCGTCGATATCGTATCAGTTCTTTGGAACCTGACCTTCTTGACGATGAGTTGATTGACTATTGTGCCCATTCGCGTGCTTTCATGCCTCATTTCCACATTCCCTTACAGAGTGGTAGCGACGAGGTCCTTACTCTCATGCATCGTCACTATGACACCGCTCTGTTTGCTCATAAAATTCATCGCATCAAGGAACTTATGCCCGACTGTTTCATCGGTGTAGACGTGATGGTGGGTAGCAGGGGTGAAAGACCTGAATTCTTTGAAGAATGTTACGAATTTCTCAAGTCATTGCCCGTTACGCAGCTACACGTCTTTCCCTATTCCGAGCGTCCGGGTACGAAAGCTCTCGAAATACCTTATGTTGTGGATGACAAAGAGAAAAAATTGCGCTCCAAGCGATTACTGGAACTGTCAGAACAAAAACGACAAGCTTTTTATGCGCAGTTTAGAGGTCATGAAGCCGAAGTGCTCTTCGAGAAGAACACGCATGGAAAGAGCATGCATGGATTCACGGAGAATTATATTCGCGTTGAACTTAGTGGAAGTCAAGCTACACCGGCATTGGACAATGAGATAGTGAAGGTGCGTCTCGGCGATTTCAACTATGATAAATCAGCTCTTGTAGCAGAGCTGCTAACCCAAGATGATTAGGTAAATATGACAGTAGCTATTGTAATTCTAAATTGGAACGGTCGTGAAATGCTACGACGTTTCCTTCCGTCTGTCTTCCGTTACTCGCATGATGATGCAGAAATTTGGGTAGCTGATAATGCTTCTTCGGACGGTTCTTTAGAGATGCTCTCCAAAGAATTTCCGGAAGTACGTACGCTGTCACTTGATAAGAACTATGGCTTCGCTGAAGGCTACAATCGGGCACTTAGCCAGATTAAGTCCGACTATTATGTACTTCTCAATTCGGATGTTGAGGTGACGCACCACTGGCTAACTCCTTTGACGGAATATATGGACAATCATCCCGAAGTGGCAGCCTGTCAGCCTAAGTTGCTGGCCGAGTCGGACAAAAACAGATTTGAATACGCAGGAGCTGCAGGGGGATTGATAGATCGCTATGGTTATCCGTTTTGCCGCGGTCGCATTTTCGACACGGTGGAAGAAGATAACGGACAATACGACTATCTCATGCCGGTGACCTGGGCAACAGGAGCCTGTTTGATGATTCGTTCGAAAGACTATTGGAGCGTGAACGGCCTGGATGGTCGTTTCTTCGCGCATAATGAGGAAATTGACCTATGCTGGCGACTGGTGCAGAGAGGGCGCAAAATCGTTTGCAATCCGGAGAGTACTGTTTACCATGTAGGAGGAGGAACGTTGCCGAAGGACAATCCCATGAAGACGTTTCTTAACTTTAGAAACAATCTCACCATGCTCTATAAGAATTTGCCCGACAATGAGTTACAACATGTTATGCGCATGAGATGGTTCTTAGACTATCTCGCCGCTTTCCAAACGCTTTTGTTCAATAGACATTGGGGAGACTTCAAGGCTATATTCAAGGCCCGGCGTGCCTTTCAACGTTGGAAACATGAGTTTGATACAGATCGTGAGGAAATTCGCCGTACGCGTGTGTCGGGTGCTTCCGACGGGAGAACGTCCTACAGCATCTTGTGGCTCTATTATGTAAAAGGCTTCAAAAAATTCTCCAGCTTCGATCGCCGTAGATAGGGTCAAGCGTGGACGGACAATTTGATTATTTTGCCTTTTCAGCAGTGAGCTTTTTGTAGAGGGCATCAAATATTTCTTTCAGCTTCTGCTTGTCTGCAATTATAGAGCGAACTGTCTTAAGATGTTGTTCATTGGGTGAACCGGGAATCCACAGATGCATATATCCGTTTACCCCATATTTCTCTTCCATGTGCTTGTTGAAGCGCTCCCATTGCTGCTGTTGACTGTATTCTGGCTCATGCTCGAGTCCGTATTCTACGGCACGTGTGAATACCACATTAGGTTCGAGGTCTCGGTCAGCCTCAGCTACAATCTTGCCGTAAATGCTTCTGGGCGAATGTGAGGCCGATGCCCGGTGGTCTTCTACGGCTTCCTTCATGATATTGATTTGCTCAGGACTGAACCACCGCTTCAATCGAGAATCAGCCGCAAGAATTTTTCCACTTGTGATATGATGAATGGCGCGAGGACCACTCATTCCGAGATCGTGATAGGCGGCAACGGTATAGACCATATTAATGTCGGCACCGGTACTCTTGGCTAATTCCAGGGAATTGGCAATGACGCGTTGTACGTGGTTAATGCCATGGGAGCTACCAAAGTTATTGTATCTTGGGAGAATCTGTGTCTCAATGAAAGACATAAGTTCGAGATTCAATTGCATACTCATGTGCTTAAAACTAATAGATAAAGATAAATTCGACAAAAGCTGCATTATCTTTTGCAAATATATCAAATTATCAGTACTTTTGCAAATAAATTGAGAAGAAAATGCTGACGATATGTCAGTGTTTCCTTCCCGTAATGTTACAGGTAAATGAAAGATACTTCTATCCGTGTAAATTCTCCTAAGGCATGGGTTCTAGCAGCTCGCCCCAAGACTTTGGCGGGAGCAGCCGTTCCTGTGTTAATTGGTGGTGCTTTGGCATTTCATGCTATGGATGGCCAGATAGCATGGCTTCCATTAGTATTGTGTTTTCTCTTTGCGTTGATGATGCAGATAGATGCTAATTTTGTGAACGATTACTTTGATTTCAAGCGAGGCAATGATGACGCTGCTACACGACTTGGTCCGCTCCGTGCCTGTTCTATGGGATGGGTCACGCCGAAAGCTATGCGCTTTGCTCTAATATTGAGTACTGCGCTTAGCTGTTGTGTCGGACTGCCCTTGGTGCTTTACGGGGGGTGGCCGATGATAATAGTCGGAGCATTCTGTGTAATATTCTGTTATCTCTATACGCTTTGTCTTTCTTACTGGGGACTTGGAGATTTACTTGTGATGGTTTTTTTTGGACTGGTGCCAGTTTGTCTCACTTATTATCTCTGCCTTCCGGAAGGATTCCAAACTGTAACTTTGCCGGTGATATTGTCATCTCTCGGATGCGGTTTTGCCATTGATGCATTATTGATAGTTAACAACTACAGGGACATGGAAAATGACCGGAGAGACGGTAAAATTACGCTTGTGGTCAGGGCAGGACATCGTGGAGGACAGTTGCTTTATCTCTTAACAGGGGTTACGGCTGCATTGTTGGCAGTTATCGTTGTAGCGTGGCAAAGCAATTATTGGGAACTAGCCTTTTTGGTTATTTATCCGCTTCTGCATGTTTCAACCTATCGTCACCTTGTAGCAATTGACAAGGGACGTGAACTCAATAAGACCTTGGGGGAAACGGCTCGTAACATCCTTGTCTACGGATTGACTTTGTCTTTGGCTGTACTTCTTTAATAAGTCTTGTCTTACAATTATGAACTTGTACAAGCAAAACTTCTGATAGAATTGCAGGAAATAGGTGTTGACATGCACTAGGTAAGAAGACATTGCAATTCATGCAAGGAACACAAGATAAAGATAAACAATAAAGGTGCGCCGCTCGTGCAACGCACCTTTATTGTTTATTTCTTGCCAAATAACCATCTCAGTGGACGCTTGATGATAGCTTTAAGTCCACTTTCTTTCTTTTCCTTGTTATCAGCAATTGACCGTTTGGTCTCATTTTCAATTGGCTGATGATTGCGAGGCTTACTGTTGGCCTGGTCTCGATTGTTGTTTCTCCTGTTACGACCGTTGCGATTGTATCTGTTTCCTCTATTATTATTTTCGTCACTGCCATTTCTTTCTCCGTTGTCATTGCTGACACTTTCGTTACGGTCGTTACGGTTTTTCCTTCTCTGGTTTCGTCTTCTTCCGCCATCGTTAGGATTATCGCTATTATTTCTTTGCCGTTTCTGATTTTCATTCCGGCCGTTGTTCTTGCTTCCTTCCTGAGGGCTGTTGTCAGTCTTTGGCTTGGGCGAAAGACCGCCTTTGGCTTTGACTTGACCTTCTTTTGCCACGGTATTCTCTGTAACAGGCTTTTCCTTATTTGAATTTTGCCGTTGTTTTTCCTGTCTGTCATTGCCATTCCTGGGCTTCCGTCGGTGTGCATTACTGTCACGGTCCTTGCGTCGACGGTCTTTAGCCGAAGATTTGCTTTTTCTTGATGTGACGTATTCCGGACCTTCTCCACAACCTTCAGGCAATTGTAGCTTCTCTACTTCTTTATCAAGGAATTTTTCAATCTGATGGAAGTAGTACATATCATCCTCATTGACAAAGGTGATAGCCACTCCGTCGCGGTCGGCACGAGCCGTACGACCGATGCGATGGACATAGTCTTCGGCATCGTGGGGCACATCGTAATTGATAACCATAGCAATGTCATCGATGTCAATGCCTCGTGCCAGAATATCGGTGGCTACGAGGACATCAATCTGTCCGCTTTTGAACTTGAACATCATTTCATCGCGTTGAGCCTGATCGAGGTCAGAGTGCATTTCGCCACTCTGTATGTGCAGACGTAACAAAGCTTGATGGATTTGCTTTACTTTCTGCTTAGAACCTGAGAAGATGATGACGCGTTTCAGGTCACCGTTTTTGAAGATGTCCTTGATGATGTCAAGCTTCTGCGTCTCATAACAGATATAGGCGCGTTGCTGTATCTTGTCTGCAGGCTTACTCACAGCGAGCTTTACCTCCACAGGATTCTTGAGAAGTTGCTGGGACATCTTTTCTATATCCTTGGGCATTGTGGCAGAGAACATGATAGTTTGACAAGTCTTGGGCAGTTTGGAGGCAATTTTCATGATATCATCGGAGAAGCCCATGTCAAGCATTCTGTCGGCTTCATCGAGCACGAAGAAACTTACTTTGCTTAAGTCGACATTGCCCATTGAAATATGCGATATGAGACGGCCTGGAGTAGCAATAATAACGTCGGCTCCAAGGCGCATACTTTTCATTTCCTGGTCATAGCGATTACCGTCGTTTCCTCCATATACTGCTACGCTCGATACGTCTGGAGTGTAATAGCTGAATCCTTGCATGGCCTGGTCAATCTGTTGAGCCAATTCACGGGTAGGTGACATAATGATGCAGTTCACGGCATTATCCGGATAGTTGCCCTCATCGAGTTTAGATAATATTGGCAATAGATATGCTGCGGTTTTCCCAGTACCTGTTTGAGCTACTCCTAGCATGTCTCGACCTTCAAGAATGGCCGGAATACACTTCTCTTGTACTGGAGTGCAGTCTTCAAAATGCATGTCATAGAGGGCATCGAGTACGTTATCGCTTAAATCTAATTCTTCAAATTTCATAATTCAATGTGTTATTTTTTAGTTGTCCTGAATTCTTATTTTTCCTCGCTATGCATTAATTCGGAGCCTTTCGATAGCAGAAGTATGCTACAATTGCAAAGATGATGTTAGGCATCCACGCTGCGAGCATGGGAGGGAAGCTGGCATTGATGGCGAAGGTGGCAGATACCGTTTGCAGCATGATATAGGCAAAGCTAAGTGCGAGGCCGATTCCCAAGTAGAGACCCATTCCTCCCTTTCGCTTGCGAGATGAAAGTGAAGCACCGATTGTGGTGAGAATAAAGGAAGCGAACGAGGAGGCAATGCGCTTATGATATTCCACTTGATATTGCACTACATTGCCACTACCTCTGTCAATTTGCTTGGAGATATACTCCTTGAGTTCTGGACTGGTGAAGGTCTCCTGCTGCCCCTTCGAATAGACCAAATCCGTAGGCTCCATCTGTATCAGGGTATCTTTTTTGGAACCGCTGGTAATGGTTTCTCTCAAACCATTGAGCTTACGTATTTTCCAGTTGCTGATTCTCCAATGATATTTTGAATCGGAAATCGTGTCATACTGAACTTCCATGGCTGTGAGGTGACTCACGAGTTTTTTGTTTTCGAATTTATCTAGGCAGAAGCCATAGCCTCTCTTTACGTTGTTGTCATAGTGCTGAATGTAGGCGATGACGCCACGCCCTACTTGAAGTTGTACGTTCTCTGCCGAAGTGTTTTTCTTTTTATTTTTATAGAGTGTCTCAAAGTTTTGTCGTATTACCGTGCCGTGGGGTATGACATAAGCCGAGAGATAGAAGCTCAGTGCAGAAATCAGTACGCATGACACCATGTAAGGACGCATGAGCCTGCGAAAAGACGTGCCTGTGGCGAGAATGGCGATGATTTCCGAATTGCCCGCCAACTTGCTGGTGAAGAAGATAACGGCAATGAAAACAAAAAGAGGACTGAAAAGGTTGGCGAAGTAGGGGACAAAGTTCAGATAGTAGTCTACCACAATTGCCCTCAATGGTGCATGATACTGAGAGAACTTTGCAAGGTTCTCATTAATATCAAATACAATACTGATAGAGATAATCAGCACGATGGAGAAGAAATAGGTGCCGATGAACTTACGAATAATATACCAGTCAAGTATCTTGAGATACCTGAAAGGATTGAGGTACTTCAGTACCGAAAGGCATCTGAATATCCATCCGAAGACCTTTCTCAGTCCTCCGGTATGTCGGTAGAGCCAGTGGAAGAATTTATGCAACCATGCGGGATGCTTACCCATCCACCTGCGCATCTTATAGTAGCGCCGATGCTTACGTATCTTGCTGTATGACTTTTTCTTATCCATCCAATCTTTCAGTATATTTGCCTCGTTATGAGTTTTCGAGTCATTCGGTGACGTTATTAAATTCTTCGCCCCAACTGGTCGATGACAGAAGCTTTCCATTTTACGAAATCACCCGCCATGATATGCTGTCGAGCATCCTTAACTAGTCGAAGATAGAAAGCGAGGTTGTGAATGCTTGCAATCTGCATGGCAAGGAGCTCCTGTGCTTTGAAGAGATGATGCAGATATGCCTTTGTGTACACGCGGTCAGTCTCACAACCGTTCGGGTCAATGGGTGAGAAATCCATTTCCCATTTCTTGTTGCGCATGTTCATAGTACCCTGGTAACTGAAGAGCATGGCGTTGCGACCGTTCCGGGTCGGCATCACACAGTCGAACATATCAACGCCTCGTTCAATGGCTTCAAGAATGTTCTGGGGCGTTCCTACCCCCATTAGGTAGCGAGGCTTGTCCTTCGGAAGAATGTCGTTGACAACTTCTATCATTTCATACATGACTTCAGTAGGCTCGCCTACTGCCAATCCGCCGATGGCATTGCCTTCCGCTCCCTTGTCAGCCACAAATTTGGCGGCCTCTTGTCGCAAATCCTTATAGGTACAACCCTGAACAATGGGGAAGAGCGCTTGATGATAGCCATAAAGTGGCTCTGTCTCTTTGAAACGCTTGATGCAACGATCAAGCCAGCGCTGGGTTAATCCTAAAGATTTCTTGGCGTATTGATAGTCGCTTTTTCCTGGGGGACATTCATCAAGAGCCATCATGATGTCGGCTCCTATCACACGCTCTGTGTCCATCACATTTTCTGGAGTAAAGAAATGCTTGGAACCGTCGATGTGTGAACGGAATTCACATCCTTCCTCGCTCAATTTCCTGATGCCTGTCAAGGAGAAGACCTGAAAGCCGCCCGAATCGGTGAGAATAGGACGTTCCCAGCCGTTGAATCCGTGAAGTCCACCTGCGGCACGAAGTATCTCGAGTCCCGGTCGAAGGTATAGATGATAGGTGTTGCCCAAAATGATTTGAGCTCCTATCTGTTCCCGCAATTCGCTGAAATGAACGCCCTTTACGCTGCCACAAGTACCTACGGGCATGAAAATGGGTGTTTGAATTTGTCCGTGGTCGGTCGTTATAAGACCTGCACGCGCATCACTTGCATTGTCGGTTTGTTGCAGTTCGAATGTCATAAATTTCGTCTCAAGAATTAACGTTAGTCTTTATCGTCAGCGTTTTTCTCGTCTTTCTCTTCTTTGACGGTGAAGTCCACAGGATTGTCTACCAATTCGTCGGTAAGAGCATAGTCCCAGACATCCTGTACGTTTTCCACATAATGGAAGTTCACGCCAGTGCGGTATTTCTCCGGAATCTCCTCGATGTCCTTCTTGTTGTCCTTACACATTATTATATTAGTGATGCCGGCACGTTTGGCTGCGAGGATTTTTTCTTTGATACCACCCACGGGCAGTACTTTTCCCCGAAGGGTTATCTCTCCCGTCATAGCTGTGTTGGCCCGCACTTTTCGTTGGGTAATGGCTGAGGCAATGGAGGTGGCGATGGTAATACCTGCCGATGGTCCGTCTTTGGGAACAGCACCCTCCGGCACATGGATGTGGATATTCCAATGATCGAAGATACGATAGTCAACTCCAAGTTTGTCGACGTGTGCTTTGACATATTCCAGGGCGATAACGGCACTCTCTTTCATTACGTCTCCGAGATTACCCGTCAGAGTGAGCTTTGAACCATGACCTTTAGAGAGAGAAGTCTCGATGAAGAGGATTTCTCCTCCGACACTGGTCCACGCCAAGCCGGTCACTACGCCGGCATAGCTGTTGCCTTGATAGATGTCGCGATAGAAAGGAGGCTTACCGAGTAGTCCTTCAATGTCGGAAGGATTGATGGTGGTGGGGTAGTCTTCGTCGCCCATGGCCTTCTTGTAGGCAATCTTGCGCAAAGCCTTACCGATTTGCTTTTCCAACTGGCGGACTCCGCTTTCTCGTGTATATTGTTCGATGATCTTTTCCAGTGCAGCCTTTGAAAACTTCACTTTCGTATCTAAAGTGTCGAGCCCGTTCTCTTTCAGTTCGCGAGGTACAAGATGTCGTTTGGCAATTTCAACCTTTTCCTCTGTGATGTATCCGGATACCTCGATGAGTTCCATTCGGTCGAGCAGGGGGTCGGGAATGGTGTTCAAGGTATTGGCAGTGGCGATGAAGAGCACTTTTGAAAGATCAAAGTCCACATCGAGGAAGTTGTCATGGAATGTGGAGTTCTGTTCGGGGTCGAGCACTTCTAGCAAGGCAGAGGATGGGTCACCGTTGATAGTGTTCTGCGTAATCTTGTCAATTTCGTCGAGAATAAAAACAGGATTTGCCGATTGAGCTTTCTGCAGGCTCTTGATGATACGACCGGGCATGGCACCCACGTAAGTGCGCCGGTGACCGCGAATCTCGCTTTCGTCGTGCAGTCCGCCAAGCGACATGCGTACATACTTACGCTTCATGGCTTCGGCGATACTCTTGCCCAAAGAAGTCTTGCCCACTCCAGGAGGTCCATAGAGGCAGATGATGGGTGACTTCAAGTCGCCACGCAACTGCAACACAGCAAGATATTCCAGAATTCGCTCCTTTACTTTCTCCATGCCGTAGTGGTCACGGTCCAGGATTCGCTTAGCCCGTTTCAGATCCAGGTTGTCCTTGGTGTAGATACCCCAGGGCAGTGCAACCATCTGTTGCAGATAGTTCAGTTGTATGGAATAGTCGGGGCTTTGCTTGTTGTAGAGGTCAAGTTTTTCGAGTTCTCTATCAAAAGTTTCTTTCACCTCGGCGGGCCATTTCAGTTTGGCAGCCTTTTTCTTCAACTCTGTTTTCTCCGGTGAATCCTCTCCGCCACTTAGCTCCTCCTGTATATTCTTAATCTGCTGATGCAGAAAGTATTGTCTTTGCTGCTCGTTAAGATCCTCCTGAGTCTTCTTCTGAATGCGGTTCTTAAGTCTACTCAGTTCCAGTTCTCTGTTTTCCAACTTCAACAGTTTTGTCATGCGAACTTTTAAGTCAGTTTCGCCGAGCAAATCTATTTTCTCATTGACAGGGAACGGATAGTTGGTGCATAAGAAATTCATGGCATCAATGTCATTGTTCATGGCGTAGAGAGTATCTTTGATTTCCTCTGCCATGTTATCATTGATGTCAATGATTTTCGATAGAGTAGCCTTCATCTCGCTCGCAATGGTCTTAAACTCCAAGCTTCTTACGTCAGGCTTGATTTCCGGAGCGAGGACAACCTTACCTCTCAGGAATGGTTGATACACATCTAGTGAATCGAGCGTGCAACGGTCTATGGCCTGGAAGATGGCCGTAACATTGTCATCAACGTGCATGTCAATTACACGTATCAATTGTGCTACTACACCAATGTGATAGATGTCTTTTTCATTCGGTTCTTCCGTCTCTGGATCTTTCTGGCAGAAAATTGCGCAGACTTGCTTGTCGGTTTCCTTTTCCAGGTATTTTACCATATTGAGACTGGCCTTTCTGCCGAGAATGATGGGCACTAGAATGCCGGGAAAGGGCACAATGTTTCGTGTTGCCAGAACGGGAATGTCGTTCAGGAGACTTTCGTCAAAACTTATGTTGGTATTGTCGTCCATACTTTTTATGACTTGAACGATGGTCTTATTTCTTCGCTTCATGAATCGATTTCTGTACTAAATATATATATAATGTACATTTGTAATTTGCAAAGTTACACAAAATTATTAAGACTATCCTTTGTTTCACCATATTTTTTCTTCTTCTTGATACATCTTGATACAAAGGAAATGCTAATTGGGAAATCTTAAGAAATTTCTTTAACATGAGGCATAGATATCTTTGCAGGTTATGTCGTTATCAACTTCGTTAGGGTGATTGTCGGCTTTTGACAAATTTGGAGCCAACTTGTGGACTTTATGAACAAAATTTGTAACAGGTATAAACAATCTATGAATTCTTGTTTTTCTTATTTATTAAATG
>JBMNUW010000073.1:0-14955 GCA_050946475.1 Prevotella sp.
TGAGGAAAAATCGCAGAGCGAAGTATAAATATTCTTAATTGAACGAATGTATTGCAACATTTTGCTATCTTTGCAATAAAAAGAGAAAGATAGAAATGAGCAACGAGCAAAGACGACAGAATCCATTCATGGTTCCTTATGGAACACCACATGACTGTGTGCCTTTCGACAAAATAAAGTTTGAAGATTTCGAAGAAGCCTTCATGGAAGGCATCCGGCGAGACAATGAAGCTATCGACCGTATATTAAACAACGAGGAAAAGCCTACTTTTGACAATACCATCGCTGTAACTTTTGACGATAAGGGAGAGCACTATTATGACCTTCTTGATCGTGTGTCGACAGTATTCTCCTGTCTGATGGGTGCCGATACTAACGACCAGATGGAGGCGCTTGCTCAGAAACTCAATCCCATTCTTACGCAGCATGACAACGATATCATGCTCAATCCTAAACTTTTTGAGCGCATCAAGAAAGTTTATGATGCACATGAGAAGTTGACCGATGAGGAACAGATGCTGCTTGACAAGGAATACGACGGATTTGTCAGACGTGGTGCCTTGCTCGATGCCGAAGGCAAGCAGAAACTCAGAGCTCTCACTGAAGAGGCTAACATGCTTGCCTTGAAGTTCTCTCAAAATCTTTTGAAAGAGCAGAAAGCCTTCACATTGCATCTTACCAAGGAAGAGGAAATAGCAGGCGTGCCCGCTACACCTCGTGAGGCTGCGGCAGAAGCTGCAAAGGAGCGCAATCTTGAAGGATGGGTCTTTACGTTGGACTATCCAAGTTATTCACCTTTTATGACTTATGCTGATCGCCGAGACTTGCGTCGGCAGATGTTCATGGCCCGAAACACCCTATGCACTCATGACAACGACGAGAACAACTTGAAAATTTGTCAGCGACTGGTGAACATTCGCCGTGAGATAGCTCAACTTCTTGGCTATGAGACTTATGCCGATTACGTGTTGAAATACAGGATGGCAAGCAATGTAAAGAATGTCTATGCATTACTCGACGACCTTATTGAAGCTTACAAGCCGACCGCCATCGAGGAGCGGGATGCTCTTGCCAAGAAAGCTCGTCAGATGGAAGGTGATGATTTCGTGTTGGAGCCTTGGGACGTTTCCTATTATTCGCATAAGCTCCAAATGGAACGCTACAATATCGATGCTGAAATGTTGCGCCCTTATTTTCAATTGAACAAGGTGATAGAGGGCGTTTTCGGTCTTGCAACCCGTCTCTATGGCATAACGTTCAAGGAAAACAAGGATATTCCCGTTTATCATCCTGACGTAAAGGCTTATGAGGTCTATGATGAAGACGGCAGCTATTTAGCCGTTCTTTATGCTGACTTCTATCCTCGGAAAGGTAAACAAGGCGGTGCCTGGATGACAGAGTTCCAAGGACAATACATTACAAAGAAAGGCAAAAACGTACGTCCGCATGTTTCCCTGGTGACAAATTTCACTAAGCCAACGGCAGAAAAGCCAGCTTTACTGACTCTTGGTGAGGTACAGACCTTTCTTCATGAGTTTGGTCATGCTCTTCATGGAATTTTCTCCAATACTCGATTTGAGGCTCTTTCGGGTACCAATGTGTGGTGGGACTTCGTAGAGATGCCTTCTCAATTCATGGAGAACTATGCCGTAGAGAAAGATTTCTTACGTACCTTCGCTTTTCATTATAAGACAGGAGAGCCGATTCCGGATGAATTGGTTGACCGTGTCGTTGCAAGCAAGAATTACAGGGCTGCCAGTGCTTGTCTTGGACAAGTCAGCTATGGACTTTTGGATATGGCCTATTACACCCAAAAAGAGGATTTCCATGAAGATATCATCTCTTTTGAGCAACAGGCTTGGAAAAAAGCTCGTATCACTCCCGACGTGCCCGGAACGTGTATGACAGTACAGTTCTCGCATATTATGACAGGTGGTTATGCTGCCGGCTACTACAGTTATAAATGGGCTGAAGTCCTGGATGCTGACGCTTTTAGCGTATTCAAGAAGAATGGCATTTTTGACCGGGCTACAGCTCGGAATTTCAGAGAACAGATTCTTTCCAAGGGCGGTACAGAACACCCATTGACGCTTTACAAGCGATTCCGTGGACAGGAACCTACCATTGATGCTCTTCTGGAGCGAGACGGACTTGGAAAACAACGCAAACTTGATGAGAGGTATTTGCGGATGGCTCAGATCTGGGCAGAAAATTCTTATTGTAAACGACGTAAGGTAGGAGCACTCGTGGTGAAGGACAAAATGATTATTTCCGACGGATATAATGGTACACCAAGTGGCTTCGAGAATGTATGCGAGGAGAACAATGTGACGAAGCCTTATGTGCTACATGCAGAGGCTAATGCCATTACAAAATTGGCAAGGTCAAGCAACAATAGTGATGGTTCCACCCTCTATGTTACTGCTTCACCCTGTATAGAATGTTCAAAGCTCATTATCCAAGCCGGAATAAAACGTGTGGTCTATGCTGAGAAATACCGATTGGAAGATGGCGTGAATTTGCTGAAGCGGGCTGGTGTGGAAGTAGTCCATATACCATTGAAGTAGTTTTTCCACCATATCGCGTATTCCATGAACGTGGCAACTATTTAATGTGAGAGAAAGAGAAGTTAATTTGAGAGAAGAATAACCGATGATGAAAAGCAACAATAAAAACAGGTTCACTCCATTGCTCATGGCATTGAGCGTGGTGGTGGGAGTGGTGATTGGCTCATTTTATGCGAACCACTTCTCGGGCAACCGCCTGAACATCGTCTACAACGGAAGTAACAAGCTGAACAACCTTCTGCATATTATTGACGATCAATATGTTGATAAGGTAAATGTGGATTCATTGGTAGAAAAGGCCATACCGCAGATCCTGGCGGAACTCGATCCGCACTCAGTATATATAAGTGCTGATGATGTACAAAAGGCCAATGACGAATTGAAAGGCTCTTTCTCTGGTATTGGTGTGGAATTTACTATTCGCCAAGATACTATCCATGTGCAAAACGTTATCAAGAACGGTCCGGCAGAAAAAGCCGGAGTTTTGGCTGGCGACAAGATAGTTTCCGTGGACGGTAAAAAATTCGTAGGGAAGATAGTTACCAATGACGAGGCTACTCATCGGCTAAAAGGTCCACAAGGCACAAAGGTAAAGGTGGGTATCATTCGTTACGGTCATTCCAAGCCAATTAATATCACTATAACTCGTGGTGAAATACCTACGAAGAGTATCGTGGCAGCTTATATGCTTGATGATAATACCGGCTATATCAAGGTAAAGAGCTTCGGAGAGAAAACTTACCCCGAACTGCTCATTGCTCTTGCCGACTTGTCTCAGCAGGGCTTTACCAATCTTGTGATAGATTTGAGGGAGAATGGAGGAGGCTATCTGCAAAGTGCCGTTCAGATGGCCAATGAATTCTTGCCGAAGAACAAGCTCATTGTGTATACAGAAGGCAGAAAGTCGCCTCGTAAAGAATATACTACGGATGGACATGGTGCTTACCAGACGTTGCCGCTCGTAGTGCTTATCAATGAGGAAACAGCTTCTGCCGCTGAAATTTTTGCGGGAGCCATGCAAGATAACGATCGTGCCACCATCATTGGCCGGCGTTCGTTCGGAAAGGGTCTCGTACAGCAGCAGATTCCTTTCCCGGACGGCAGTATGATCAGGTTGACTATTGCTCGCTATTACACACCTTCCGGACGGTGCATCCAGAAACCTTATTCTACAGGCGATGATATTGACTATGCACAGGATTTGCTTACTCGTTATCAGCATGGGGAGTACTTCTCGCAAGACAGCATCAAACATACAGGTCCTTCCTATCATACGAGTCTTGGAAGAGTGGTTTATGGCGGCGGTGGCATCACTCCCGATATCTTCGTACCTGAGGATACTACGAATTTCACGTCTTACTATAAGCAAGCCATCATGAGTGGTCTTATTCTTCAATATGCCTACACCTATACAGATAATAATCGGCAAAAGATGAAGGAGTTCACCAAGATGCTCGAATTAGCAGATTATCTGAATAAGCAAGGATTGGTGGAACAGTTCGTGGATTATGGAGAAGAACACGGACTGAAGCGTAGAAACCTTCTTATCCGGAAGAGTCACTACTTGCTTGAACGAGTCATTAATAGCAGGATTATCTACAATATGCTCGATGAGCAGGCTCTTAACGAGTATCTTAATCTGGATGATCCGGCCATAAGGGAAGCCTTGAAGGTATTTAAAAACAATGCTTCTTTCCCCAAGGCTCCTAAGAAGAAGGGCAGTAAATAAAGAGAAAATGAAGGATAATGCCAATTCAAAATCTGAATTACGCAAGATTATCAGAGAAATGAAGCATGAGCACTCGCAGTCTTATCTCGACGAGTGCTCAACTTCGATTTGTACTCATGTCATACAGCATGAGTTGATTGGAAAAGCCAGAATAGTGTTTGCTTATTATTCTCTTGAAGACGAGGTCAATACACATAAACTGATTAATCAACTTTTGGAGATGGGGAAAAAAGTGGTATTGCCGAAGGTCGTTGGTGATGGCATTATGGAATTAAGAGAATATGCCTCAGAAGCTGATTTGAAGAAAGGCGCCTTTAATATAATGGAGCCTACCGGCAACTGCTTTACGGCATACAATAAGATAGATGTTGCCATTGTTCCCGGTATGGCATTTGATAGAAAGGGGAACAGATTGGGAAGAGGGAAAGGATATTACGACAGGTTGCTTCCGCAGCTGATAAATTGTTATAAAATTGGTATCTGTTTTCCGTTTCAGTTGGTTGACAGAGTGCCGACGAATGACTTCGACATTAAAATGAATGAGGTTATTACTGCAGAAATTCGTCAGGGGTGCCGCAATCTTCAGTAGACTCTTACTTCGCTTATTACGTTACTGCCAACCTCTTCATTGATTCTCCTGGTAAGTTGTGAACGCATCATGCTCAAGTCTTGTCGTAAGGCAGGGTTGATCACCTTGACATAAAGAATTTGATTTTTAATGAATTTATCTGTACAGTAACGGCTGACAGTGATACCTACCACTTTATCCCAAGCATCAACTGCTCGCTTCTGAAGAAGTGGTGTCTCCAGTCCTTCATTGCGGATGAAAGTCTTTAGAAGTTCATCAATATTTTTTACTTGTTTCTTAAACATTTCATTCCTCTTTTGTGAAAATCAACATCTTCTATTATTAGTCAACACATCATTCATCATATTAGTAGAATCGTCTTCTTATAATTTTTTTCTAAGACTGATTTCACCATCTTTGACATCAAAAAGTGAATAGTCGTGAATGCTATTCTTAAGTATCTGGTCGAGGTGGTCGCGGTTTGTATCCGTTATGAATATTTGGCCGAAGCTGTCATCTTCCACTAAATTGACAATCTGTTCCACTCGATGTGCATCAAGCTTGTCAAAAATATCATCAAGCAGAAGAAGTGGAGTCGTTGACGATGCGGTACGTCGTAGAATGTCGAACTGTGCTAATTTTAAAGCGAGGACAAAAGTCTTTGTCTGTCCCTGGCTGCCTTCTCTGCGTAACGGATAATCATTAATGAGCATTTCCAAATCATCTCTGTGTATGCCATGCAGACTGTAGCCTACGGCGCGGTCTTTAAAACGGTCACGTTGAATTACTTCTAATAAGGGTCCCCTTTGGCAATGAGATACATACCTTAAAGAAACTTGTTCTTTATTGCCTGATAGTTGCTGATGAATCGTTTGGAACACAGGAATAATCGCTTTTACGAAAGCATCTCGTTTTTTATAAATACGTTCGCCTTGAGTAGCCATTTCTTGCTCCCAGATTTCCATCAGAGCAGCGTCGGGCTCTTGTTCCAATTTTAGAAGTGCGTTCCGCTGTTGTAGAGCCTTGTTATAACGCATCAAAGCATCAAGATAGGAGGAATCTATTTGTGAGATAACTGTATCCATGAGCTTTCGACGCTCCTCTCCAGATCCATCAACCAGAATATTGTCCGATGGAGAGATGAAAATGAGCGGAATAAGGCCTATGTGTTCAGAATAACGCTTGTATTCTTTCTTGTTTCGGCGGAAATGCTTGCGTTGTCCACGCTTCATTCCAACATTTACATTTTCGTTTTCCCCGTCATCTGTGAGATAATTGGCATCTATGGCGAAAAAATCTTCTCCATGCGATATGTTACCCGCATCTACGTGTGAGAAACAACTGTGGCAGAAGGAAAGATAGTAAATGGCATCCAGCAGATTGGTTTTCCCGACCCCGTTGCTGCCGATAAAGCAGTTGATTTTCGGAGAGAAGTCTATTCGTGCTGAACGAATGTTTTTATAATTAATGATGGAAATATTTTTCAGTATCATTTCTGTAGCGGATGGTTACACAGTCTCTTTGAACTTTGAACAGAATTATTGCAAAGTTACACGTTTTGGGCATTAAAAAAGAAAAAACAAACGAATAAATTTCACTATATGAGAGAAAAATACTAATTTTGCGCTGATTAATGCAAAAACAGCAAATCATTTAAGCAAGAAACAATATTATAAAAATACCAATGGCAAATAAAAATGAAAAGGCAGCCTTCGAAGCTGCTAGCAAAACAGAATTGTTCTTTCAAAAGAACAGAAAAATTATTCTCGGCGCTGTCGTGGCTGTAATTGTTGTCATCGCCGGTTATTTCTGCTACAAAACATTCATTGGCGCTCCACGAGAGGAAAAGGCCAGTACCGCTATTGCTCGCGGACAAGAGTATTTCAACATGGAGCAATATGACAAGGCTCTGAATGGCGATGGAGCAGGGTATGCAGGCTTTTTGAAAATTGCCAGTGATTATGGCAGCACCGATGCAGGTAATCTTGCTAATCTCTATGCTGGTCTCTGCTATGCTAACCTCAATAAATGGAACGACGCTGTGAAGTATCTTGAAAAATTCAGTCCTGCTGACGATGCCATGATTAGTCCAGCCGCAGTAGAAGCATTAGGTAATGCTTATGCACATGTCGGACAGGTGGACAAGGCTATCAGTAAGCTGAAGGATGCAGCTGAAATGGCTGACTCAAAAGCCAAAGATGGAGTGAGCAATACGATTGCTCCTTATTTCATGCTTCAAGCCGGAGAATTGTTAGAATCTCAGAACAAGACTTCTGATGCTAATAAGATATATCAGAACATCAAAAAGAAATATGTTAACTCTGCTCTTGTTCAGAGTAATGAGATTGACAAATATATAGAAAGGACTACAAAATAATGGCTACAGCGCTTCATAACCTCTCAAATTACGACAGTACGACCATTCCTGACGCCAGTAACATGTGCTTCGGCATTGTGGTGGCTGACTGGAATGCCGAAATTACTGGAAATCTACTGAGAGGTGCCGTTGAGACACTGACAAAGAACGGAGCCTTACCGGAAAACATTCATATAAAACATGTGCCCGGAAGCTTTGAATTAATTTATGGTGCACAGCAGATGTGCAAGAACGACGGATTTGATGCCATTATTATCCTTGGTTGTGTCATTCGGGGGGAAACTCCTCATTTCGACTACATTTGCCAGGGTGTTACTTATGGTATAGCCCGTCTCAATGTCACTCAAAACATCCCTGTAATCTATGGACTGCTGACTACTAATGATTTGCAGCAAGCCAAGGATAGAAGTGGAGGTAAATTGGGTAATAAAGGTGATGAATGTGCTGTGGATGCCATAAAAATGGCAAAGTTCTAATGTGTAAAGATTAAATAAGGTGATGAAAGTTCTATGGTCTGGTGACTTGAGCTTCTCGTCACCTTTTTTGTAATTCTGCCTTTTGTGTTATAAGCCTTTTCTTGAAAGGGCTTAAGAGAAGAGAAAAACATTATGGCAGAAAGAAGAATGATTATCCGATAATAAAAATATCGCTATGTAGTAAGCGATAGTAATATAAATCAATAACTATGAAACTTTATAATCTCCTGCAAGCTTACGATTTCGACGAGCTCATGCCCGTTATTGTCGATATGTTTCCTGGTACTGGAAAGTTTCGCAAACAATTAAGTGCTGCTTATAACATGCTGATGACACTAAAGCCTGTACCGTCAAAGAAAAGTATCAGATATCAAGTCATTCATGTACCCGATTCCAATGAGTCTTATATTGGAGCAGTGGACAAAGATTTTGACGCAACGTGGGAGGTGTGTCTCGGGAAAGAAGTCTCCAGAGAAAAAGGAGTGAACCTCAGTGATATAGAACTTGCTGCCAATTGCTTGGTGAATGTAGCTCTTACCGGTAGGCATCCACGTAGTTTTGACGACGACTATGCCATTCTGATTCAGCCTGACTGATACATGATGGTGCCATTTTCCACATGAAAATGGCGAATCTTTGAGTCGGCGGTCGTCAGGTGATTGGCAGACGACTGTCGTACAGTTCAGGAAATAGGAATTGTTAATGCCGACAAATTTCACGAATTGAAAATAAAATACTAACAAGATATGAATATTGCAGTAGCAGGAACAGGCTATGTAGGCCTGAGTATTGCCACTCTGCTCAGCCAGCACAATCATGTGGAGGCAGTGGATGTGATAGCTGAGAAAGTGGAAATGATTAACCGTAGGCAATCGCCCATACAAGACGAGTATATAGAAAAGTACCTTCGTGAAAAAGAGCTGGACCTTCATGCCACTTTGGATGGAGCTTCAGCCTATGGTAAGGCAGACTTTGTGGTTATTGCCACTCCGACCAATTATGATCCTGTACGAAACTATTTTGACACTTCTCATGTGGAAGAAGTTATTCGTTTGGTCAAGGAGGTAAATCCAAAGGCTATAATGGTGATAAAGTCTACCATTCCCGTGGGCTATACTGAGAAAATTCGTCGAGACTTAGCCACAGACAATATTCTTTTCTCTCCTGAATTCCTTCGTGAGAGTAAAGCCCTCTATGACAATCTTTATCCCAGTCGTATTATCGTAGGACGTCCTAAAGGCGATGAACGTCTGGATAAAGCTGCTCATGTCTTTGCATCACTCTTGCAAGAAGGCGCCATCAAGAAAGACATCGATACGCTTTTTATAGGATTGACAGAGGCTGAAGCCGTAAAGCTTTTTGCCAACACTTATTTGGCTCTACGTGTGAGTTATTTCAATGAACTTGATACTTATGCCGAGGTGAAAGGCCTCAACACAGCTGACATCATTCGTGGTGTTTGCCTAGATCCGAGAATCGGTTCGTTCTACAATAATCCATCGTTTGGCTATGGTGGCTATTGTCTGCCAAAGGATACAAAGCAGTTGTTGGCCAACTATGAGAATGTACCTGAGAATCTTATTCAGGCTATTGTGGAAAGCAATCGCACCCGTAAAGACTTTATCGCCGATCAGGTGCTGCGCAAGGCTGGTTATTACAATTATAATGACGGCGGGCTTTATAATCCTAAGCGCGAACATCCTTGTATGGTGGGTGTATACAGACTGACCATGAAATCCAATTCTGATAATTTCCGCCAAAGCAGCATTCAGGGAGTGATGAAACGTATCAAGGCCAAGGGTGCTCACGTCATTGTGTATGAACCAACACTGCCTGACGGTTCCACCTTCTTTGGCAGTGAGGTGGTCAACAATTTGGAGACATTTAAGAAACGTTCTGATTGTATCATTGCCAACCGCTACGACAAAGTACTCGATGACGTAAAAGACAAAGTCTATACGCGCGATATCTTTGAGAGAGACTGATAGTTTTGCAAATCGTGGTTAATGGGCAAACCCGGTGACATTTCATAATGAATGCCGATTCGGCGGTCGTAATAGCAAAGATTGATAACATGGAAATAAAGACTGGATATATGCCCTTCCGGGGCTATCGCACCTTTTACAGGGTAGTAGGAGAGAGGAATGGTAACAAGGCTCCTCTACTGTTGCTTCACGGCGGGCCGGGCAGTACACATAATTATTTTGAATTGCTCGATTCACTTGCGGATTCCGGCAGACAAATTGTTATGTATGATCAATTGGGCTGTGGGCTCTCCTATGTAGAAGGTCACGCTGAATTATGGACTTTGGATACATGGCTCGACGAGTTGGATGCCTTGCGCAAGTATCTCCAGCTTGACACGCTTCATGTTCTCGGCCAGTCTTGGGGAGGCATGATGATTTTAGCATGGCTTATTGACCGAAAGCCTAAAGGCGTAATGTCTGCTATTCTCTCGAGTACTCTTTCATCTAGTCGTCTTTGGAGTAGCGAACAGCATCGTCTTATAACTTTCCTTTCCGAAGAAGATCAGCAGGCCATTCGTTTAGCGGAAGAGACTGGAGATTATACAAATTCTGCCTATCTCCGTGCCAATGAACATTATACCGAGAAATATGCCGGATTGGTGGAGGATAGTACCCCGGAGTGTGTGCGACGTAAGAAACGCTTTGGTACAGAAAGCTACAATGCTGCCTGGGGACCTAATGAGTTTACGCCTTTGGGGAATCTTCGCAATTTCGACTACACCGAGCGCTTGGGTGAGATACGTCAGTCTTGCCTTGTGATTAGCGGTACCAATGATGAGTGTACTCCCTTGATAGCTAAGACCATGGCCGACGGCATAGCTCACAGCCGATGGGAATTGCTTGCCGGTGCAAGACACATGACTTTCGTGGATCAGACAGATGCCTATCTCGCCATTGTTGGCAAATGGTGTGAGGAACACGATGGACAAATGGCCGATATCCAATCCGCAACCAGATAATTCAATCACTTATACTTGCATTAACCACTTCTTATGAATATCTTTCTCTTGGACGCCCTTCCTGAGTCCGAAAAAATACTAAAACAGACTGAGAAGGCTGTTGATTCCGGTAATGTAGATGCCCTTATCTCTCAGCTCACTTCACTTGGTGTATCGGCGGGAAAGTCCATCATCATGGCCTTGTTGATATTCATTGTTGGTCGTTTTGCCATTTCGCTTATCAAACGTCTGCTTAAAAGCGTACTGGAAAAACGAAAGGTTGACGCCACCATCAGCGGCTTTGTGATGAGCCTGGTCAACATCTTGCTTATTACACTTCTCATTGTTTCTGTGGTTAGTGCTCTTGGTGTTAATACGACATCGTTTGCTGCTCTCCTGGCTTCTGCCGGTGTGGCTGTCGGCATGGCTCTGTCTGGTAATCTGCAAAATTTTGCAGGTGGTATTATCATATTGTTATTCAAGCCATTCCGTGCCGGTGACTACATTGAAGCTCAGGGTGTTGGTGGCATAGTAGAGGAAATTCAAATATTCCATACGCTCATCAAAACTTATGATAATAAAATGGTCTATGTGCCCAATGGCAGTATGAGCAGTGGAGTAGTGGTCAATTTCAGTCAGCAACCCATTCGTCGTGTAGATCTCAGTGTGGGAGTAGAATATGGACAGGACATCAGTCAGGTGGAGCGTTGTCTTCGTCATCTGGCAGAGACTGACGAGCGTGTACTAACTGATCCTGCACCTTTTATTGCAGTTGGTGAGTTAGCTGATTCAAGCGTGAATATCCTTTTCAAGGTATGGGTCAAGACTGAAGACTATTGGAATGTCTATTTTCAGATGCAACGTCGTCTTTACGATGCTTTCAATGCTGAAGGCATTAACATTCCATACCCTCAGATGGTAGTCCATAAGGCAAAAGATTGAAAATATTTCTCAATAAGTTATTCTTGTGTTGTTTTGTCATTTACGACAGGAGAATTTCCAAAGTACATTTCTTATAATAAAAGCAATGTTCAATTATGTCAATTTTATAAGAAGAATGGTGGAAATAGGTTTCCATGATGTTAAATATATATTAGAGAGTACTTCTTTACTTTGTAAATGAAAGTTCTTACTCCTTGCAAAAGATGCTTCTAATCGTTACAAATCTACTAAATTCGCAGATTAATTATAATAAATTGTCTAACGCTTAAAGATCGTTAAAACAGTGGAACTACGTGCAAGTGGAGAGTCTGGTCTGCATTTTACCAGTGATAACAACAAAAATTGACATCGATATGAAGCAAATGAAATGGATGGCCTGGGCTATGTTCTTCGTCCTGACAGCCACTGGCCTACAGTCGTGCGATGACGACGACGATGACAAGGACTGGTACAATGGAACTGCGGCTTTGGTAACGATAAAGACCGATGCCAATGGTGCTGCGTTCATACAGCTTGACGATTCAACCACTCTCACTCCGGTCAATATGAAGGAAGTACCTTATGGCAAGAAGGAAATGCGGGTGCTGACATTGCTTCGTCCAGCGGATGATGATGAAAATGTGGCAAATAGCGAAGAGCCACAGCGGGTATATGTTGATCGCATTGACACATTGCTCAATAAGCGTATGGCAACTAATATGGGCGACGAAAATAGTGCGACCTATGGCAATGACCCGGTGGAAATAATACGTGATTGGAAAACGGTGGCCGAGGATGGATATCTTACATTAGTGTTTGCTACTGATTTCGGTCATGGCGGACCTCATCGAGTTAATCTGGTGGCTACACCTGAGGGTGACAATCAGTATGTCGTGACCTTCTATCACGATGCCTCTGCTGATACAATTCCATATTACCGCGGGCAGGGTATCGTAGCTTTCAAGCTAGATCAGTTACCATCGGCTTCCGGCGAGACGGTGACGCTGACGTTGAAGTGGAATTCGTATAGCGGTGAAAAATCTCATGACTTTAAGCTAAAAATGCGTTGATGATTATTAATGCAAAGATAAAAAAAGGATGGACAAACTGTATTGCCCATCCTTTTTTCTTTTTGAAAATCCTCATGTCTTTTTTATTCTGAATGATATGATTTTTATGATTGCATCAATCCACTCTTAGTATGTCGTTCCATCGTGTAGTATAGTTGGGGCTACGCAATTCATGTCTTATGGCGTTTGTAAAGACATTTGCTTTTCCTTTTCCGTTCTTTGCAGTATATTGTTGTGCGCCCAGCACGACAGTTTCCGATCCGTTAGTCCGATTGATCTTGTCTACAACTTCATCTATCCGTTTCCATTTGTAAAACAATTGTTTATCGAAGTCGAACAAATCGGGTTGGATGCAGTTGTTATTAGAAATATCGAAAAGGAGAACACCAGCCCGTTTATATTGGAATCCAGGCTGAAAGGCATGCTCCAGGCATTGCATGGCGCCTGTTACGATGGGTTGTGTGGCATCAGAGGGTGTTAGTAGTGTTGTGGTACGACTCATGCTGTATTGTGGCAGATCTTCACGGAAGCGATTCGTATCGATGAATACGCAGATGGCTCTTGCCACGCAGTGTAGTCGCCGTAGTTTTTCAGCGCATTTGACTGCATAGTTGGCCACATGTGTACGCAGTTTATCGAGCGAGCTTATCGTTTCCGGGAAGGAGCGTGAGGTGCAAATACTTTTACGCGTCACCATTTCCATGTCGTCGACAGGAATACAATCTTCACCGTTGAGTTCTCTCCAGGTGCGCTGTGCCACAACGTTGAAGGTTGTCCTCACCCATGATTCGGAAGCTTGTGCAAAATCCAGGGCTGTATTGATTTGCAGAGCATGGAGCCGGTCAGCCCATCTCCGACCGATGCCCCACACGTCGTTGATGGGAAAAAGTCGCAAGGCTTTCAGTCGTTTTTCGTTGCTGTCTATCCAGCAGCAGTGGTGATAGCCTGGATAACGCTTTGCAAACTTACTGGCTACTTTTGCCAGTGTTTTGGTGCGCGCTATGCCAATACTTACCGGCATGCCTAATCCTTTGAGAATGCGTTGGTGGAGTTCTGTTCCCCAAGCTTTCAGGTCGGCTTGTTCCATATTGTCAAACAAGCAAAAACCTTCGTCCACAGAATAGCGATGAAACTCCGGACAAGACTGCCGCACGATATTCATTAGTCGTCGCGTCATGTCTCCAATAAGTTCGTAGTTGGATGAGAAGGCATAGATGCGTTGTCGTGGAAATTGTTCTTTCAGTTGGAAGAAAGGTATACCTTCCTTGATACCCATCGCTTTGGCTTCGTTAGAACGTGCTACAACGCATCCGTCATTGTTGCTCAGTACAACGACAGGCTTGCCGATAAGGTCAGGACGAAACGACCGTTCTACGCTACAGTAGCAATTATCCACATCTACCAGTGCCCAGTATCTGTCTTTTTTCATAGCGGTCTTTCCTTGAATGATTTGTTCTTTTGACAGAACATTGTGGAAGCGATTATCGATGCCAGGTTTTGATGGTATATTTCACGACGCCCCAAATGAGAAAATCCTCACCGTCCGTAATTTTGAATACAGGATACTTTTTGTTGGCTGGAATCAGTTGGATGTAGCCTTCGTCTTTGTGACTGTCGTCGTAGTATTTCAGAGTGTATTGGTGATCATAGAAGGCAATGACTATATCTTTGTTTTGTGGTTCTATTGATCGGTCTACGACGACAATATCTCCCTCGGTTATTCCGGCGTCAATCATCGAATCGCCCATTACGCGAGCATAGAAAGTGGTGTCCGGGTGGGCAATCATGTCACGGTTGAAGTCAAGGGCCTCAACTTCGTATTGCTCTGCGGGACTGGGAAATCCAGCCTTCACTCCAGGAGCATAACGCAAGGTGAGGTCTTGGGAAAATTCACTTTTGATGAATTCTACCTCATTGCCATGTTCTTGCCTCTTGCGATATTGTCGCCTGTTTTTTCGTTTCTTTTCTACATTGATGATGGGAGCGTCGAGAGCATCCTCAATGAGGTGCAGAGTGTCAATGGTAAAGTTGTGAGAACCTCGAACCCATTTGCTCACCTCTGCTTCGGTCTTTCCTAATTGTCGCGCCAGATCTTTCTGCTTCAAGTGCTTATCTTTCAACAGATTTCGTATTCTGAAGGCAATTTGCTCTGACAAATCATTATCTTTTGCGTCCATAGTTGAAAATTAACTTTAAAGGTTATTTTTTGCAAAAGTAGATACTTTTCTGCATTCGGACAAGAAAAAGAAAAAATATTTTCTTTCAAATTCATAATTATTCTG
>JBMNUW010000074.1:0-14830 GCA_050946475.1 Prevotella sp.
TAATTATGTAGAGCATCCATGCCCACCAGCTATTCCACCAAGGCTGTCGAATAGTGATAGTCATCGTGGTCTCGTTAGTAGTTTTGTTACCGTTGATAGTGCGAGCATGAAGGATATAGCTTCCTGGAGAAAGGTGATTATAGCTTGCGGTCCATTGTGTGGTAGGTGATGACCAGTTGTCGTCATAGCCCTCAAGCCAATATTGATAGAGAGCGGCGTGTTGATAATTGAGAGTGGAGAAGCTGATTTTCAGATTGTTTTGATCATAGTCAAGAATTAACTTCTTCTTGCCCGTCACGATGTCAGCATAGTTGTCCAACAGATCGTATTGGGCTATGCCACCAATAAAGATGTTAGTGATATACAATTGAAGATTGACTTTCTTGCGCTGTGGCAGCGGGGTGACGACAGCTAAGCCGTTATGAGTGCCTAACAGTAAACGTCCGTCGGGAATTGCGAGCCCGCTGCCAATCATATATGCATCGCTCAGTGGTGAGTTGTTCCAGAGAAAGTTGTGAGGATTGTGTCCTTGACTGTCGAGTAAAGTGAGTCCTTGCTCACAACTCACCCAGATGTTGCCTTTGGTATCCTGGAGCAGTGTTGCAGTTTGGTTGCTGCTGAGCCCGTTTTGCTGATTGATGACGGTTGCGGTGAGTCTTCGTCCGTCGGCAGAGAGGCGCCCGTGTATAACGCCTTCGCCCATTGTGTTGATCCGCAGTGAGCCGTCGGCGCTTTGCATAAGATAGATGGCTTTGGTTGTGGTGGTGCTCTCAAACTTTACAGGTTGTAAACCACCCGGATTGGCTTGTCGCGTGTCAAGACTGTAGAGACCGTTGAGTGTAGCCACAAGGAGAATGCCTTCACGTGTAATGAGCAGTGCATTTTGTCGACGCATGCCCTCACTGTTAGAGCGGACAATATGAAACTGCATGTTACCCGATGGTTTATATTTTGCCCAACAGAGCCCGCCGTCATTGGTGGATACCCATATTCTACCACGGCGATCTGCGGCAATGCCATAAACATTGTTTCCGGTTAATCGTCGTGAAGGTTCATCGGTTGCATAGTGGTCGTTGCCCACATAGAGTCCGTCTCCACGCGTACCGCGCCATACGCGACCGCTAAGGTCCACATAGTAAGCATAGACACCGGCGTAGAGTGTAGTGGAGTAGTGTAGAGTGAGATTCACGGGGTCGAAAGTGTAAACTTTATCGTCGTTGGCCACGACCATTATTTCACCTTTTGTATTGCGAAAGATGCGTCGAATACTGTTGTCGCGATATCCTGAACGGTGAGGTACAGGCAGAACATAGCTGACCAGTGCACCTTCGACGGGTGACAGGCATGCCACGCCTGCATTGTCAGCTGATATCCAGATGTTTCCCGAATGGTCTATAAGAATGGCTTGTAGATAGTCGGAGCCGAAGAGTGGGTGAGAATCTTGAGCCGAAAAATGCTCCATTTGCCAGGTGTGAGGGTCAATAATATAGAGTCCGGCACCGTAGGTAGCGATGTAAATCCGACCGTCCGGACCTTCTGCGGGGAAAAAGAGGTGCTTCTTTTCCCATAAGATGCCCATTTGGGGAATGAGGTTGAAGGAGTGACGGGTGCCGTCTTTTCCTATGAGCCACACTGTTCCGCTATGGAGCTGCGCCATGAAGTAGTAACCTCCGGCTTGACCTTGATAAAGACCATTGGGAATGGCTTTGACCACATACGGTGGAATAGCGGCTTCTTTGCTTGTCATGCCCTTTTGGGGAATAAGAATAGCTGATTGGGAAGACATTGTCAGTTGCTCGCCTGTGGTCGTGGTGATATGGAGAAGATTGGTCTTTGCATCAAAATTCAAGAGAGCAACTTGTGGAATGGTGATGCTGTTTGGGGTATCAGCCACAGTGCTGAACGATATAAACTGATGACCATCGTAACGGCACAGTCCGCCTGAGCCACCCATCCAGATGTAGCCGTCAGCATCTTGTACGAAGGCTCGAATGGTATTGCTGGGTAGTCCGTCGGCCACCGTTAGCCTTCGAGAATTCCAGCGGGAAGAACTTATATTTTGAGATTGAGCTAAGCATGAGGCTTTGGGGAAAGCAATGAGTAGTAGTAGAATGGCTAACCTGAATATTTGGGTCATAGAGAAAGTAATTTGAATAGGAATTGGAGGTTCAATTGCAAAGTTAGGTAAATAATATATTTATTACTGCCATTTGAGCACTTTTCCCTTCTTTGTAGCAGTTTTTAGCCTATTTTTGAAATGAAAAATGAAACTTTTCTTTTGGAAAATGATGTCTGACAGCTCTCCTGCTTCATGAAAATATAATTTGAAGTATGGCAAGTGATATCATAAAAAATGGCCCCGAAAGGGGCCAATCTAACCAACCTGTTTAAATCCTATCTCGTGAACAATGGCAAAACACTCGTGAAAAATTCACCGAGAATATGAGACTTATTATAACTTAACCTAAATATATAATCAGCTTCGCATTCATTTTCATTTGCTACCTATTGAAATTTTGCTAATCAAAACAACTTGATATTCTATCTATCTCTAAAACCACATATTTTTTCTCCTTCCATTTCTTCTTCTTCTCACTTGCCTGTTGTCTACATTTTTCTCGTAAGTCTCGATGTTGTTTATTTAATATATAAAAGTCTCGTCTACCTGATTATGTATCGATATCCCTCAAACAATCATTTTACCTTAAAGTAAACCTACCTAAGAGAATTTCCCTAATGTGAATTATTGTTCGTATGACCCTCACGGGTGATAGTAATCGATAAAAATAATACTAACCTTACTTATTGTCCCGATGCAAAGTTACGCTCATTTGAGGCAACCTGCAAGAGAAAATGAGCAGAAAAGTTGGAAATATTAATTCAATCGTTTGCATAAGTCGGCTTTTTCATGCAACGATTTGCATTGCCTTGATGCTGGTCCTACATCATAATGCATATTTTTACAACGTTGTAACTATTGATTTGCAACGAGTTACTGCAGAGATTAGCGTTGGCTGGGACCAAAGAAATATTCGGCTTACTCACTATAGAAAACAATGCAAGCGAGTCTGAATCATGCATTGCGATAGAGTCTTTCGACATCCTCCACGATGTTTTCCGGAACGAGCTGTGAGATGTCTTCGTGGTGGCGCACGCGCTCGCGAATAAGGGTGCTGCTCACCGGATAAAGGGGTGTTTCAACGAGACGGACTGACGGAGGCAACGAGGAAGCGTCTACGGGATAGCCTTTGCGTGGGTAGATGATGATGGGGTAGCGGGCCAATAGTTCTTCGTGATGAGCCCACCGTGGGAAGGAAAGCCAGTTGTCCGACCCGATAATAAGAAGGAACTGTCGGTCGGGATAGTCGGTTGTGAGATGTCGCAACGTGTTCCAGGTGTAGGTGGGACGTGGTAGCCGAAACTCATAGTCGGAGACGCTGATATGTGGTTCATGTGCCACGGCTTTACGGGCTAATTGCAATCGGAACGTGTCGTCAAGCAGGTCGGGGTCTTTCTCTTTAAACGGATTGAGTGGCGACACCATCAAAAAAACCTCATCCATGAGATTTTCCTTTCGGAGAAGCTCACGGACAAGGTTGATATGTCCATTGTGAATCGGATTGAAAGATCCGCCGAAAATGCCGGTTTTTATCATTAGCTAATGTACAGGCCTTTTTCCTCAGGTCCAGATCAAGGTTGAAGAAGCGGAAGTCGATATCATCTTCTCACCTTGTTGAATTTCTATGCACACCTTTTAATATATAAAGAGGAAAAATCTCGAGCCTATCGCTTGAGAAAGTCCTCCACCAGTTGCAGTGTATCGGCCTCGGCCTTCTCCAGGTCATCGTTGACCACTACATGGTCGAACTTCGGTGCGAAGGTCAGCTCGTAGGCAGCCTTGGCCAGTCGCTGTTCTATCACCTCGGGAGCATCAGTAGCACGACCTTCAAGGCGGCGACGCAGTTCTTCAATCGACGGTGGCTGGATGAAGATGCTCATTGCACGGTCTCCATAGAATTTCTTAATGTTGCAGCCGCCCTTGACGTCGACATCGAACGTGACGTTTTCGCCGCGAGCCAGCTGAGTTTCCACCTGTGATTTCAGAGTGCCGTAGAAGCGTCCGGGGTATACTTCCTCGTGCTCAAGAAATTCACCACGGGCTATCTTTTCGCGGAAGGCATCGGCTGTAAGGAAGAAATATTCCACCCCGTCACGTTCCGTGCCGCGAGGGGGTCTGCTCGTGCAACTGATGCTGAAAGCCAGATGCAGTTCGGGATGCTGACGCATGAGCCAGCCCACGATGGTACTCTTGCCACTGCCGCTTGGGGCACTGAAAATGAGCAGCTTGCCTTCGCGAGGAGCGGAGGATGAGTGAGAGCTGTTAGAAAGATTCTCCATAGTGACGATTCCTTAAAGGGCGTTGAGCACCTGTTCCTTGATTTGTTCCAGCTGGTCCTTCATCTTCACCACGATGTTCTGCATCTCGGCCTGGTTGCTCTTAGAGCCGGTGGTGTTGATTTCGCGACCCATTTCCTGGGCTATGAAACCAAGCTTTTTACCGTTAGGCTGGTTTTCGGCCATTGTTTCCCGAAAATATTTCAAGTGGTTAGCCAGTCGTTGCTTCTCCTCGCTGATGTCTAGTTTCTCGATATAGTAGATGAGTTCCTGCTCCAAACGATTCTTGTCATAGTCCACTTCGGGAATCTGCTCAAGCGACTTGATGATGCTCTCCTTTATTTTCGGAACGCGCGACTTTTCATAAGGCTCAATCTCGTGAAGCAATTTTTCTATAGCATCCACTTTTTCGTTGAATTTCTTTTCCAGCGCGGCACCTTCCTGCGTACGGAACTCCACGAGAGCATCAAGAGCTTCGTTGATAGCTTGGTTTGCCGCCTGCCATTCCTCGTCGGAAAGTTCCTCAGTTTCCGTGCGACTGAGTACATCGGGCATACGCAACAGTGTGCCCATCCAGTCTTGCGGCTCGGGAATGCCGGTCTTCTCACTAATGTCCTTCAACTGCTTATAGTAATTTTCCACGAGTGCGGCGTTGACGGGAGTGGCGTTGGCACCCTCGTCTTGTTCCACCCAGATGGCAAAGTCTACTTTGCCGCGTGAGAGGCGCTTGGCCACAGTCTGGCGTATCTCCATCTCCTTCTCCCTGTAGACGGGAGCGATGCGTGTGGAAAGGTCGAGGGCCTTGCTGTTAAGAGATTTTATCTCCACATTAATCTTCTTGTTGCCAAAGGCTACAACAGACTTGCCGTAGCCTGTCATCGATAGTATCATGATCTATACACGTTAAATTTTTGCAAATATACAAATAATGGCGGAAAAAACGCTAAATTTGCACATTATTAAGCATAATAATTCCATCATGTCGTGCATATTGAACATTGAGACGAGTACAAACGTGTGCTCTGTGGCCGTCAGTCAGGACGGCGAATGCATCTTTCAAAAAGAGGACCATACCGGGCCCAATCATGCCGAACGACTCGGCTCTTTTGTAGACGAGGCCCTTTCTTTCACAGATAATCATGCTATTCCCTTCGATGCCGTTGCTGTGAGTTGCGGCCCGGGCAGCTACACCGGTTTACGCATTGGTGTGTCTATGGCCAAGGGCCTCTGCTATGGTCGTGACCTGAAGCTCATCGGTGTCCCCACGTTGGAACTGCTTTGTGTTCCTGTGCTGCTCAAGGAGATGATAGAAGAGGACGATGCACTGCTTTGTCCCATGCTCGATGCTCGTCGCATGGAAGTCTATGGTCAGCTCTTCGACCGGTCATTAAAGGAAGTGCGTCCCATCCACGCTGATGTGGTGGATGCTGACACCTATCGCGAATTTCTCGACAGCCATCCCGTTTACTTTTTTGGCAACGGAGCCATGAAGTGCAAGGATGTAATCCAGCATCCCAACGCTCATTTCATCGAGGGTATTGAACCTCTGGCCCGTTATATGTTCCCTCTGGCAGAGAAGCGTATGGCAGAGGAAAAGTTCGAAGACGTGGCCTATTTCGTTCCCTTCTATCTCAAGGATTTTGTGGCCAAGCTGCCGCGTAAACTGCTCTGACAATCAAGAGCAACTGTCTAAAAATCAGCCCCGCCGATAAGCGAGATGCTCCGCAAAAAAGCAAAAAAGGAGGTCGGGAAAGGCAGGTGCACAATCAACATCATCAAATGAACATCCAAGGATTAGACTACAACACGCAACGCGAAAAACTCATTATGCCCGAATACGGACGCGAGGTACAGTGGATGGTGCAATATGCCATTTCGCTGCCGGATAAGCGCGACCGTCAAAGTTGCGCACGGGCCATCATCAATACTATGGAGCGTATGCATCCGCAGGTGAAGGCGAGCGCCAACTACAAGCAGAAGCTTTGGGACCAGCTGGCCTTGATAAGCGAGTTCAAGCTTGACATCGACTGGCCTTATGATATTTCCAAGGCAAAGAAAATTCTCGGGCGGCCTGAGCCTATGAAATACCCCATGCAGCATATCCCGGTAAGACACTATGGCAAACTGGTGTTCGAACTCTTCGAACAGCTCAAGACCATGGAACCCGGTCCGCGTCGAGACAGGCTCATGGCTTTCACAGCCAATCAGATGAAGCGCGACCTCATGCAATGGAGCCACGGATCAAGTGATAACGAAAAAGTGGCCAGTGACCTGGCACGCTTTACCGACGGAAAGATACAGCTCGACTTAGATACGTTCAGATTTGCCAAGATAGAACTGCGCGAGCCGGAACGCAAGCGCAAGAGAAAATAACGCCCATGAAGTCTTTCATCATCGAAGGGGGGCACCCTCTCTCGGGAACCATTGAACCGCAGGGTGCCAAGAACGAAGCACTGGAGGTGATTTGTGCAACCCTGCTTACTTCAGACCCTGTGAGAATCAGTAATGTGCCCGACATCCTCGACGTGAACAATCTCATCAGCTTGCTCATCGACATCGGCGTGAAGGTGACGCGTAACAGTCGCCATGACTATACTTTCCAGGCCGATGACCTGCGTCTCGACTATCTCGAGAGCCTCGACTTCGTCAAGAAGTGCGCCTCGTTGCGCGGGTCCGTCCTCATGATAGGTCCGTTGCTCGGACGTTTCGGACATGCCACGGTGGCCAAACCCGGAGGCGATAAGATTGGTCGTCGCCGTCTTGACACCCATTTCCTCGGTTTCAAGAATCTCGGTGCTACGTTTGTCAAGGACGAGAAGCGGGATGTCTATCACATTGAGTCAGAACAACTCAAAGGCTGCTACATGCTTCTCGATGAGGCTTCAGTGACTGGAACGGCCAATATCATCATGGCTGCCGTCATGGCAAAGGGCACTACTACGATATACAATGCAGCCTGTGAACCCTATATCCAACAACTTTGTCATTTGCTCAACGCCATGGGCGCCAATATAAGTGGTATCGCCAGCAACCTGCTCACCATTGTGGGCGTGGAAAATTTGCATGGTGCCGAGCATACTATCCTGCCAGACATGATAGAGGTTGGTTCCTTCATCGGTATGGCTGCCATGGTGGGTCACGGCGTTACCATTAAGAATGTTTCCGTGCGCAACCTCGGCATCATTCCCGATGCTTTTCGCCGTCTTGGAGTGGAAGTGGATGTGCAGGGCGATGACCTTTTCATTCCCCGACAGGACCATTATGAGGTGGCATCCTTCATTGATGGCACCATTATGACATTGTCCGACGCTACCTGGCCTGGTCTCACTCCTGACCTGCTCTCCGTGCTTCTCGTAGTGGCCACGCAGGCAAGGGGCTCGGTTCTCATCCATCAGAAGATGTTTGAGAGCCGACTGTTTTTCGTGGACAAGCTCATTGACATGGGAGCTAATATCATTCTATGTGACCCCCACCGGGCTGTCGTCATCGGTCAGGACCATCAGGTCCGTCTTCGTGCCGGACGTATGACGAGTCCTGATATTCGCGCAGGTATTGCCCTCCTTATTGCGGCCATGAGTGCCGAAGGCACGAGTCGCATTGCCAACATTGCACAGATAGACCGCGGCTATGAGGACATAGAAAAGCGGCTCAACAAGTTGGGAGCCAAGATTCAACGTATTGGAGACTGACTAAAAGAACGTCACACCATATTTATCCATGAATACCAATACATCCACTCTTACCACACTGCCTTGGGAAAACGACCCGGAGGGTTGCTATCTCATCGGCAGGATGGGGAAGCCTCACGGCGTGAAGGGGGAAATCTGCTTCACGTTCAGTGATGATGTCTTTGACCGTCTCGATGCCGACTACATCATCTTGGAAATCGACGGACTGCCCGTACCTTTCTTCTTTGAGGAATATCGGTTTCGCTCCGACGATTTGGCATTGGTAAAACTGGAAGGCATTGATACGGAAGACGATGCGCGACGCCTTACGGGCTGTGGGGTCTATTTCCCGCGCAGCCTTTCCGAAGCGGATACCGATAAGGCTTCCTGGGCGGAACTTCACGGATTCACCGTGGTTGAAGCCGGAAGCGGACGAAAGGTGGGTACTGTGGTCGATGTGGACGACTCTACACAGAACATACTGCTACAAGTGACGACCCCCGAAGGAAGTGAATTGCTCTTGCCCGTCAATGAGGAACTTCTTGAGAAGATTGACAAGCGGGCGCGACAACTTGTGCTCGTTATCCCTGAAGGACTTCTTGATTTATGATTTTCACTTCTTAGTCAATTCCCACATTAACCCATTTGTTACAATATCTCTGCAAGTAATACGATATGAAAAAACAACAGATATGTATCCTCGGCAGTACGGGCTCTATCGGTACACAGACTCTTGATGTGATTCGACAGCATCCCGACCGTTTCGAAGCATACGCATTGACGGCAAACAACAGCGTGGATTTGCTTGTGGCACAAGCTCGTGAATTCCAACCTGCCGCCGTGGTCATCGCCAATGAACAACGCTACGAGGAACTGAAAACGAAACTTAGCGACCAACCGGACATCAAAGTCTATGCCGGTCACGATGCTCTCTGTCAGATAGTGGAGGCTTCGCCGGTGGATGCAGTGGTGGCCGCTATGGTGGGATTTGCCGGACTGGAACCCACCATTCATGCCATCAAGGCAAAGAAGAAAATCTGTCTCGCCAACAAGGAGACGCTTGTCGTGGCGGGCGAACTCATACTCGACCTCGTGCAGCGCTATCACGTGTCTCTGCTCCCTGTGGATTCTGAACATAGTGCCATTTTCCAGTGTCTCGTAGGCGAGACGCAGAACGAGGTGGACAAAATTCTTCTCACCTGTTCCGGAGGGCCTTTCCGGAACTACAGCGAAGAACAGCTACGCACCGTGACGGCTGCCGATGCCCTGAAACATCCTACATGGGATATGGGAGCGAAGATTACTATCGACTCAGCATCGCTCATGAACAAAGGATTCGAAGTGATGGAGGCTCGCTGGCTCTTCGGTGTACCGGCAGAAAAAATAGAAGTACTTATCCATCCTCAGTCGGTCGTTCACAGTGGCGTGCAGTTCAAGGACGGAGCCGTAAAGGCGCAGCTTGGTGTGCCCGATATGCGACTGCCCATCCAGTATGCTCTTTCCTTCCCCGATCGTCTCAATTTGCAAGGCGACCGTCTCGACCTTTTCCGTATAGGACATCTCGACTTCTTCCGCCCCGACAAAAAGAAGTTCCGCTGTCTGGCGCTGGCTTATGAGGCCTTGCACCGTGGCGGCAACATGCCCTGCATTCTCAATGCCGCCAATGAGGTGGCCAATTTGGCCTTCCGACAAGGACGTTGTTCGTTCCTCGCCATGGCAGACATTATTGAGAAAACCATGGACGGAATGCCTTTTGAAGCTCACCTCGATCTCGACGGCTATTTACAGACCGACCATGAGGCACGCCTCAAGGCGGAGCAGTTGCTCTGAAATATATATTAAGTTCTCGTTTTCAGGTACAGATTTCGCTTGTCCGATAAGCATATTACGAATTAAAAGAAATAATAAAAGGAGACTCTGACAGGAGAGTCCCTGACAAGACAATTTTTATAAACCGGACGGAAAATACTCGTCCCCTTTACAAGCCAATGGAAATATTTCTCATCAGACTTTTACAGTTCATTCTGTCAATCTCCCTCCTCGTGCTGCTTCACGAGGGCGGTCATGCCTTCTTCTCCAAGTTGTTCGGAGTGAGGGTGGAAAAATTCTTCATCTTCTTTGATGTAGGCATCGGCAAATGGAACGGCGCCTTGTTTAGTTTCAAACCCAAATCGAGTGACACTACTTACGGTATGGGATGGCTGCCTCTCGGTGGTTATTGCAAGATTGCCGGCATGATAGACGAAAGTCTTGACACCGAGCAAATGAAGAAACCGGCACAGCCTTGGGAGTTCCGAACAAAACCGGCCTGGCAGCGCCTGCTCATCATGGTTGGTGGCGTACTGGTCAATTTCCTGTTGGCACTCTTTATCTACTCCATGATAATGTTCCACTGGGGCGAAGAGTATATTCGCGTGGCAGACATGTCAATGGGAATGAAGTTCAACACCGAGGCTAAGCAACTCGGCTTCAAGGACCACGACATCCTTGTAGGTACCGACAAGCGACCGTTCAAGGATTTCAATCTCGACGTCTATCAAGATATCTCAAATGCCAAGTATGTGGATATTATCCGCGATGGTAAGAAGATGCGAATCAACCTGCCGGGCTCTATCAATCTGCTCGACATGCTGAAAACCACACCTCAGTTCGTGCGTCCGTATCTTCCAGCCGTAGTCGACACCGTGTTCCGGGAAATGCCTGTGTCGGAGGACAGCAAAGAGATGATTGTGACACCTGCCTGGAAGGCCGGTCTGAAGAAAGGTGACAGAATTCTTTCCTTCAACGGCAACCGCATCGATTCGTACAATGACTTTACGCTGGAGGTTACAAAACTCAGTGACCGTCTTTCTGCCGTTGAAAACCACCGCGATAGTCTTAAGTTGCGGCACATTAACATCACGGTACAACGCGCCGGCACCCAGCATGTTGACACCATCAGCACATTGCTCACGCCCGACCTTAAGCTTGGTTACGTCAATCAAGATATTTATTCACTCTACGGCAACAAAATCACAAAGGTCAACTATTCGTTCCTGGCGAGCTTCCCCGCTGGTGTGAAGTACGGCTGGAATGTGTTGGCAGGTTACGTGGACCAGATGAAATACGTCTTCACTCCTGAGGGCGTGAAGGGTCTCGGCGGCTTCGGAGCCATTGGAAGTCTCTTTCCCGCAAAGTGGAACTGGTATATGTTCTGGCGCATGACAGCCTTCCTGAGCATTATCCTTGCCTTCATGAACATCTTGCCCATTCCCGCTCTTGACGGTGGTCATGTACTCTTTTTGCTCTATGAAATCATCACTCGGCGCAAGCCAAGCGATAATTTCATGATTAAGGCCGAATATGTAGGCTTCATCATCCTTATTCTTCTTATGGTCGTGGCCAATCTTAATGATGTGCTGCGATGGCTTGGCGTGATGTGACAAGGCGTGAGAACATGACGCTCCTGCATACGCTTCCTGAAGGTCTTCCTCGCCCCCGAAGGATGAATAATCCCTTCTACTACGAGCCGGATGCTGTAGCCGGCGAGGCGATGAACCAGCTCAAGGCTCTTCTCCGGGGTGAGGCTGTGGATGGATGGCTTCCTCTCGATTCTGACTTTCTTGCCGAGTCCGGACAAGGCAAAATGTTCGGGGTTCTCGTGGTGGAAAACGAGGGGAAGCTATATTTCCTCGCGGGCTACAGTGGACAAATCTGTGGCCGTAGTGACTGGCCGCAGTTCGTGCCCGCAGTGGTGGATTATCTCCAGCCCGACGGATATTTCAAGACCCATGAACGGCAAATCGTTGAAGTTAATCGGGAAATTGAACAATTGGCTCAGAGTGACGAACGACAACAGTTGCTCAACCAACTGGAACAGACGAGGCTGCAGGGTGAAGAGGAGACAGAAGCTTTCCGGCAACACAAACGGGAAGCCAAAGCACAGCGCGATGCTCGCAGAGCGCAAGCCCAGACCAGCGGGAAGCCTCTCTCCGAAACAGAAATCGAGAAAATGACGACGCAAAGTCAGTGGGAAAAAGCTCAGTTACGGCGCATCAAGAAGCGATGGCGTGAGCGTGAGTCGGAGATACAGCAACAGGTCGATGAGATAGATTGCAGGATAGACCTCCTGCGTCGTCAGCGTCGCAACATGAGCGATCATCTTCAGCAATGGCTGTTCAGTCAGTTTGATATGTTCAACGCTGAGGGAAACCACCTCACACTTCCCGATATTTTTTCAGCTTTCGGCGATTCCCATGGTGAACCGGGCATGGTGCCTCCGTCAGGCACAGGTGAGTGTTGTGAGCCTCGGTTGCTGCAACAGGCCTACAAGATGAAGCTCCGACCCGTGAGCATAGCCATGTTCTGGTGGGGCGAAAGTCCGCGTGACGAGGTGCGTCATAGTGGTCAGTGTTATCCTGCCTGTCGCTCCAAGTGCCGTCCGCTGCTTTGGTGGATGCTCCGGGGACTGGATGTGGAACCTTCTCCATTGGACCTTCCCTCTCATCATCAGTTGCAGATTGTTTACGAGGATGAGGATATCACCGTGGTGTGCAAGCCTTCGGGAATGCTCTCCGTGCCTGGTAAGAGTCATCGGGAGAGTGTGGAGAGTGTGATGCGAGAGCGACTTGGCATAGTGCGTGGTCCTGTAATTGTTCATCGTCTTGATATGGATACCAGCGGTCTGATGGTGGTAGCCCATAATGCGGAAGCCTATCACAACCTGCAGACGCAGTTTGCCACCCGACAGGTGCATAAGCGCTATGAGGCATTGTTGGAGCGTCCACTGAACCGGAAAGAAGGCGTCATTCGTCTGCCTTTGCGCCCCGATGTCGAGGACCGTCCCCGTCAGCTGGTGGATTTTGAATATGGCAAGCCTGCTGTCACGCGCTTCCGTTCTATGGGCGACTGTCGTGTTTCCCTGTGGCCAGAGACAGGCCGCACTCATCAGTTACGTGTTCACTGTGCCCACAAGTTGGGCCTTAATAATCCCATTCAGGGTGATGACCTCTATGGTTCTCGTGGTGTGCGTCTTTGTCTCCATGCTGCAGAACTTACCTTTCGTCATCCTCGCACAGGTAAGCTCATGACCTTTCATGCGGACGTACCCTTCTGAAACCGTGGAGACCACGTCACATGAATCAAACCGCTATTAATTTCCACTTAGAGATTTTGAGACACAAAAAACGTTAATACGTGCAACTATATCCCGAACTAAAACGTATTAATATAGGGAATAAAAATATAGGAAATAATAATATCAACATAAAAGAACGTATGAGAAAAATTTTATCCATCATGGCGCTATTTGCCATCAGCCTCTGTGGTTTCGCTCAGTCGGGCAAACTGCATATCGAGGCTAACTCGCAGTATCTTGGCGACACAGTGTTCGTCTTGACGGAGACTACGTACAACCATCCGACGAAGATTGCTGTGAAGGACAACAAAATCGCCTGCGACCTTCCCCTTGACAAGGTGGAGACGGTCGCTGTGCTCGGTAAGGCAAAAAGCGGAGACGGCACTGCACGGTTTATTTTCCTCGGAGTGCCCGGTGAAAAAGCGCTGATTACAACGACAGATGCCTCGCACTATTACATCAACGGTTCGAAGTTCTATCAAGATTTCAACGTTATTGACCGCGGTACGGAGAATCTTCAAGATGTATCTGCCGTCAAGAACTATTTGCTGAATTATATTAAGCAGAATCCAAAGTCAGAGGCTCCCGTGGCAATGTTCGGCAATCTCGATTATGATACGATGAACGATGTCTATGCCGCATTGTCACCCGAAGTGAAGAACGGCCGTACAAAGGACTTTGCCACCGAAATGCTGGCTAATGCCAAGGAGCAGAAAGAGGCCGATGAAATGGCTGCTAAGAAACAGGCTGCCGGTGTTGAGGCTCCTGACTTTACATTGACAGATATTAACGGCAAGCCTCTCACTCTTTCCAGTCTGCGCGGCAAGTACGTGCTGCTCGACTTCTGGGGCTCATGGTGTGTCTGGTGCATCAAAGGTATGCCGCAGATGAAGGAATATTATAAGAAATATCCGGGCAAGTTCGAAATTCTCGGTATCGATTGCAACGACACCGATCAAAAATGGCGTGATGCCGTGAAGAAGTACGAGTTGCCTTGGCTTCATGTCTACAATCCGCGTGACAGCAAGGTACTGGCCGACTACGGCATTCAGGGCTTCCCCACCAAGATTCTCGTGGGTCCCGACGGCAAGATTGTAAAGACCATCGTGGGTGAGGACCCCTCTTTCTACACCTTCCTCGACGAGACCTTTGGCAAATAACAGCACCGACGGCAAGGCAAGACCCGAGTCCCGGATGCGAAAAGCCTTCGCGGGAATCCCTCAAAACTTGCAGTCATTCATAAATAAAAAGGATGGATGTGACATGTTTTCCACTACGGAGCATGTCGCATCCATCTTTTTTATTTTAGGCGAGCCGTCTTGTATCTCAAGGCCGCTTACAAGAAGATTCGTCGGAGTGCTGTCACGCTCCGACGATTCTCTTCGCTAAATTGCTGCACCTCTATCTGGAGATCAGTGCGTATTAGAACGTTAACCCAATATCAAAAAGTGGATATACTCCTTTACGTAAATGTAGCCCCCATCGGTTCAGCTCAAATTAATTATAAAATCATGTGTTTTGCGCAATTTCTCAATCGCTTTTATAATTAATCCTATAAGGGATAGGTATATGACAAAATTAAGAGCGCATCCCCAAAACCCAAACTAAATTCTTCATGAAGAAATTTATTAAGAAAGGAATAAATTAAAAC
>JBMNUW010000075.1:0-14816 GCA_050946475.1 Prevotella sp.
ATTAGAGGTTTTAGTGATTTAGTGTTAACAATGAAGGGAATCTGGGTTACCGGGTTCCCTTTCTTTTTTATTACACCCCGGTAGATTCAATGATGTCCAGCCCTATTATAGATAAGGTCAAGAATATTTTTTTTAGAGCGCAGGCTATATCCTTTGTGATGTTTCTCACGTGGAGCACAATCGAGACTCACGTGGAGCACAATTGAGACCCACGTGGGAGACGTTCTTGTCCCACATGGGAGACGTTCTTGCCCCACGTGGGAGACGTTCTTGCCCCACGTGGGAGACGTTCTTGCCCCACGTGGGAGACGTTCTTGCCCCACGTGGGAGACGTTCTTTTCCCAGGTGGGAGACAATCGGAATTCGCTTAAAACAAATTCTGAAAGATACTGAATCATAGTGTGAATGATGCTCCTTTACTTTGTAAAGGATGCACTTTCTGCATGTCGAAGAATAAAGATTTTGCTCTTCGTAGAATGATATTTTAATGACTTAGAATAATGATAGTATGGCAAAGAGCAATGCTAAAATAATATATACGCATGTGCTAATTTTTCCGATATCTCACCCCTATGGCGTTATCATATAAAATTTATTAGGACGCCTGCCTTGGAAATTTCTCGAAAGTAGACGGATAAAGGTAAACGAATTTTGTAAACTGCGACAAAAAGATGAATTGTTTTAAAAGTATTAATTTACTGAAACACAGGTAGATAAATGGAAAACTTATTTGAGACTAATTGCTTATCAGAAAGTTTTTCTTTTGATTCTATATAATGTTGCCCAGAGGTTTCCGAGTGGCGGTCGTTTGACTCGACAGATAGTTTTCAGAAGCCTTTTGGAAGGTTATTTTATGCTTGAAAAGTGGTTTTATGTGGATTTTTAGAGCTATTCAGAGGATAAAAGGATGAATGTAGCAGCAGAAAATAACCTGCACCCTTACATCTTTGAGCCATCCTTCGGGTGGCATTACGCAGATAGCTGCACCCTTTGCCGATTCGTGATTTTTTTTAAGTTAGAGTAAATGAAGTTGAAGAGAATGCCTTTGGGCTAGAGAATGTTGAGCAGACGTGCGAATCGGTCTATCGTTTGCAGGCGAGGATGTTCAAAGGGTTGGGCTTCTTCGTGTTTCCAGGTAACGCTGAAAGGAATATGTACCGCCCAATAGCCCACACGGAGAGCGGGAGCAATGTCCGACTTGAATGAGTTGCCCACCATGCACATCTGGCTGGGAGAGGTGTGCATGTCGGCGCAGAGTTGCTTATAACTCTGTTCCGTCTTATTGGAAACAATGGAGACATGGTCGAAGTAGCGGTTGAGGCCCGACCGTTGCAGTTTGTTCTCCTGATCCTGCAACTCGCCCTTGGTGAGCACCGCCAGTCGATAGCCCCGACGGCGCAACGTGTCGAGCGTCTCGGCGACTCCGTCGAGAGGTGTGGCTGGCAGCCGGAGCAACGAGCGGCCGAGATTGATGATGCTCATCACTTCACCGCCGGTGACTTTCCCGCGACTTACTCGTACTGCGTTCTCCACGAGCGAGAGAGTGAAGGCCTTGCAGCCGTATCCCAGGTCGTCCATGTTGGCGCTCTCCACCTCGAATAGCGAAGCGGAGATGTTGCGTGGAGAGTCGTAGACAGAGAGCAGGTCGCAATAGTCGCGTTCCACCTGTTCGAAGTGTGACTGGCAGTCCCACAGTGTGTCGTCGGCATCGAAAGCCACGACTTTAATCGGTTCATCCCATTTTTCCATAGCTGCAAAATTACGAATAATCGTGAGGAATTTAAACTTGAATCCTGATTTTTTATTTTTGTCTATGAATGAATCTTCATTTTTCCGGCAGGGCTTCTTGCTGATTGAAAGTTACATTCTGCTGATTTTATGATTTTAATTTGCTATTTAAAAGCTTCTAATGTATGATGCAACGGTTTTTTTAATAATTTAAGTCTGAAAATCAGGTATTTTCTGATAAATTACGTACTTTTGCAGGTAACTTCCGGCTATCGTGTAAAGTAGTGCAGGGCAAGAGCCGAAAAAGTATTCGCTCTCTACTTGTGTGAGCCGGTACGGAAAAGAACATTTAATTCGAATTAAAATATGAAGATAGCATTGATTGGCTACGGTAAGATGGGCAAGATGATAGAGCAGATTGCCATTGCCCGTGGCCACGAAATTGTCTGCCGTATCGACGTGGACAATCAGCAGGATTTTGACTCACCCGAATTCGCCAGTGCCGATGTGGCCATAGAATTCACCAATCCTACCGCTGCTTATGGTAACTATTTGAAGGCTTTTGCACACCATGTGAAAGTGGTGAGCGGTTCTACAGGCTGGATGAAGGATCACAAGGCCGACGTGGAGGCGCTGACCAAGAATGGCGAGCAGACCCTTTTCTGGGCTTCGAACTTCTCTATCGGCGTGGCCATCTTCTCCGCTGTGAACAAGTATCTGGCAAAGATAATGAACCAGTTTCCGCAGTACGATGTGAAGATGACGGAAACGCACCATATCCACAAGCTCGACGCACCCAGTGGCACCGCCATCACTTTGGCTGAGGACATCGTGGACCGGCTGGACCGTAAGCATGACTGGAAGAAGGGCACCGTGCGCTGGGACGACGGTCGCGTGGAAGGCTCGGAGGAACACAAGGACGACGAACTGCTCATCGACAGCGTGCGTCACGAGGAAGTGCCGGGCATCCACAGCATACAGTATGACTCCGAGGCCGACAGTATCACCATCACCCATGATGCTCACTCACGCAAGGGCTTTGCACTCGGCGCCGTCCTTGCCGCAGAGTACACGCAGCATCACACAGGACTGCTGACCACCAGCGATTTGTTCAAGTTCTAACAGGGTAAAGTCATGATAGACAAGGAGAAACAAAATCTCAACATGAAAAAACAGTGGGCGAAGTTCATCATCGTCCTTGTGCTTTATCTCGCATTCCTCCTCTGGGTCAAGAGTTGGTTGGGACTGATTGTGGTGCCTTTCATCTTCGACATTTACATCACCAAGAAGATACGCTGGCAATGGTGGAAGGATTCTGAGGGCGTAACGCGCTTTATCATGAGCTGGGTAGACGCTCTCGTTTTCGCACTCGTAGCTGTCTATTTCATCAACTTGTTCTTCTTTCAGAACTACGTCATTCCGTCGAGTTCGCTGGAGAAGAGTCTGCTCACGGGCGATTATCTCTTCGTTTCCAAGGTAAGCTATGGTCCGCGCATTCCACAGACCCCTCTTACCATGCCGCTGACGCAGCACACGCTGCCTATCATCCATACGAAGAGCTACATAGAATGGCCTCACTGGGACTATCGCCGCGTGAAAGGGCTGGGCAACGTGAAGCTCAACGATATTGTGGTGTTCAACTATCCTGCAGGTGACACGATTGTTACCGAAGAACGCTACCAAGCAGCTGATTACTACGAGATGTGCTATTCTTTCGGACAGCAAATCTACGAGCAGCAGATGCCTAACGCCGTGAATCCTGCCAATCTTAACCGTCAGGAGCAGTGGGACTACTTCAAGATGATTTATGCGTTGGGCCGCAGTTACATCAAGAACAATCCCAATGAGTTTGGCGACATAGACCACCGGCCAACGGACCGGCGCGAGAATTACGTGAAGCGCTGTGTGGGTCTGCCCGGACAGACACTGCAAATCAAGAACCGCATCGTCTATCTCGACGGTAAGCCTAACAAGGAGCCGGACAATGTACAGTACACCTACTACGTGAAGCTCAAGCGCGACATGCCAGAGGAGCTGATGCGTCAGCTCGGCATATCGATGGAAGACTTGACGAGTCTGAACGAGTATGGTTATCTGCCTCTGACCAATGCCGCCAGGGATGCACTGGCAAAGCGCAAGGACATTGTGGCAAGCATCCGGCTGAATACCGATGCCGTGACGGGCGACCTCTATCCTCTCAATGCCGTGACGGGCTGGACGCGCGACAACTACGGTCCGGTCTGGATTCCGAAAAAGGGTGCCACGGTGAAACTCACCATGGATAACATTGCCGTTTACGAACGTCCAATCCGCGTCTATGAGGGTAATGACCTCAAGGTGAAAAACGGACAAATCTATATCAACGGGAAGCTGGCACACAGCTATACCTTCAAGTTGGACTATTATTGGATGATGGGCGATAATCGGCATAACTCCGCCGACTCGCGCTACTGGGGCTTTGTGCCCGAGGACCACATAGTGGGTAAGCCCATCTTTATCTGGTGGAGCCATGATCCCGACCGGAAGGGCTTCTCAGGAATTCGTTGGCAACGATTGTTCACATTAGTAGACCATATTAAATAAACCTCTCTTCGGCGCTGCTCCTACAGTGGAGCAGTGTCGGAGCTTTTTTGTTGTCGGGGCCATTGCTCCCGAGTCTTCTTCTCTGCCAGCAGAGGCAGGGATGGCATGATGATGAAGCAATTTGTTAAGATTCTTCTGACACTGGCTGTAGCGACCCTAATCGTCGTCTTGGTGCGTGCCTGTCTTTTTACCGTTTTCACGGTGACTGCCGATCTGGGACCAGCTCTCAGAAAGGGTGATCGTGTGCTGGTGAACAGGATAGGAGACACCCGACTGCATCGTGGCGAGTTGATGGTGTTCTACACTACGGAGCCTTGTATTGGTCAGGTCGTTGCCGTGCCGGGCGATACCATCGTTCTGCGGTCAGGTCGTTATGTCATTCCTTATCGCTGTTGTGACCGTTGTCTTTGTCCCGACTGTAAACTTTATCTCGTCAATACGGGCCAGTCACGCATATTGGTGCATCGCCATCAGGTATTGGGTCCCGCTTATCGACTGTTCTATCTGCCATGGTAAAGACAGCTATTCTCTCTTCTGCTTATTTCGGTCCGGTGCAATGGTTTCAGAAGCTTTTTTGTTACGACCGTTGTATTATTGAACGCTATGATCACTTTGTGAAGCAGACCTATCGTAACCGCTGTGTCATAGCAGCTACGCAGGGCCCGCAGTCACTTGTCGTTCCCGTTTCCGTACCTTCTGCCGATTCCTTGTCGCAGCCTACTTCGAAAGAAGAAAGTGGCAAGACAATTAATAAAGGCGATGAAATGGGCGTTTTTCGTCAGTCAAGGGGAAAGACATTGATGCGCGACATACTCGTTTCCGACCATGCCAACTGGCGGCATCTGCACTGGAATGCGCTATGTTCGGCTTATGGGGAGAGTCCTTTTTTTGAATTTTATGCCGATGACCTGCGTCCTTTTTTCGAGAGTCGTTGGAAATCGCTTTTCCAATTCAACCTTGACATCACGTTGAAATTGTGTGAATTGCTTGATTTTGAACCACACATCACGCTGACGAACGATTATATCATTTCTCAGAGCAAGGTGGCAGAGTCTACAGGGTTGCTACAGGAAGTGAGTTCTGTACCACAGGTCTTGTTGCCCGATGGAACCTTGGCAGATGATTACCGCGAGGTGATTCGTCCGAAGCACCCCCTGCCAGACCCGACTTTCACTCCAGCTCCTTATTATCAAGTATATCGGCAGAAATACGGCTTCCTGCCTAATCTCAGTATCCTCGACCTGCTGTTCAATGAAGGCAACGAAAGCATCCTTTACTTAATTCATAATTCATAATTCACAATTCATAATTAAATGTGTTTTGCTATTTCGGCGAATAGGGTGGACGGGGTGTTGTTCCTCGTAGCTTGGCTGTAGGGTTTTCGTACTTTCCGTCTTTCCATTTTCTTGTTCCTCTTCTTCTCCCGAACAAACAGAAATACAGATGAAACAACTGATAGACAATAAAGGAATACCGGCATCGCTTATCTTTTCAATGGCCATTTTAGCCGGTATCACCGTGGCCAACATCTATTATAACCAGCCGCTACTCGAACTGATTCGGGCAGACCTGCGTTGTACGGAAGTGGAGAGCAATCTCGTTTCCGTCATCACACAAGTAGGCTACGCCTTCGGGTTGTGCATGGTTGTCCCCATGGGCGACCTTTATTCCCGTCGTCGCATCATTTCTGTCTGTATGTTGTCCTCGGCTGTGCTGGCGGTGATAATAGCCTTGTCCTCTTCTATCTATATGGTATGGGCAGCCTCTTTTTTCCTTGGTATCTGCTCGGTGGTGCCTCAGTTGTTCATGCCAATGACAGCCCAGTATTCTAAACCCGCTGATAAATCGAAGAACATGGGATATGTGCTCTCCGGCCTGCTCATCGGCATTCTCGCTGCCCGTGTGGTGAGCGGAATTGTGGGAGACTGGCTGGGCTGGCGTGCCATGTTCTTTATTGTGGCTATCGTGATGCTTCCCTGTTGGATATGGGCGCTGAGTATCATGCCTGAGACATTGCGCAATTTTCACGGCACCTACCAGGCTTTGATGCGCAGTTTGGTAGACATTGTACGTACTCATCCCCTCATTCGCCTTTATTCCATCCGCGGCGGTTTTGCCTTTGGCAGTATGTTGGCGGTTTGGTCCTGTATGGCGTTTCATCTTTCGGAAGCACCGTTTTATGCAGGCAGTGATGCCGTAGGCATGTTGGGTCTCTGTGGAATTGTAGGTGCTCTCACCGCCTCAGGTGTGGGCAAGTGGGTGCCCCGTTTAGGCATACGGCGAATCTCCTTTGTGGGAGCAATTATCCAGATTGTGGGTTGGGTGGTCGCCGCTGTCTTCGGATATACTTATCCTGGACTTATCGCAACGGTGATATTGGTGGATATCGGACTGCAATGCCAGCAAATCAGCAATCAGAGCGGTTGTATGCAGGATGCGCCTCATGCGAGCAGTCGTGCCAACACCATCTTCATGACGACTTACTTCGTGGGAGGCAGTCTTGGCACCTTTCTCGCCGGACTTGGCTGGCAGCTTGTGGGGTGGCAAGGTGTCTGTGCTGTAGGTATCGCCCTTGCAGTCGTTTCGCTCCTTATCTCATTGATAGTTCGGCGCGGAGAATAGGCTGATGTGACAAATCTTAAAAGAATCACCGATTTCATCGCTGGTGCCGATGCCCTACATAGTAGGAACTTATAGCTATTCTTTATTATTCATTGCAAGATTGCCAGCTTTGAGCAGGAACCGGTTCGGATTTATATTTTATGTTGAGCTGACAAATTTTCTTCTGCCCGATGACTATGAATCGAAAGAGCTATGTTGTTCCCAAACAAAAAAGAACAGAGAGTTATTAGAAAATGATTTTACCTGATGAACTGTTCGTAATAGCCATGATTCGTCCAGCCGAGTCTGGTGTTCTTGTTTTTCAGTAAGCCTTCAGGTGTATTGACGAAAATGATGCTCAGTACTACAAGGAGAATTACACCCTTCAGCCAGACTGAGAGAGAAAATTTGCCTTTTATCACATGGAAAAGTAGTGCTAAGCCAACGGGCAGGAAGCCCAAAGTGGCGGTCAACAGTCCAGGAGCATAGAAATGACCTCCATACAGAGCCTGGGACTTGATGGTGATGAAGACGTGGATGACAAATTCGAAGATACTAAAAATGCCGATGGCTACAGCCGTAACACCGTTGAATTTCTTTTGGACAAGCAGCCATATCAGTCCGAGAAGTTCTCCGCCAAAGTTGGTTATCATGTCAGTGAGCCGGTTCATCGGATATCGGTCGCAGAGAGTTGTTGGGGAACCATGCTGGACATTGTAGACCCAATGGAAACCACCGGGAAGCACCCACTCCTCCCATACATGGAAACAGAGAACAATCATGGCGCAAATCATCCATTTTGTAATGTTGTCCATCTGTTTGAAATTCTTCAGCAGATAGCCTGTCAGAAACAGACCGATGACAATCATGGCATAGAGCCATCCCCAGCTGATGCACCAAAGCCAAAAACTCATATTGGTTGAAGGTCAGTCGAATTTTGTGAATTCAGGATCGAAAAACACCTTGTCTTGGTTGTCGTAGAGTACCGGGAGAATGTCCTGCATACGTCCTGTCTCCTGGACGTTGTGATGAATCCACTGTATGCCCTGCTCCTTGGAATAGAGCTTCGGCACAAGCACTTTGTTGATAAGGTCGCTCTGTTTGCTGTCCTCTTGCAGTCCCACTTCTGTCTCGCAATAGAATGTGCTGCCGCCGTGACCGTTGTCTTCATAGACATGCTTCACGTGACCGATGGCCTTTCCTTCCTTTGTAACGTTGAAGATATAGTCGTGATTGTTAAGCGCAATGGTTTTCATTTCATAGTATACTACATCGTTCACCTCATTTGTGAGTTCGTGAATACGTGTGACAGCTCCCTCAAGGAAGCCTAAGTTCTTCTTTCCTTCAACGTTAGTAACGGGTGTCACTGCTACGTGGTCGCGGTGGTGCCAAAGATGGTAGATGGAGACCTCCGGACCGGAGAAGTCGATCCCATTCCATGTTGTGCAGCAGGCCAAGTGCTCGAAGAACCACTTGATCATCTCCTGTGTGCAGCCCTTGATGTCCTCGTGTTGAACGGCTGCAATCATACGGTTGTGCTCGTCTTTGTAGAAGTCGGTCCACTTGGCTGACATGTAGGGCTTGAATTCAGGCTTACCGGCACGGTAGAGAGCCTCACGGGCAAGCATACGTTTTGTACGAAGTGAATCCCAGTCTTTCACAAAAGTTTCTTTACCATAGTTTTTCATTTTCTTACCTCCTATTATTTATTGTTTTAGATTGACTTCATTACTATTATTGCAGTGCTCCTTCACATATTTAACCCAGTTGGAGAACTCAAGGGCCAGATGCACCTGGTGGTTTTTGATGATGGTCGATGGTGTGAGCGCAGGAAACTCTACCAACAGTTTGGCCTCAAATCCGTCCTTTGTCCGATGGAACTGATGGCGGACACCTCCTGCCGTGTTCCCGTTTTCCAACTGGGCATGACCAGTTGACTGGCGCTCATAGCGCTGTGCCTCCCGTGGAGAGTTAAGTCCCTGCTCGTTGCCGTAGGTGATGAAGAAACGCGAAACCATCATGTTGTTTCCACAATTTTCAATCACTTCCAAGGCACCCTTATCGTTCACGCCGAGATAATAATGGTCGGGCGATACACCGATATTGGCTTTCAGATTCTCCGGCGAATTTTCGTTCTGCAGCCTGTCAAATTCCCGCTGAAAGGTGTTCAGGTCGAGACCTTCCACATCCATCACGGTGATGCAGTATTTGGTGCGACCGCTTGAAAGCGTGTTCATCAGAGATGTGGCTTTGTCGGACATGGAAAGTTCTGAGCCCAGCTTGTCCATAATCTCCTGATGTGAGAAACGTAGCTTCTCTTCCGTCAACCTTGCAAGCATTGAGTCCGGTTTTCCGTCAGGTATGGGAGTAAGGTCAAGTTTCTTTTCCGCAATACGCAGACGGTTTATCATCCACTTATCCATTTCCTGCCGGGAAATATAGCGTCCGTCAATGCGTGCCGTGACCTTTAGTCCGGATTGTTGCAGGAGTACGGTCTTTTGCTTGCTACCATAATTGTCGAAGGCACCGGCAAGCGAGAGGGCAAAGGCTACTATCGCTAAAACAATGACTGCCAAGACTACAATCAGAATGTGCTTTTTTCTCGTTTTCATTTCTCTTTCATTAATGATTTATTTTCGGTTGCAAATTTAAGAACTATAGTTCAATGACTTGCTTCCCTAATATTGCGAGAAATGTTCTTTTCATTGGGAAATTATGTCTTTTGATGCGATTATCTATAAAATAACGTTCTTTTTACCGTATTCGAAAAGATTGTATTATCTTTGTCGTACATAATGCAGGCAAGGATATGAGTAAGACGAAAAGACCGATAAACGAATTTTATGTACCCACCCTTTTACAGATGGTGGCAGGACACTATGAGGATTACGGGGTGATATTCGACAGCGACAACATTTGCATTGCACGCGATAAGAGAGCGGGTTTTCAGGGACGTCATCCTTTGAATGAGCCTTTTCGACTGAAAGCCAATCACCTGCTACTCTTTAAAAGTGGCAGGGCAACCTACGTCTGCAATCTGAAGAAGACGGAAATTGGGGCCGGTACGGTTTTGGCCATGAGCGAGAACACCATCTATTCAATTACATCGCTTTCGCCTGACTGCAAGTTTGATGCTGTGGTCTTCAGTCCAGCCGTGCTGCAGGAGGCAATGCCTAGAACTCCGTTCAACATCTTCGGTACGCAGCGTAAGTCATACGCTTTTGTTCCCTCGGAGCAAGACCGCGTACTGCTGCAGGGCGGATTCGATTCACTTGTGAAAGTATGTCTGTCGGACACATTTTCCAGACGCTCACAATTTCTTGCTTTGCGCACCTTGATTAGTATGACGGATGACGTGTGGATCAAGATGGGCGCAACGAATTTATCCGGTCTGCAGGGTAATGACGAACGCATCTTCAACAGTTTCCTGGACCTTGTCAACACCGAATTCCGCAGCCACCGTGATCTGGCCTATTATGCCGACAAACTCTGCATTTCTGTCAATCATCTGAGTACTACAGTAAGCACTTTCTCGGGAATACCACCCAAGCAGTGGATTGAGCAGGCTGTCATTTCTGAAGCAAAGGTGCAGTTATGTTATTCGGGACAGAACGTCACGCAGATTGCAGACGAACTGAATTTCCCCTCTGTAAGTTTCTTCTGCAAATATTTTCAGCGCATCGTAGGACTTACGCCGAAAAAATATGCAGCAAGTATGGAAAAGGTCTGACTTTAAGTTTTTGCACAATTTATCTTCATGTGATTATCTTTCTAGTAAGAATGTCTTTTCATTGGAGTTGAAAACAAAAAGACAGGAACTCTCATTCGGGATTCAGATTTTTTGCATTAGTAATAAGGGTGAGAAATTATTTTTTCCTTATTAGAAAATTAAAGGAAAAATAAGAATAAGATTTGGAATTAATGAAATAATTATGTAAGTTTGCTACTCGAAAATGACCACCTGTGGCGACAAGGATTCTCCACACCAAAACCTATTGATGATGACAACAAAGCAAGGTCAATCCGAATTTATACTCCACTACTGCTGGAAACACAAGCTGCTGCCCCTACAACATCTTCAAACGACCGACGGGCGTACCGTGGAAATCATAGACCCCGGTTTGCACAACCATAATGCCGGTCCCGATTTCTTCAATGCAAAACTGAAGATAGACGGTACGCTGTGGGTAGGAAATGTGGAGATACATGACCGGTCGAACGACTGGTATCTGCACGGGCACGACAAGGACCCGCTCTATGATAATGTCATTCTCCATGTGGCACGTGTCGTGGACCGTGCTGTGGTAACGGAGAAGGGCACCTCATTGCCGCAGATGCAACTAGACGCACCGGAGTCGGTGAAACTGCATTATCGCGAACTGCTTGAAACCGACGATTATCCGCCTTGCTACCGTATCATCCCTTCGCTCTCCAGGTTACTGGTGCACTCATGGATGAATGCACTGGAGACCGAACGCCTGGAACAGAAGACGGAGGCTATTGTAAAGCGGGTGGAGCGCTGTGGAGGCGACTGGGAGTGGGCTTACTTCGTGACATTAGCTCGCAACTTCGGGTTCGGCATCAATGGAGATGCCTTCGAACAGTGGGCTTTCAGTTTTCCGCTTCATGCCGTGGATCACCACCGTGACGACCTCTTTCAGATAGAGGCAGTCTTTATGGGACAGGCCGGCCTGCTCAATCCTCTCTCTTTGCCGGAAAGGCATCGCAAAGAAGCAGAGGCTGACCTCTATTACCAGCGGTTGTGTAGCGAATATCATTATCTGGCACACAAGTTCAATCTCAAGCCCATTGATTACAGTCTTTGGCGCTTCCTGCGGCTACGTCCGCAGAATTTCCCCCATATCCGAATGTCACAGTTGGCCAATCTCTACTATCATCGAAAGACGGGGCTGGCCGACTTGATAGAGACGGAAAATCTCAAGGATGTCTGCGGACTGCTTACTACCAGTGTGACCCCCTATTGGGAAGACCACTACTCTTTCGGACAGGTGAGCGAGCATAGCTCCAAACAGTTGGCACAGGCTTCAAAAGAGCTCCTTGTGGTGAACACCGTGGTGCCCATGCTCTTTGCTTACGGACGGCATAAGATGGACGACCGTCTCTGCGACCGCGCCTTCGACTATCTCGAATTGCTCAAGCCAGAACGAAACCATATCGTGGAACTATGGAAGCAATGTGGGCTCAGCGTGGAATCGGCCGGTGACTCGCAAGCACTTATTCAACTGAAAAAGGAATATTGTGACAAACGGGACTGCCTCAGGTGTCGTTTCGGCTATGAATATCTTAAGAAAGGTCCTGTGGAGGGATGATGTGGCTCTTGAAAAAAGAGAACGCGAGAAAAGAAAGATAGAAATTTAGAGAAATCTATATAGGCTATAGAAATTTCTATAGAATATATAATAAATAACAGTAACAGAAAAAGAAAAAATGACAGACAACAGCAAGGCCTTTAGAGGCAGGGGGAGATTTGCTAAGCCCCACTATATCTTCGAGACCCGTATGGAAGTGCGTGACTACGAATGCGACATTGAGGGCATTGTGAACAACGCTAACTATCTCCACTATACGGAGCATACGCGTCACCGCTTTCTCAAAGAAGCAGGCCTGAGTTTCGCTGAGATGCACGAGCGTGGCATAGATGCCGTTGTGGTGCGCATGAATCTCCTCTATAAGAAACCGTTGCGCTGCGACGATGTGATTATTTCTAAAATGGGGCTGCGCAAGGAGGGCATAAGATATGTTTTCATACATGACCTCTACCGTGCCTCCGACAATGTGCTCTGCTTTCAAGCCACGGTGGACTTGGTGGTACTCGTGAACGGAGAGCTGGGCACCAGCGAGGAGTACGACCGTGCCTTTGCGAAATACTTAGATAATAATGATTGATTGACGGGGAAATTCAAAGATACCGATGATAGACCAGCAGGAGATATTCAACACTCTGATACTCACCCGCATCAGCTATTTCAATCTTTCACCCATGCTTGAGCTTTACCGCAAAACGGGCTCGGCTACAGCCATCGTGGAACACCGAGACCATTTGCAGGAACTTCAGCCCGACCTCACACCCGAAGGAGCCTGCCATATTCAAGGCCTCTTCGGAGATTTTGATGCCGTGTGCAGACGAGTGGAAGAGGAGATGGCATGGATGGAGGCAAACGGTGTGCGTGCCCTCACGCTTTTGGATGCCGATTATCCACAGCGTCTGAAAGATTGCCCCGACGCACCACTCGCGCTGTTCTACCGTGGTACGGCAGACCTTAACAAGTCGCACGTCGTCAGTATCGTGGGTACGCGTCATATCACGGTCTACGGACAGGATGTGATACGCCGGATAATGAAGGAACTACAAAGTCTGCTACCAGACACCCTCATTGTGAGCGGACTGGCTTATGGAGTGGACATCAACGCCCACCGACAGGCTCTCGACAATGGAATGGAAACGGTGGGTGTGCTGGCTCATGGACTGGACTATCTCTATCCACCCCGGCACCTTGATACAGCAAAGAAGATGCTTTTACAGGGTGGTCTGCTCACCGAGTTCATGACGCATACAAATGCCGACAAGATGAACTTCGTGCGGCGTAATCGTATTACCGCAGGTATTGCCGATGCCGTGGTTCTCATAGAGAGCGCAGCACATGGGGGAGGGCTTATCACAGCTCGCATAGCCAATAGTTACGGTCGGGAGGTGTTGGCAGTACCCGGTCCTCTCACTGCTCCCTACAGTGAGGGCTGCAACAATCTGATACGAGACAATGGAGCCACGTTGCTAACTTCGGCAGAGGACATTCTTCATGTATGCAGATGGGAGAACGACAGAAAGGTGACGGAGGCCCGGAAGCAAGGAATTCCCCGGGAACTCTTTCCGCAGCTATCGCCCGACGAGATGAAAATCGTAAATTTTCTCAAGCGTCAGAACGACCAGCAGAAAAATATTATTGCCCTCTCCACAGGACTGGGTATTGCCGCTGTCAGCAGCCTTCTCTTTCAGTTGGAGATGAAAGGCGTGGTGAAATTCGGAGCCGGTGACATCTATCATCTGTTGTAACAGGTAAGAATTATCTGTTATAACTGGGCAAGGCGAAATGTCATAAAAAATCCCGGGCGTCCCGGGATTTTTTATGTGGTAAGTCTTATACTATCAATTACTATCAATATTTGGTATATTCCATTTTGATGTCACTCTTTGATGCCGTAGGTAATGTCGTCAGGGTTCCATTTGTCCTTAATATCTGCCGGTTCTGCAGGATAGCCGATGCAGATGACATTGAGGGGAATGAACCGTTCGGAGAGATGGAGTGCCTTGCGAATGCCGTCCACCTTTTTCTGAATAGGATAGGCACTGGTCCATACGGCGCCGAGTCCCATGGCGTGAGCCGCCAGCAGAATGTTCTCACTCGCGCAGGAGTTATCCTGTATCCAGAAGTCGCGCCCCGCACCCTCCTGCATCTTTGTCGTGTCTCCACAGACTATGATGAACAGAGGTGTCTTTCGGATTTTGTCGGCATGGTGCTCGTTCGAGGCTGCATAGCGCTCGATGTCCTCTTTTTCGGAGAGCACCACGAAATGCCAAGGACGACGGTCCATGGAGGTAGGAGCCGCCATGCCTGCCCGCAACAGTTTCTCTATCTTTTCTTTTTCCACAGGCCGCTGCTGGAAAGTACGAATGCTACTGCGCGTCATGATGTTTTTGAGTACCACTTCAGCGGTGTCTACACTCTGCGCTTTCACGCCTCCTACGGTCAACAGGGCGAGTAGAAGGGTGAAAATAATTCTTGTATTCTTCATTTTCTATTGTTGATTGGATGAAACAATTCTTTCAATTAGATTAACACAATTCTTTCGGATAAATTGCCCAATTCTACTATTTTAATAATTGA
>JBMNUW010000076.1:0-14795 GCA_050946475.1 Prevotella sp.
GGCTCATCCCCTCGCTAAAATACCGCAACCCCCGTTTGGGGGTAGACTCCATGCATTGAGCATTATGAATTATGCATTATGAATTGAAGAAAGTCTTTCCCTGCACTTTTCCAGAATGGCGGTGAGGTCAGCCTCTGTCTCTGCGCGGAGCATGGCGATGCGCGTCTGACGGAAGTCAGGAATACCCTTGAAAACAGGTGAGGCAGCGAGATGTCGGCGCGTATGCAGAATGCCTCGTTTCTCGTCGATACGGTCTATGTTGATGCGCAACTGTTCCTCCAAGACGTCGATTTTATCGTCAATGGAAAGCGGCTTGTAGTTCTTGTCACCATCGATGAAATGGCGCATATCTTGGAATATCCACGGCTGACCGAAGGTGGCGCGTCCCACCATTACTGCGTCTACGCCATAGGTGTCGAAAGCCCGTAGTGCTTCCTCCGGCGTGGTGATGTCGCCGTTGCCGATGATGGGGATATGAATTCTCGGGTTGCGTTTTACTTCACCGATGAGTGTCCAGTCGGCTTCGCCGGTATACATCTGCGAGCGCGTGCGTCCGTGGATGGTCAGAGCCTGGATGCCACAGTCTTGAAGTTGCTCAGCCAGTTCAGTGATGATTTTATGGTCATGGTCCCATCCCAGTCGCGTCTTTACCGTGACGGGCGTTTTCACGGCCTTCACCACCTCTCGTGTAATTTCCAGCAACAGCGGAATGTTCTTCAGCATTCCTGCTCCGGCGCCTTTGCCAGCCACTTTCTTCACCGGACAACCGAAGTTGAGGTCGATGACGTCGGGGTGCACCTGCTCCACCATCTTCGCTGCCTCTACCATTGACGGAACGTCACGTCCGTAGATTTGTATGCCCACGGGTCGCTCGCTCTCGTCGATTATCATCTTGTCGAGAGTCGATTTGATATTCCGAATGATAGCGTCTGCCGATACGAATTCCGTATAGACCATTGCTGCGCCGTAGCGTTTGCAGAGTTTTCGAAAGCCGATGTCCGTCACGTCTTCCATGGGGGCGAGGAACAGCGGACGTTCTCCGAAGTCGATATTTCCTATTTTCATACTGCAAAATTAACAATAAAAATCCGTCGGCATGGAAGTCGCCGCATTTTTAACATCTTTCGTCTTGTCAGTTCAAGATTTCAGTTTCGCAAGTTCCTGTTTTTCATTCCTTCAGCAACTCAGAAAGACGTAGAAAACGAAGTCTGTAGGATGTGCCAACTTTACCTGCTGCTATTCTATTTTACTCCAAAGACTTAAAATTTCTAAAATATCACCTATTATATAATGTGTAAGCAAAAAGTTTAGTTACTTTTGCCAACCGTTTATAAACACATTATTAGCATGCAAGATAACTTAGTCATTGTTGAGAGCCCTGCGAAGGCTAAGACTATAGAAAAGTTTTTAGGAAAGGACTATAAGGTGATGTCCAGTTACGGACACATCCGCGACTTGAAGCACGGCGGACTCGGCATCGATGAAAAGACTCTTGAGCCTATCTACGAGGTGTCGCCCGACAAGGTGAAGATTGTCACAGAACTCAAGCGCAATGCCAAGGACGCCAAGAAGGTGTGGCTCGCATCCGATGAGGATCGTGAAGGAGAAGCTATCAGCTGGCACCTTTGCGAAGTGCTCGGACTGGACGAGGAGAAAACCAGCCGCATCGTATTTCACGAAATTACAAAACCCGCTATACTTAAAGCAATCGAGACACCGCGTCATCTGGACATGAATCTCGTTGATGCTCAACAGGCCCGTCGCGTGCTCGACCGCCTGGTGGGTTTCAAGATTTCGCCTGTACTCTGGCGCAAGGTGAAACCGTCGCTCTCCGCAGGACGTGTGCAGAGCGTGGCTGTACGTCTCATTGTGGAGCAGGAACGTGAGATACAGAAGTTCAAGGGAGGTTCTTACTATCGTATTCAGGGTATCTTCGGCGTCACGAATCCCGACGGCAGCAAGAGTGAGGTGAGAGCCCGACTGGACAAGAACTTCAAGACCCACGAAGAAGCGCTGGCATTCCTTGAGAAATGCAAGGATGCACAGTTCGTCGTGGACAACGTGACGAAGAAACCGGGACACAGTTCCTCGCCATCACCGTTCACCACTTCCACACTGCAACAGGAAGCTGCTCGCCGACTGGGCTTTACGGTAAGTCAGACGATGTCGGTGGCACAGCGACTCTATGAGAGCGGACGCATCACCTATATGCGTACCGACTCGATGAATCTCTCTCAGTTGGCCATCAATGCCAGCAAGGAGGTCATCACCCGGCTCTACGGCGAGAAATACAGTGCCCCGCACCGCTATCACACCCACTCCAAGGGTGCACAGGAGGCTCACGAGGCCATTCGACCTACCGACATGTCACTGCAGAAACTTGAGGGTAACACTCAGGAGGCCCGGCTTTACGGACTTATCTGGAAGCGTACTGTGGCTTCTCAGATGGCTGACAGCATAGAGGAAAACACCACGGTGACGATTGACGTGGATGGCGCCGACGAGCAATTTGTAGCTACGGGAAAAGTGATGGTGTTTGATGGTTACAAGAAGGTCTACATGGATACCCACGACTCTCAGAACGAGGAAGAACAGTATCAGTTGCCTCCTCTGAAAGTGAACGACCGGTTGGAACGCCGCGAAATTTCTTCCGTGGAACGCTTCCTTCAGGCTCCCCCGCGCTATACTGAGGCAAGTCTGGTGCGCAAGCTCGAAGAGTTGGGCATCGGTCGTCCGTCGACCTACGCCCCCACCATTTCCACCATTCAGCAACGCGAGTATGTGGTCAAGGGCGACCGAAAGGGTGAAGACAGACCCTATATCATTGATACACTGCGCGGCAACGTCGTCACACAGAAGAAAAAAGTGGAGACCGTCGGTTCCGATAAAGGCAAGTTGTTGCCCACAGACATAGGAATGGTGGTCAATGACTTCTTGATGGAGAACTTCCCCGAAATAATGGATTATAACTTCACGGCCAACGTGGAGAGCGAGTTTGATAAGATTGCCGCCGGCAAGGAAGAGTGGCTCAAGATGATACGTGACTTCGACAAGAATTTCGAGAAGGTGGTAGACAAGGTAGCCAACAGTCGTTCGGACCATCGCGTGGGTGAGCGCGAACTTGGAATCGATCCCAAATCGGGTCGTCCCGTCTTCGTGAAGATAGGTAAGTTCGGCACCCTGGTTCAGATAGGACAAGCCTCTGACGAAGAGAAGCCCCGCTTCGCCCAGTTGCCCAAGGAATTGAGCATGGAGACGGTGACTCTCGATGAGGCTCTTGAACTCTTCAAGCTTCCCCGTCAGCTCGGTGAATTTGAAGGAACGCCTGTTACGGTGGGAGCCGGTCGGTTTGGCCCCTATGTGCAGCATGACAAGAAATACGTTTCCATCCCCAAGGATCAGGACCCGCTGACCATCACCCTCGCTGAAGCCGTACAGCTCATCTTGAAGAAGCGGCAGGCCGAGAAGGAACGCCATATCAAGGTGTTCGAGGAAGACGACAAGCTGGAACTTCTCAATGGTCGTTACGGTCCCTATTTGTGCTACGACGGCAAGAACTACCGCATAGACAAGAAACTCCACGAACAGGCACGTAAGGGTGAGCTTACCTTTGAGCAGTGCATGGAGATAGTAAAGAACACGCCGGAATCGAAGTCGAGAAGAAGGAAATGAAGCGAATCATTCTCTTGGGTTATATGGGGTCTGGTAAGACCACCGTGGGAAAGGCGCTCTCGACGAATCTCGGCTTGCCTTTTTATGACTTGGACTGGTATATCGAGTCGCGCATGCGCCGAACGGTGAAACAAATTTTCGACGAGCGCGGAGAAGAGGGCTTCCGCAAGATAGAGCATAACCTCCTTCATGAGGTGGCCGAGTTTGAGGATGTCGTCATCAGTTGTGGTGGTGGCACTCCCTGTTTCTTCGATAATATGGATTATCTTAATCAGCAGGGAGACACCGTTTATTTGAAGTGCAGTACTGACGTACTCTACGAGCACTTGAGAATGGGACGTACCGTGCGTCCCCTCTTGCTCAACAAGACTCCCGAAGAGGTTCGGCTGTTTATTGGTGAGCAACTGGCTCAGCGAGAGAAGTTTTACGCTAAGGCAAAATACACCCTTGACGTGACGCTTATGGACAATTTCGATAAAATTAAAATCACGGTGGATAAACTCAAAAACTTATTGAATTATCAACCCTAAAAAATCAGAAATTAACAGAACAAACGAGAAATGAAAAAGTGGACGATAGAGGATTCCAAGGAACTCTACAACATCAATGGCTGGGGAACTTCTTATTTCGGTATCAATGACAAGGGCGATGTCTATGTAACCCCCTGTAAGGACAATACCCAAATTGACTTGCGTGACGTGATGGACGAATTAGCCCTGCGCGATGTCACGGCTCCCGTACTGCTTCGCTTTCCCGACATCCTGGACAACCGAATCGAGAAGACGGCATCCTGCTTTGCCAAGGCCAAGAAAGAATATGGCTTTCAGGCGGAGAATTACGTCATCTATCCCATTAAGGTGAATCAGATGCAGCCCGTAGTGGAGGAAATCATCTCTCACGGACGTAAGTTCAATCTCGGTCTTGAGGCCGGTTCTAAGCCGGAACTTCATGCCGTCATTGCCGTGCAGTGTCAAAGCGACTCTCTCATCATCTGCAATGGATATAAAGACCAGAACTATATCGAACTGGCTCTGCTCGCCCAAAAGATGGGCAAGAGAATCTTCATCGTCGTGGAGAAACTTAATGAACTGGACATCATCGCCAAGGCAGCAAAGAAACTTGACGTGAAGCCCAACCTCGGCATTCGTATCAAGCTGGCCAGTTCAGGTTCCGGCAAATGGGAAGAAAGCGGTGGCGACGCCTCGAAGTTCGGGCTCACTTCTGCGGAACTTCTCTCGGCTCTGAAAATTCTCGACGAAAAAGGACTGCACGACTGCCTGCGACTGATACATTTTCACATCGGCTCGCAAATCACTAAGATACGTCGTATCCAGACTGCCCTCAAAGAGGCTGCACAGTATTATGTCAATCTGCACAAAATGGGATATAAGGTGGACTATGTAGATTGCGGCGGCGGACTGGGCGTAGACTACGACGGTACGCGGTCGAGCAGTTCGGAAAGTTCTGTGAACTACAGCATTCAGGAGTATGTCAACGACTGTGTGTACACCTTCGTTGACGCTGCCAACAAGAACGGTATTCCTCATCCCAACATCATCACTGAGAGCGGACGCTCGCTTGCAGCACACCATTCCGTTCTCGTTATCGACGTGCTGGAGACAGCCTCTCTGCCGGAGATGCCCGAAGAGTTCGAGGCTAAGGAAACCGATCATCAACTGGTGAAGGACCTCTACGAGATATGGGACAATCTCAACCCGCGCACCATGCTTGAGGACTGGCACGATGCCGAGCAAATACGTGACGAGGCACTGGAGTTGTTCTCTCATGGACTGGTGGACCTCAAGACTCGGGCTGAGATAGAGGCCATGTACTGGAGCGTCTGCCATGAGATAAACGTTCTCTGCAAGCAGATGAAGCATGTTCCCGAAGAACTTCGGGGACTGGACAAATTGCTCGCCGATAAGTATTTCTGCAACTTCTCCCTCTTCCAGAGCCTGCCCGACTCATGGGCCATCGACCAGCTATTCCCTATCATGCCAATACAGCGTCTCAACGAGAGGCCGACGCGCAACGCCACGTTGCAGGACATCACCTGTGACAGTGACGGCAAAATAGCCAATTTCACCGTGAACGGCAGACCCAGTCATGTACTGCCGCTTCATCCGTTGAAAAAGAATGAGCCTTATTATCTCGGAGTGTTCCTCGTAGGTGCCTATCAGGAAATTCTTGGTGACATGCACAACCTCTTCGGTGATACCACGGCTGCGCACATCTCTGTAAAGAACGGCACTTACCACATTGACCAGATCTTCGACGGCGAGACGGTGGAAGAGGTGCTCGACTATGTGCAGTACAATCCCAAGAAGCTCGTAAGACAGCTTGAACAGTGGGTGACGAAGAGCGTCAAGCAAGGTAAGATTTCCCTCGAAGAAGGCAAGGAATTCCTCAACAACTACCGCTCTGGACTGTACGGATACACATACCTGGAATAATTCATAATTCATAATTAGGCTAACGCGGAGACAAATATTAATTCATAATTCATAATGCATAATTGGCTGCGCAGCTCTTAACATTATTCCTTTCCAGGGCAGACTCTTCCTCTCAAATATTCAAGAATCATGGATGTATATATAATAAAGGTGGGCGGTGCCATCGTCGAGGACGAGACCCGTCTTGAGCAACTGGTAAGCAACTTTGCAGCCATTCCCGGCCCCAAGATATTGGTGCACGGCGGTGGACGCAGAGCTACGAAGGTGGCATCGGCGCTTGGTATCGAAAGTCGAATGGTGAACGGGCGTCGTATCACCGACGATAAGATGCTTGAGGTGGTGACAATGGTTTATGGCGGACTGGTGAACAAGAACCTCGTGGCATGCTTGCAGGCTAAGGGCGTCAATGCGCTTGGACTGACCGGTGCCGACATGGACGTGATACGGTCGCACCGTAGACCACCGGTGAAAATGAAACTTGAGGGAGATGCCAAGACCGAGCAGACAGTGGATTTCGGATTTGTGGGAGATGTTGACCGAGTGGACGGTGAACGTCTGCACGGACTTATTGCCGATGGACTGGTGCCTGTCATGGCCCCGCTGACACATGACGGTGAAGGACATATTCTCAATACTAACGCCGATACCATCGCCTCAGAGACTGCCAAGGCACTGGCACCTTTCTGTGATGTGACCCTCATTTATTGCTTTGAGAAGCCCGGCGTGCTGACCAATCCAGATGATGACAGTACAGTGTTACCAACTATCCGGCGCGATGATTTCGAGCAACTGGTTGAGAATGGTACGGTATCGGGGGGAATGATTCCCAAGTTGCAGAATGCTCTCGCTGCTGTCGAAGCAGGGGTTAAGCGCGTTATCATCACCAAGGCTGACGCCATCGACGGAAAGCATGGCACCGTGATAACCCGATAGAAGTAATATTACCCTTGTATTTATGTATCTATAGGTACAGATAACAAGGTTAAATCATAAACAAACGTTAAAAATCAGAGAAAGTAATCCGGGACTGTAACTTTTGACCTACTGGTCCGTCAACCCTATAGAGCGCAGATGAAAAAAGTGAGTTTTCGCAACGATGTGCTGCCGCTGAAGAATGTTCTTTATCGGCTTGCCAAGCGCATTACGCTTGATAGCGCTGAGGCGGAGGACATTGTGCAGGAGACTCTCATCAAGGTTTGGGAAAGGCGCGACCAGTGGGACGAGATAGCGTCTATCGAAGCTTTCAGCCTCACTATTTGCCGAAATCTATCGTTAGACAAGGTTCGCCGTGCCGGGCATAACAATGATTCGCTTGACGAAAAAAACGTAGATGCTCCCGATACTTCATCTGACCCTAACGAGGCCGCCGTACAACACGACCGCGTCCAACTGGTTAAAAAGCTCGTTGACCGTTTGCCTGAAAAGCAGCGCAGTTGCATTCAGCTCCGCGACTTTGAGGGTAAGTCCTACAAGGAAATCGCCGCAATTCTTCAAATCAGTGAAGAGCAGGTGAAGGTCAGCATTTTCAGAGCCAGACAGACGATAAAACAAAAATTCGAAGAAGTAGACAACTATGGACTATAAGTACATCAATCAATTGCTGGAAAGATACTGGCGCTGCGAGACGACGCTGGAGGAAGAAAATATCCTCCGTGCATTCTTCAGCCAGGACAATGTTCCGGTGGAGCTCCTGCCTTATCGGGCTCTGTTCTCTTACGAACAGAACGAGACGAAGGAGGATGTACTGGGCGAGGATTTCGACGAGCGCGTGCTTGCACGTGTCGAGGCTAAACAGACAGTGAAGGCTCGTGTCATCTCCATGCCACAACGTTTACGCCCGCTCTTTAAGGCTGCCGCAGTCGTTGCCATCGTGCTCACACTGGGCAATGCCATGCAGGTGCCCTATGAGCGCAAGGCTGACCCCATTGGTCAGTATGACGGCTATGACAATCCAATGAAGTTGCAGCAGGGTAACTCGGTTGCCTTGAGCGATAGTTCCTCTTCCGCCGGCACGACGGATTCTATGCGCCACAGTATGGTGGAACCGCAGGATATGACGGGGGACAACATCATCAAATAGATAATTTCTATGCTTTCTCTATAAATCATCATGTTTAGTAAAACAATTAAGAAACTGTGAAGTTTCAATTCTCTCAAATTTTTCATAACATACTAACGTAGGAAAGGGGCTGGCTCACCATCGGTGACGCCAGCCCCTTCGCTGTTTATTCGTTTATAATCATTTTTATATCTCGTGGCTCACGAAGCCGATGCTGGCTACGGAAATATGAACCTCGCCGAGTTTGCTGAGCTCTCGTGCACAGGCGGTCATGGTGGCACCGGTGGTCACTACGTCGTCCACGAGCAGCAGATGCTTATTGTCAATACGGTCCGCATGGGAGAGATAGAACGCATGTTCTACGTTTTCCGCACGTTGCTGACGGTTGAGATGGGTCTGGCTGCTGGTGAAGGAGGAACGGGATACAAGGTCGGTGGCAATCTTCTTATTGATTACGGAAGCGATGCCTTGTGCTATCTGCACACTTTGATTGTAGCCGCGATTACGCTGACGGACAGGAGCCAACGGGACGGGGACAATGAGGTCGATGTCGTCGAACAACCGATATTGTTGCCAGCGGTTGCCCATCCACTGTCCCAACTGGAAACCGATTCCGGGTCGCTGAAAATATTTCAGGGCATAAATAGGATGCACGGCGGTGGACTGTGCATGATAATACATCAATGACAAAGCTTTCTCGAAATGAGGAATTCGTCCCCAGAACATCCGGGCCATCTCGTTGTCGTAGGGTGAAAGATGAAAGTCAGTGAGAGGCAGGTCAGCCAGACAGTCCGAACAAAAGAATTGCTGTTCGGTAGAGAGACGACGACCGCAAGCCATACAGGCTCTGGGTTCCAAGAGATCAAGGAGTTTGCTGAAGATGTATCTCGTCATTCTTCCTCTTTCATTGTTGCCTGTTTCATCAGGTTTCTTTCAGTCGTCCTCGCCAATTGTCGTGGCACTATCGTCGCAAGCATCGCCGTCCATCCCGTCAAGTTCCCTGCCGAGTCGGTCGATACACTGACGAATGAGGTCTATGGAGAAGCCGCGAGAAAGTCCGTAGCGGATAAGCTTCAGTGACCGCTCATAGTCGGAATTTGCCTTGATGGAGGGCCATTTTGAGCGGAGCAAGGGCATCAGAACGTCAAGATAAACCTTGTCGTCAATGGGATCGAGTACTTTTTTTGCTATTTCCTGCGGAATTTTCTTCTGCCAGAGAGCCTGTTCTATTTTGCGACGGCCCCATCGGTCAAAACGTATCTTGTCGTTGACAAAACTCTCACAGAAGCGTTCATCGTCGACGTAGTGCAGTTCTATGAGTTTGTCGAGTACGCGTTGCCGCGTATCTGCGTCCAATCCCCATCTTATCATTTTCTCGTCCATCTCGCCGGAGCAGTGCTCTGCCTTGGCGCACAATGCTGCCAGTCGTTGCAGTGCGCCCGCCTCCGTCATCGGTCGGCGTGGCTTTGTGGTCCGACGGGATTTCATCGGTTGTCGTTGCATCATGGCAGGAGTCCCTCCACGACTCTTGGTTTATCGTATTGGTCGTTGTGTATCATGGTGTTTTGAAAGTTTTCTGAACAGAGCAGACGATTTACCTCGTCGGCAAAAGCGGTATTTACTTCGAAGGCCAGCAAACCTCCAGGACGGAGTGCCTGGCGGGCATAGCGGGTGATGGCACGGTAGAAGCGAAGCGGATCGTCATCGGGCACGAAAAGTGCCGTCTCAGGCTCGTGGTCGAGAACATGGTGCTCCATGCTGCTGCGTTCGCTTTCACATACATACGGCGGATTGGACACGATGACATCCCAGTGACAGCGGTCGTCGGGTGGCGAGAGTGTATCTTGCAGTTGAAAGTCTACCTTTGCCTCGTGCTCAAGGGCATTGCGACGGGCATATTTGAGTGCTGCCGGTGAAATGTCCCATGCGGTGACGGAAACTTCCGGATGTCTATGGGCGATGGTCACGGCGATGCAGCCCGAACCCGTACCAATGTCGAGTAAGTTTGTGCTTTGTTTGTCTTTCGTAAGTCCGATGCTGTTTCGCTCTTGCAGATGACTGGAAATTACATCAACCAGTACTTCAGTCTCTGGACGGGGGATGAGCGTCCCCGGACCCACTGCGAAATACATACCGGCAAACCAAGCCTTTCCGGTGACATACTGTATCGGCTCACCCTGCTGCAGACGGTCCATATCGGCGGAAAGGACAGAGCGTTGATGCTCGTCAAGATGCTCTACGGCTCCGCTACATATATCGGTCAGGCTCAAGTCGAACCGGTCTTCCAGAAGTGTGCGCACAACAGCCTGTGCCTCTCGTGGTTCATACTGAGGCAGTAAACTTCTCCAAAGACAGGAATAAGAGGAAAGTGCTTCCATGAATTTTCCTAAGCGTGCCGGCGCATCAGGCGATGGATGTCAGCTTCAGTTCCTTCGAAGGGACCGTTATGCTCCAGCTTGAGTGTACACATGGCGGCGGCAAACTTGCCGGCCTCTTCACAGTCAGCACCTTGCATACGCATCCAAAGATAACCGGTGGAGTAAGTATCACCACAGCCGGTGACATCTACCAGATGACGGGGAGGGTAGGAGGGAATTTCATAAAATTTGCCGTCGGCATATATCAGCGACCCGTAGCTGCCAAGAGTGATGATGACTTCGCGAACACCTTTTTCGGCGAGGGTCAGTGCTACGGTTCTTGGATTCTTCGACGAGGTGATGGCCTCCATTTCAAATTCGTTGAGTTTGAGGAATGTGGTACAAGGCAGAATTTTCTCCATGTCTTTCCATGCTACGGCCTTAACCTGCTCACCCTCTACTTCGCGTAGATAGCCTTGAACATCAATGGAAATGAGTCCCTTGGTGGAGAGATACTGTACTGTTTCCACTGAGAAGTCATCAGCCAGTAAAGTGCCCAGGTGAAAGACGCGAGCCTCCAAAGGCTTCATTTCTTCCAAGGTAAAAGGGTCGGCTTTGGCAAGCACCCGTTGCGTGCGCTTGTTGGTGTCGGCTCCGTAAGAGTTTTCAAAGTAGACAGTGTGTCTGCTGTCATAGCAGATGACGTCGATGTCTTGAGCACGGAGCTTTTCCACTTCGATTAGTTGCCCTTTCCCTACCTTGGTGACCAATTGAAAACTTACCTTAGGCGGCAATTGCCTTATGCCACTCGCCATATAAAAAGACGTGCCTCCTGCCATGTAAACAGTCTGGCTCGGAGTCACTATCTTGTCTCTGGTGATATGCCCTATGCAGCAAATATCTTTCATTGTTGTATAACTTATAGGCTGCAAAGTTATAAAAAAATATTTATCGGCTTTCAGTTTTCGGTGGATATTTTACGATTTTGCTTCTGTTGAGGCTTTTCTCTTGTGTATCATCTTGTTACATTTCCTGATTTCTTCTGTGCTGATGCCGTTGACTTTTCGGAAGAGAGCGCGAAATTCGGTGACAGACTGAAACCCCAGTCGCAGTGCTATTTGCGCATCGGAAATGTCCTTCTTGACGAGGAGTTGTCGTGCCAGTTGTATCCTTCTCAATCGGATGTATTGCTCGGCGTCCATACCGCTTTCAAACTCCACAAGGTCTTCAAAGAGACTTACGGAACAGCCCGCTTCCTTGGCCAGCATGCAAATGCACGGCAGGCCGAAGAGTCGTATGCGGTTGCTCATCAACCATTGGTCAATGATGTGGTTGATTTTACGTTCGTCATAGTACAAGGCGTCGTGGCGGGTGATGAACTGTCGATGATAGAACCGCGCGGTATAGTCGAGCAGACCGTTGATTTTACCCGACAGGATTCGGGCGGTAAAGCTGTCGGTGCCCCATTGTAGTTCGTTGTCTATGTCATCAAGGAGTGCGTTGATTTTATACCATTCGCTGCATGAGAGATGCAGTGCTTCGTCGCGCCGATATTTCAGAAATCGATAGTTCTGGATGTTTTTACCGAGGGCAGTTCCCACGAGCAGGTCTTGGTGGAAGAGCAGCAGGCGTGCACTTTGTCCACTCTCCAGTCGTTCAGTAAGGTTTATCGTTTTGCCGGGAATCTGCGCGGTGAGGACAGCTTCGGTGAAGTCACAAGAGCTCTGCCCCAGTTGCTCACCTTTACTGCCGTGGACTATCACCAGCAGCGAATAGCATCCGGGATGCAATATGGGCATAGAATCTCCCGGCAGCAGGTTGATGATGCTGGCCAGGGGATGCCTAGTGGGTTTGCCCAACAATTGGTTACACTGGCAAATGGTATTCATAGAATGACCTGTGGGTACGTGAATCGAAAGAGTTGCAGTATTATTGCCTGACGAAATCATAGCCTTGCTGCCTAAGCTGAGAGAATGCCCTTTCGATATTGTGATGGCGTCTGTCCTACTTCTCGTTTGAAGTAGCGGTTGAAGTGTTGGCTGTATTGGAAGCCGAGACTGTAGGCGATGTCACTGATGGAACGGTTGGCGTCGGTGAGGCTTTCCTTTGCCAGTTCAATGATTTTGCTCTGGATGTATTCCTGTGGCGTCCGACCCGTTTCCCGTTTTACGAGGTCGCCGAAATAATTGGGTGAGAGATAGCATTCGCTGGCGAAATATTTCACCGTGGGTAGCCCGTCGACGTATGGGCGGTGTCCGTCGAAATACTGGTCGAGAAGTTCTTCAAAATGCGTGAGCACGTCAAGGTTGGCTTTCTTTCGTGTCACGAACTGCCTTTCGTAGAAACGCATGCAGTGGTCGAGAAGTAGTTCAATCTGGTCGCAGATAATTTTTCTCGTGTGGCGGTCGATGGGCCGGTGCAGTTCTTTCTCAATGTTGTGGAGACTCTCCACGAACACCTTGCGCTCGTCTTCGCTTAGATGGAGCGCCTCGTTACTGGAATAGCTGAAGAAGTCGTATGTCCGGATGTTCTTACCCAAGCTTGTGCCATGAATGAGGTCGGGGTGGAAGAGCAGTCCGATGGCCTTTGCCTGATAGTTGGGAGCGGGCTTGAAATGAACCACCTGTCCCGGGGCAAAGCTTACCACCGTGCCTTCCTGAAAGTCGTAGGGTTGACGACCGTAGAACATCTCACCACACTTAAACTCTTTGAGCCACAAGGCATAGACCTGGTAGTTGGTGGTATGCTCCCGGGGTTGCTGTTCTTGGGCAGCTTTTGACATATCCACCACGGTGACGAGTGGGTGGAGCGTTTCAAAACCAAGCATACGATTGTAGGCATCGATGGAGTCGATGACGGTGATGTTGTTGTCCTCTTTCATGATGTTTCTTTTGATGGTTCATGCTTCTTCGAGGCGGAATGGTCGATGCTTAGAGCGAGCAGGAAATCCGGGCCTTGTGGAAACTTTGTTGCAAAATTAGTGATTTGGTGCCATGTGAATCGTATCTATTTTACGGATTTTAGGGTACGAATCACATTTCCGTCTATTTGTTCTTCTGAACTGACGTCGAACATTTCCGGCAGCTTTGGTGCTTTCGTTCCACCATGTACTGTCATTGGCGACGTCTCAATGCGTATTTCGTCCCACAGTCCGTCATCAATGCATTGTTGCAGTACGTCGGCACCTCCTTCTACCACGAGCGATTGTCGCTGTTCTTGATACAGTTGGTCCATGAGTTCGTGGAGGTCCGTTACGCCTTTGAATCCTTCCGGGAGTGTCTCTGGATGATGTGTCAGAACATAGCGTTCCGGCGAAGGTCCGCTCCAATAGCGTGTAGTGAGTTTTGGATGGTCAGTGTCAAGTGTGTGTCGACCTATAAGGATGGCATCTGTCTCAGCACGTCGTTGGTGTACCAGCATCTGGGTATAGGTTGTGGAGACTGGTAGAGGCAGGTGCCTGCCTGTTGTGCTGTCTATACGGTCGATATAACCGTCGGCTGTCTGTGCCCATTTCAAGGTGATGAAAGGACGGTGATGTGTCTGGAAGGTGATGAAGCGCTTGTTCAAAGCCAGACATTCGGCTTCCAGCACGCCTACGGTGACCTCGATGCCGGCTTTGCGGATGCGCTCTACGCCGCGACCTTGTACTTTTGCAAAAGGATCGATGCACCCGCAAACGACTCTCCGCACTCCCTTGCGTACGATGAGGTCTGCACAAGGTGGTGTCTTGCCGTAATGGGAACATGGCTCCAGACTTACGTAAATGGTTGCCTGTGGAAGTAACGCCTCGTCTTCTTTTTTTACTGATGCGAAGGCGTTGACCTCAGCGTGGCCTTCTCCGCATCGCTGGTGCCATCCCTCGCCGATGATTCTGCCGTCGGCACTCACGATGACAGCTCCCACCATAGGATTGGGTTTTGCGTGTCGTCTTCCGTTCTGGGCTAGTTGCAGGCAACGCCGCATAAATTTTTCGTCAATATCTTGTTGTGTCATAGTTCTGTTTTTTATTTATCGGTAAAGTTACAATTTATTAATTCATAATTCATAATTCATAATTCATAATTAAGAATGTTTTGCTAATCGATAGGAAATCGGAACGGCATTTTTATAATTCAAAATTCAAAATTGGCTGCGCGACGAAAAATCAAGTTGTTTTTCTTTGTCGTTCTTGCCACACATCCTGTGCGGTCCATCCTTACGCCTTCGGCATAAGGTTTTCCGACAATGAACATCAATGGAAATCAATGAAGATAA
>JBMNUW010000077.1:0-14344 GCA_050946475.1 Prevotella sp.
ATGAACAGGTAAAGGAGAACTATCGTGGATTGGTGGCACAAGAACCTAACTCTTCCAATGAGGAGGAGGAGGAAGACTGGATTACAGAGGAGGTGTACCGCCAGCTCTTCGAACAGATAGATAAGCTTCCCGAACGTCAGCGAAAGACATTCCTGCTAGCGATGGAAGGTCATAACAATGCTGAAATAGCCCAAATCATGTCTGTCAGTATCGAAACTGTAAAGACACAAAAAAGACGAGCAACAGCCGTGCTCCGTAGCAAATTAGGAGACAAGAAACTGATGCTCGTCTTGATGGGTGGAATTTGAAAACCTGTTGGATTCTTATTTATCCCTTACTATTTTCTCAAAGAACTCGTTGAATTCCGGGTCGCTGGGTCTGAGCGCATCGGAGGAAACCAACTTGCCGTTTCGGTCCACCACGATAAAGCGGGGAATGCCAATGACATGATAGACATTGTCGAGTACCTTGTCACCTTGGGGCGTGATGAGGTATTGGTGCCACGACGTGGGATGTTTGGCCAGGAAGTTTTTCCATCGGTCGGCCTTCTTGTCACAAGCCACGCTCATGATATGCACTTCTGGATTGGCTTGATAACGCTGTTGCAGGCTATCGAGATATGGCATCTCCTGTATGCAGGGCACACACCATGTACCCCAGATGTCAATGAGCAGCACCTTGCCCTTTAGATTAGCCAGACTGAGCGTGCGCCCCTTGGTATCGGTGAACTGGAAGTCAGGCGCGGGCTTACCCGGATAGAGAGCCCCGTTCTTCTGCACGGATGCTTTATAGGCCGCCTTCACCTTCTGCTGCAACGAGTCAGTATGACTGTCTGCAAGATACAAATCCAGATAAGGCTTCGGGTCTTCAGACTCCATCTGTTCCATAAGTCCCGTGAAGATGTTTGCCTTCAGTCGCTCGGCCCATTCTTCAGAAGGAACCTCGCGGTCAATGGTCTTCAGCAGGGCCTTGGGATAATCTTCAGCCTTCACGGAATCCTGCATGAGCTTCCAGAAAACATAATCTTGCAGGGAGTCTGCTTGATAGCTCTGAGGAAGACGGGGAGCAAACAGTGAGTCGAGACAATCATAGAAGGACTGAGCCTCTCCTTCTGTGTAGCTGATTATATGACGGTCCTTGCCAATGATGATTTTGGTGGGGAAGGTACGCACACCATATTTAACGGCTAAATCTTCCTCACCTTCTCCGTTTCTTACCTGAATCCAGGGCATGGGCTCCTTCTTGAGGAAATTCCTCCACCGCTGTTCTGATTCATGGCAGTCAATGGAAACAAAGGTCACCTTGTCGCTATACATTTCCTGATATTGCCGCATCTTGGGAAGGCCGCGGACGCACCAGCTGCACCAGGTGCCCCAATAGTCGAGCACGACAGGCGAATGACGCAACAACTCTGACAACCGGATGGTATCTCCATTGCTGTCGAGCATCGTGAAGTCAGGGACCATCATGCCGTTCTGCTCCATTTCAGTGCGGTTTTTGTCCGTCATGCGACGGTCACTGATGTCCTTGACCCTGCTGTTCAGCTCATCCTTGAACAGACCGGTCTTCACCTTGTCTGTGAGTCCGGCATAGAGCGTCTCGAATACAGAATCGTTCTTATCGAGCAATAATTGGGCCGAGAAGTCCCGGTCGGGATGATCGGCAATGAATTGGCGTTCCTTTGCATCAATCTTGGTGTTCAGCTTGTCAATGGAGGCGATGATTTTCCGCTTCTGCACTGAGTCATCATCAGCCACTTGACCGAACTCCTTGCTGAGTTTACTCCGTTCCGACACCCATTTGCCAGTCTTGCCACTATAGAGTTGAGCCGAGTCGGCCTTCAAGTTATTGGCTTGTTTACCCATTTGGGCGTTGACAGCCACTGAAGACAAGAGCAGCACCACTGTTGCGCAAGCCCTTGTCAATGTTCTGAAGTTTATCATTTTGTATCTCATCATCTGCTGTTATTCATCCTCCGAAGTTTGACCGTCGTCTTACTCTTCTTCTTGAAGTTCCGTTACCACGACAGCATTGTCATCATAGACATTCTGCACAATTTGGTTGTTGCTGTGCTTTAGTTCAGTGTTGACGATGGGTTGTGCATAACGCGATGATTGAACGGGCAGCATATAGGTATATATTTGGGAGTCGTCCACTATGTTGCTTTCCACTCCGTAGAAAGTGTGGTTGACCGTGACGTCGTCGAAGGTGCTCTCGTTGAAGGCCAGACGTCTGATGTCCCACCATCTCATGACGAAGGGCATCTCACGGTGGCGCTCGTCAAGGATGGCCTCGATGGCCTCCTGCTGGGTGCTCGCTTCCAGTGAGACACTGTCACTTCCGGAGCGCATGCGCGCCGCCCGAAGTTTGTTCACGGTCTCCATGGCTCCGGAGATGTCTCCCTGCCTGGCCTTGGCCTCCGCAGCCGTCAGCAACATCTCAGGTACGGTGGGACCCGACTGGAGCATGGATTCGCCGTAAGAGTCAATGAATTTGAGGTACATGATGTCATCGCCAATACCACTGACGTAAAGGTTCCAAAGATCTTTCTTCGTGAAGAACTGGTCGTAGCGCAGGTCATTGTCCTGGTCGTAGAGTGCCATTAGGTCATCCGAGGGAATGAGATAATAGCCGCTCTGCACCTGGAAATATTGTGAGTAATAATTCTCCGGATAATTCATCAGCTCATTGGGACTGTACTGATACGTCTGAGCATAGTCGATTTCCTCACTCTCACCGGTCAGGGGATTCATGACAGAAGATACGGTCTTCTCATATTCGTTGTAATCCTCCAGCGTGGCTTGCGTGCTTTCCAGTGCCTGTTCGGCGTATGTCTCCGCCGAGTCATACTGGCAGGTGAAGAGGAAGAAGCGCGCCAACATGGCGTCCACGGCAGGCTGGCTGACCCACCAGCGATCCGTGACATCGGTGCGGGGCGACTGTCGGGCCGCTCTCAGGTCGCTGAGGATGAAGTCGTAGGTCTCTTGAAGAGTGGCACGTGTGGCATCCTCCTCCCAGCTATTCTCCTGCATAAGGGGCAGTCCCAGACCATCGGCCGTTTGCGAGGAGTAAGGCATGCAATAGGTCTGGACCAGGTTCCACAGTGCCACCGCACGCACGAAGTGGGCCTGTGCAAGATACTCGCTGCGCTCTTCATCGGTGGCATCCTCCACGTCGTCTATCTTATTGATGACGAGGTTGGCGGTGAAGATTTTGTTGTATTCCCTTTCCCATACAGGGTCACCGTAGATCTCCTCTTCCACATCGGTGATGTTGAAAGACAGGCCGTTCATCATGCCGTTCTCCAGATAGCCCAACTGGTCGTAGATGTCGGTTGACATGCCCTGGTCGTCGCTCTCTGCCACAGCCAAGGCCACGGGCGTATTGATGAGATCACTGTTGTTGAACAGCGCCTCCACTTGTTCTTTCGAGTGCAGTTCCTCGTTCTCTCCCTTGCTGGGCGTGGTGTCCAGATAGTCGTTGCACGACACTGACAACAGGCTGAGGAATAAGGCTGCGGTATATAGTTGTATTTTCTTTGTTCTCATTTTTCTACATTTTGAGGTCATCACACTTTCTTCAGAATCTCACTTTCGCACCAATGGTGAAAAGCCGCTCGGGTTTGTAGTTGCCGGGCAGATACTCTGGATAATAATTCTTGGAATTGGCTGCCCAGAGCAGACCGACATTCTCTACCTTGCCGTAAACATCCACTCCTTTTAGCCACGAATTGACAAACAAGGAAGCGGGCAATGTATAATTGAGGTCTATCTCACTCAAATAGAGATAGGATGCGCTCTCCACGCGCCATGCCAGTGTGTTGTAGGTGTATCCCCAGTAACCGTAGGTGTTCACATCGATGGCGTTTCCCTCATCGTCCACCGTAGGCAGGGCGAGGTTGTTCTTAGGGTTGGTGATAATGGTGCCGTCGTCATTCATCACATCGGCAACCTGCGCTGAGGTGACAATCTTGCCGCCCCAGTTGTCAATGGTGTAATAGTTGAATGTGGGCATCTGCATCTTACCGCCAAACCGGCCCGTCATGTAGGCGTTCAGACTCAGGTCGTTCCATGTTACACCGAGGCTCACGCCAAGCGTATGGGGCGAGATGGACGTACCCTCATAGTGCAACAGGTCTTTCCAATCCATGTCATAGATAGAGAGGTCAGCGATGCTGTAGGTGTTGCCGTCATTGCCCTGGATGAGAGGTACGCCGTTCTCCGTTCCGGCATATTCCATTTTGAAGATGGAGGCCATTGGGTAGCCCTCCACATAGTAGGCATTGAGCATATCGCTGAGAGTCTGCACGTCATTATACAACTTAGTTACCTTATTATAATTATACGAGTAAGTGGCCATAGCCGACAGATTCACACTGCCAACATCAATATTACCGCCGAGCGACAACTCAAAGCCCTTGTTGACAATTTCTGAATTGTTGAACACTGCCGATGTCGTTCCATGGACGGCGGCAACCGGCACAGAGCCCAGCACATCGGTGCTCTTCTTGTAGTAGGCATCGAACGAGCCGGAAATATGGTTGTTGAGCAAGGCGAAGTCAAGGCCTGCATCCCAGGTGGCTGTTTTCTCCCAACGAAGGGTGGAGTTTCCATAATCGTAAATGGTTCCTGGATAATAGCCAGTATAGTCGTCGGGATAAGAAGCGTTGGTGTTGATGGTTGTCCGGGCTGATGATGACGAGGCGGCATTTCCATTCTTACCGTAGGTCAGGCGCAGCGTCAGGCGGTCGATGGGCTTGACATCCGACATCCATTTCTCGTTGCTGATATTCCACATGGCACCTACTGACCAAAGCGGCGACCAGCGATATTTGGCTTCTGAGGTGATAAGGTTGCTGGCATCACTACGGGCTGAGGCAGAGATGCCATAGCGTTCATCGTACATATAGGAAGCATTGCCGTAAAAAGAGACATAGCGGTTGTGGTTCCAAGAATCGAAGACGTGGGCTCTGCCTTCTGCCGGTACACCTATGATGGTGGACGTGGAGCCGTCCATGGTCTCAACATAGCCACTTGCGCCTACCTGACCGTCGGAAGTGGAGGTTACGCCCCAGAGATAGGGATTTGTCCAAGCCTTATAATAGTAGTTGCTGATTTCGTTTCCGAGAACTGCCGCTACTGCATGTTTTCCGCCAAATACCCGGTCGAGAGAAAAGTCGTTGCGGAAGAGAGCACTATGGTTCTTGCCACGACTGTTGACAATCATGTCGCCTGCAGGCAAAGCTGACGAACCGAGGGCATTGCCCAGCATGTCGCCGGGGGTATAGTAATTGACATTGAAACGTGTGTAGAAAGATTCCTCACCGTTCACCAAACGTGTCCTGTTGTAGTTGGTCTCGTACTGAAACTTTGAGCTGAAACGCAAACCCTCTATAATCTTCACGTCAAGTCCCAGTTGAGTGCGCATCAGAGTGCTGGTCACTCGCTTGGTCCTCGTGCGGGCCTCTTGCAACAGATTGTAGTTCATATTGCTATAAGTGAACTGGCTCCAGTCGAACATCGACAGCACATCGGTGTTATAAGACGGGTGATAATTAGAGGCGTAACTGCCGTCATCATTGAGCAGCATCTCATAGGGAGCCAAATTGGTGATGTCAGTATAGTCGAGTTGTGAGCTGTGCAGGTTGCTACTGACAAGGTTGAGGCCCAGTCGCAATGTCAGACGGTTGCCTATATCGCAACTATTATTCCAGTCGAATTTCCATACATTGTCGTGATGGCCGACAAATCCGCCTTTCTCAAATTGGTAGTCCAGGGATGCCCTTGTCGTCCAGGGTCCCACTCCGCCTTGGATGGAAACATCCGTGCGACTGGTAACGGGCGTCTTTAGCAAATACTTACTGATTTGCTTCTTGTTGCTCAGCGATGAGAGGGTGGCCAGTTGACTGTTCATCTCGTCTTCCGTGATGGTTCCCCATTGATAGCCTTCGTACATCAGCAGACGACTGTAGGAGATGGCATTGTACAAGTTGTCCATTGATCTGACGTAGCTTTCACCCGTCATTTCGTTCTCAAAGCACCATCTCTCGTAGTTAATCATCTGACTTGATGTGGCCTGGTTGGCAATCTGACTGATGCTCTGCTTGCGTCCGATGGACACATCCTGAAAGGCCTCAACGTTCCAGTTGTCGCTTTTCTTTCCGTGTTTAGTGGTAATGACAATCACACCATTGGCTGAGCGGGCACCCCAGATGCTGGCTGCAGCGGCATCCTTTAACACTGTAACACTCTCCACGTCATTGGGATTGATAGACTCGAGAGCATAGATATTGGCGTTTTCGCTGTTTCCCGATTCATTATTCATCACTGGAAAGCCGTCGACCACTATTAATGGAGTGGCGTCGGCAAGCATGGTACTGGTTCCACGAATGGTCAGTTTCTTGCTGCCACGACCATCGTCGGTCGACTGCACACCGGTCAACAAGCCATCCAGGGCATCGGCGAGGTTGGTGGCATGTCGCTTGGCCAAGTCCTTGCCGCTGATGATGTCGTAACTACCGGTGGCCCGCTCACGTGAGATAGTTTGATATCCCGTTACAACCAGTTCATCAAGCACATTGTCAGAAGACAAAACAACATGACGGTTCACGTCGCTATCTCCGGCATGCACCTGACAGGACGAAGGATTCATGCCAAGATAGGTATATTCAATAGAGCAGTTGTCGGTGGGAATACACAAACAGTAATGGCCGTCGCCATCTGTCACTGTCTGACAATCGGTACCCTTCAAGCGAACCAGCACACCGGGAAGTTTCTCACCATTGGCATCCGTCACCGTGCCTGTAACATAGCGTTTGGTCCGCTTCTCTGATTTGGGGGCAAATGATATGATATTACCCTTTACCGTGTAGGTACAACCAAACTTACCCATCACGTTGTCGAGTACCCGACTGGCATCCATGTTATTGACATTGACAGTAACGGTGGGCAACTTCTTCACGGCCTCGGCATCATAAACGAAGTCGATACCTGTCTGTCGTTTCATCTCATTCATGAAACGTGACACATTGGCTTTCTCAAGCTTCATGGTGACTTTCTTTCCATTTAAGGCCGACTGTGCCCATCCTGAAGCAAAAGTCAATAGCAACAACAGTGCTAACAACCATGTCCTTTGGCAAGGTCTCCTTAGTTGATTCTTTGTCTCTCTTATCATATTCTATGTGTTTGAAAAATAACTATATTGTAAGGGTGTTGATGCCAAATTATCAATTTTTTCGATCAACCACTATGATGCCGTGCTGCTCGGTCACCTCTATACCTGCAGCCAAGCTGATAGCCGCCAACGTGTTGACCGGCGACTCGTATTTGCTAAGTTGACCGGTGAAAGTCTTTTCTCTGAGTTGCGGATCTCTAAACTTCACCTCCATTCCGTACCATTTAGCGAGCACATTCATCAGTTGTTCCAGTCTGCACTTGCTGAACTGGAACTTTCCGGTGTTCCATGCCACATAAGGTGTCGTGTCAACCTTTCTGACTTTGATGTCTTCTCCCAAATCTGCCATCTCACCCGGATGCAAGAGTGCCTCCTCTCCAGATGATAAAGTTGTCCTGACAGAACCTTTCACCAGAACTACCTGCGTCGCATCATGAACACCTCGCGTGTTCACATTGAACTCTGTACCGAGGACGGTTACTACACCTTTTCGTGTATGCACTCTGAACGGATGCTCAGCATCATGAGCAACAATGAAATAGGCCTCTCCTGAAAGTTCAACATCTCTGGTTTCTGAGGTGAATTCAACAGGATAGGTTAAGGATGAACTACTGTTCAAGTGAACACGGGAGCCGTCAGACAGTGTGAGCCAAAATTCCTTTTCGTGAAGTGTCTTGATAGTTCCTGATGCATTATTCCCAGAAGAAATGGCTACAGCTAAAGCACTATCGCTCTTCACATAGACACTTGAACCTGAAAGGTGTAAGACAGCTCCACTCTGACCGGATGTTTCCATCTGATGTATGGCAGTTGATATATTCTGACTGATTTCTACAGGCTGCAATGGTTGACGATAAAGATCAGGGGATTTAGTGAAAATTGTAAGTATGAAAAACAGTAAGGCCACTGCTACAGCCAAAAGAAGAACTCGTTTGGTTGCGATGTGCTTGCGCTTGCTTGAAACAACTTGACCCAAGCAGCGCCGTTCCACCTTTTTCCAAGATTTATTGGCATCCGTCTGACCCCATTGTCTATACCTGGTGGTGAAATCTTTGCTCTCTGTTATTTGGTTGAACAGACGTTCATGACCGGGAGAAGATTGTCGCCACTCTTTAAGGAATTTCTCTTCCTTCCCAGACAGGCTCCCTTCAAGATAGTGAGCTATGAGTACGGAGATATCATAATGTTCAGCTTTCTTTTCCATGTTGTTTCTTTTTTAACTAATACGCTTGAAGATACAAAAAGGGTGAGTCTTAATTAATTTTTTATAAAAAAAGATGACATTACCCGGAGAACGTTAACCTTTCATTGATATCGTATCTTCGAACGATGTCGTTTGAACAAAGTTAGAATTGGCGTTAGACATAAGTAGCGCATCAATATCTATCATTATCTTTGCCATCGAAATCGGTGGAACGAAATCCAATCGACACGAGAACAACAACACAAAAACAAATAAGATTTTCAGAAAAGAAGAATAGGTAATGATATGAAAAAGATGATGATGTTTTTGGTGACGGCAATGACAATGTTAGCCGTCACCACTGCCAAGGCCCAGACGGTAAGCAAGGGCAGAGTGCTGTTCGTGGTGACCAGCACGGGACAGAAGCCCGACGGAACGAAAACCGGCTACTTCCTCAGTGAGGTGAGTCACCCGTGGAAAGTGCTCCACGATGCGGGCTATGAGATAGACTTTGTGAGTCCCAAGGGTGGACAGCCACCCGTGGATGCCTTCGACTTAAACGACTCCATCAACCGTGAATTTTGGGAGAACAAGGAGTACAACAGCCGAATCAACCATTCGATGAAGCCCGACGATGTGGATGCCGGCAAGTACAAGGCTATCTTCTATGCGGGCGGACATGGCGTGATGTGGGACTTGCCCGACAATGACAAACTAAATGCCATTGCTACCAAAATCTATGAGAACGGCGGACTCGTGGGAGCTGTCTGCCACGGTCCGGCAGGACTGGTGAACATCAAACTCTCCAACGGGAAATACCTCATTGACGGAAAGCACATCAACAGCTTCACCAACGAAGAGGAGAATCTCGTGGGACACACTGACATTCTGCCGTTCATGCTGCAGACGAAGTTGGAAAGTCATGGTGCCATCTATGAGAAGTCCAATCCCGGTCAGGTTCACGTCGTGGTAGACCAGCGGGTGATAACCGGACAGAATCCCACATCAGCAACATCGGTAGGACTTGCTTTGGTGGAAGCGCTCAAGGGCGTTAAATGACTCTAAAATCACCAACAGAGTATTTACTCTTATAGAATATTTTCCCTATATTTGGCATGATAATAAACATGAACTCGGAAATGAACCAGGACATTAGTGTTAGCAGTTATAAAGATACGTTTTTCTTCTGCCATGTGGGCAGCGACCGCCTCTGCGAAAAGATGGTGACAGAACATACTCTGTTCTACCTTGTATCGGGAGAGATGGACGTGTTCACCCCCGACGGAAAAACAGTACACCTGAAGAAAGGCGACACCTGCCTGCTCCGACGAAACCATAAGGTGGACAAAGAAAAGCGGTGTGTGAGAGGCGAGGCCTTCAACGGACTCTTCCTGCACTTGAAGATGGACTTCCTCAAGCGTGTAAAGAAAGAGCAGCATATTGTCGTTCCGGCAAAGACAAGCAAAATCATCCGAAACCAAAACGTCTTCTCGCTGCCCCGTCACCCGTTTCTGCAAGGACTGTTCAAGAGCCTCATCGACTATTTCAACGCGGATGTCTATCCCTCGAAGGACATTCTGGAAAGTAAGTTGCGCGAGGCAGTGTTCATCATTCTGCAACTACGTCCCCAACTGGCATCGGTGCTTTTCGACTTCGCCGCTCCCTACAAGATTGATGTGAGTGAATTCATGGAAGAGAACTTCTTAAGCGATCTCACCGTGGAGCAGTTCGCACACTATACAGGTCGCTCGCTCACGAGCTTCAAGCACGATTTCAACGAGGCGTTTCACATCACACCGCAGCGATGGCTCACCAAGCGCCGCTTACAGGAAGCCCGTAGGATGATGGAAGAAACCGGGCGTTCGGCTAACGATGTCTATTTGGAAGCGGGTTTCAAAAATCTGAGCCACTTCTCCACTGCATTCAAGAAAGAATACGGCTTTCCACCATCGCAGTTAAAAGCACACGTGGGATAATCGGAACATAAAATGAAACTTTCAACATTAACACATAATCGTTATGAAAAATATTAAAGTTTTGGCAACAACCTTGTTGCTGCTACTTGGAGGATTGACAATGAACGCACAGACGGAAAACGGATTCAAGGCTCTTGACGTACAACAGGATTTCACGGAAAATGCCTTCAATTTCTTCACTGGCGCACCTATCATCATGGCCGGTGACAAGGAGAAAAGCAACGCCATGACCATCGGTTGGGGAGCTATGGGCAACCTGTGGGGCTTCCAGCTGCCCACCATCACTGTCTATGTGGCACAGAAGCGCTACACTCACGACTTCATGGAGAAATATCCTTACTTCACGGTCATGGAGTTCGACGACTCCAAGGTAGCCGAATACATGGGACATCACAGCGGACGTGACGGAGACAAGGGCAAAGCTTTGGGACTGCATGTGGCTTATACGAAGAACGGTACTCCCTATTATAAGGAGGCTTCCTCAGTATACGAATGTGAGATTATGTATGCTGCGCCCTTCGAAGAGAAATACTATCGCAACGACGTCCCCAAGAAGTTCTACTCCAACTTCCCGGCTGGCGCCCACACCATGTACATCGGAAAAGTGGTGAATGCCTGGAAAAAATAAACGGGAGAGATTTTGAAAAATAAAAAAACGGATGCTATCCCTTATAACTCGAAAAGAGGAGCGAGGGACAGCATCCGTTGCCGTTTATATACAATTGTTTTCTATTAAATTTTCTCCAGTGCCTGTTTAAGGTCGGCAATGATATCATCCACATCCTCAATACCGACAGAGAGACGAATGAGGTCGGGGGCGATACCTGCCTGACGGAGTTGTTCGTCGGTGAGCTGGCGGTGAGTGTGACTAGCGGGATGGAGCACACAAGTGCGTGCATCAGCTACATGGGTGACAATACTAATCATCTTCAGGGAGTCCATGAACTTGATAGCCGTTTCCTTATCACCCTTCAAGCCGAGAGCCATAACACCGCAAGAACCGTTGGGCAGGTACTTCTGTGCCAGTTCATAGTTCTTATCACCCTTCAGACCGGGATAGTGAACCCATGCCACCTGTGGCTGTGCCTGCATGAATTCTGCCACACGCTGTGCATTGGAACAGTGACGTGCCATGCGGAGGTGAAGGCTCTCCAGTCCGAGATTGAGCAGGAAGGAGTTGAAAGGTGAGGGTATAGAACCGAGGTCACGCATAAGCTGCGATACAAGTTTGGTGCAGTAGGCCATCTTGCCAAACTGCTTGGTATAGGTCAGTCCGTGATAAGATTCGTCCGGCTGTGTCAGTCCGGGATATTTGTCGGCATGTTGCTGCCAGTCAAAGTTGCCGCTGTCCACGATGGCGCCTCCTACCTGAGCAGCGTGTCCGTCCATATATTTTGTAGTAGAGTGCGTCACGATGTCGGCTCCCCATTGGAAAGGCCGGCAGTTGATGGGTGTGGCAAAGGTATTGTCCACAATAAGAGGTACGCCATGGCGATGGGCTATACGTGCAAACTTCTCAATGTCAAGCACGTCGCAAGAAGGATTGGAGATAGTCTCACCGAAGAGCACTTTCGTGTTGGGCTTGAAGGCTTTGTCAATTTCCTCTTCGCTTGCCTTGGGCGACACGAAGGTGCAGTCGATGCCGAGCTTGCGCATCGTAACGTTGAAGAGGTTGAAGGTGCCGCCGTAGATTTCGTTGGAAGCCACGATGTGGTCACCAGCCTCGCAGATGTTGAATACAGCGTAGAAGTTGGCAGCCTGACCGCTGGATGTCAGCATGGCACCGACACCGCCTTCAAGGGCAGCAATCTTGCGTGCCACAGCATCGTTAGTGGGGTTCTGCAGCCGAGTGTAGAAATAGCCTTCCTTCTTCAGGTCGAAGAGATCGGCCATCTCTTCTGAGTTGTCATACTTGAAAGTGGTGCTTTCCACAATGGGAATCTCTCTTGGCTCACCATTCTTGGGTCTCCAGCCTGCCTGAACGCAGAGGGTGCCCAGTCCAATCTTCTTTTCCATGAATTAATATTATTGTGTAAGAATTTATTTGCGCTTTACCTATAACGCACCCTCTCCACTGTTTATTGCCAAGAAAATGTAAAAAGTGGCGGCTGAAATTAAGTTGTCGAATGTGGCTGTAAGGCGGACAAAATAGAAATTCCCTATTGGAGGGGAACACCACCCCAATTGCCGGCAACCCTGCAAAAAGGATGATTCGAATGCGCCGCCGACAAGGACGTTTTGTTATTTCAGAGTTCCTTTCAGCCATTTCAGCAAGGGCTTGATTTCGTTGGTGACCATCACTGTACCGCCCTTGTCTATCAGTTCGCCCCAAGTGTTGTCCATCTTGTGACGGATGCTGTCGTCGTGCGAACCGGCGTGCCCCTTCGTAGTGTTGAAACCGATGCGCATCTTGCCTTTCAGTTGGCTGATGGCCTTGGGCAGCAGTTTGTTGTTGTCGCTCTTATATTGCAGGATAACAGCCGCTGGGCGCACACGCTCGATGGTGGCTAAACGGTTCTTGGCGTCCTTGGCATCGAGGTCCAGCGTGGGGATGCAGGTAAAGGCGTCATCCTTATCGGTATTCCCGAGCAACACTATGTCCGTCGTGCCCGTTTCTTCAGCTACGACCTTAATGTCATTGAGCATCGACTGAGGATTCCAGAACATCAGAAGTATCTTGCCCTTGGCCAGTGACAGCACATCGCGCAGATAGTCCTTGGAAGCCGACACTGTGTCGATGATGGCGATGGCGGCTCCCTTATTGATGGATTTCATGATGGAATTGATGGAATTGGCGGTGGTTCCGTGCCAGTCGCCACGATAGGCTGCCACAAGCACATCCTTTCCATTGGGATTCTTCAACGATGCCACCAAATCATTGGAACGTGTGTCACGTTTCTGCTTGAAAAGCCAGTCGCGCACTGCTTCCAATTTGTAGGCATAGTCAAACGAACACATATGCTCCATACCCGTTCCGTCTGCCGGCAGCACCGAGCCTTTGGTGAATGAGATGAAGTTGATGGAGTGACCTTCTGAGAGCAGCTTCCCCACAAGCTCATTCTGCTCATCCTCCGGGAGTTTGGCGCTCCATGAACCGTAGCCGTATTTCTCTTGGTTGGCCGTGAGCACCTCTCCCAAACTCTTCATTCCGGCAGAGGCCTTGTCGTCACCGCCTGCCACAATGTAGAAAAACTTGTTACCCACGAAACTGTTCATCTTAGATGTATCCCACTGACTGCCCACGAAAATACTGGCAGCAAACAGATTGGGATAGGCAATATTGAAATAGAACGACATCATGCCGCCCATCGACTGTCCGGTGGTATAGAGGCGGTCGCGGTCAACGCCGTAGCGCGACACTACATTGTTCAACAGACGAATGGTCATATCCACCTCTTTCGACCGGTGAAAATTATCGTCCACCGACTGTGCCGAATAGGTGGGCACCAATACAAAACAAGGATGTTCCTTCTGGCTCTCTTCCGTGGCCCATACCAAAGCGCCCCAGCCCTGTGTCAACGATTTGTCAATAGGCTTGTCGGTACCGGCACAACTGGCATCGGCCATGAACATCACCAAAGGAAGTTTCTCTCCTGCCTGATAATTCTTTGGCACATAGAGGTAATATTTCATCGACGCACCCGTCAAACTATCCTGGTAGGTCATGAGTTTGAATTGGGGAATAACATTTTTCTTCATTTCCGTGAGAATTGTGTCTCCGCTCTTGTCTATCTTAATAGGATTACCATGACCGGCATTTTGCTCCACTTGTTCCTGTCCTGCTGCGCACATTGTAAGGAGGCACAGCATCATCGTCATTAAAAACTTTCTCATTTTCCTGCGTTTTGATTATAGATTCTTTATTTTGCGGAGTATTCTTTGGACGAAGAAACCTTGCCCACGCCTCTACCAAGACATTCAGATTTATGACGAGGACCTTTTCGAAAAGTTTAGTTCGTACCCAATTTTTTTATTTCTTTGGCTATTTTGCACTCTATTTCGCTCCGAGTAT
>JBMNUW010000078.1:0-14319 GCA_050946475.1 Prevotella sp.
CAGACTGGATGGGAGATTAACAACCCCCGGAGGGGGTTGCGTTAACTTAGCGAGGGGATGAGGAGAAACGTTTGCGTTTCGACGATTCCCCTCGTAATCGCGGGTGTTCAAACGAGAGGTCTACCCCGGACGGGGGTTGCGTAAATGATGTCCATGTATATTTCGCATTATTTAAAAGCATGATTTGATTATTTCGTATCAACATTGGTGAGGTTTTACGCAACCCCCGTTCGGGGGTAGGTTTAACAATCCGTTTCCGCCGCATCCGAGGGGAATCGCCAAATTGCTGTGCTCAATGGCTCATCCACCTCGCTATGTTAACGGCCCCCTCCGGGGGGTAGACTCCATCCTCCGCCACAACGAGGAGAATCCCGACCGTTATTCGACATGGCATTTTGTTACATGTTTGGGTCCGGTAGCTGAATACCTTTTGGGAATAGTGTCTCTTATAGAACACAACAAAAACGGGCTGTTCCTTCATATGAAGGAGCAGCCCGTTTCTTGTTATGCGTTAAGCATTAATAACCGGGATTCTGAGACCAGTTCGTATTTTCATTCAACACACCTGTCGGAATGGGGAAGATACGACGTGTCTTTTCAAAATTGGCGGTCGGGAAGTCCTTACGGTGTACACCGAACTCATCCTCCCAAGTACCGAACCGAATCCAGTCATTACGTGTCCAGTTCTCGTCAAAGAACTCACGGCCACGCTCCTTGAGGAGTTCATCCAAATCGACGCTTGTCACAGTGGGTGCTCCGGCATACGAACGAATCTGGTTCATCAGGGAGACAGGGGTATCGCCGTTGGTGGCGGTGGCACCTCTCAGAATGCACTCTGCCTTGGTAAGCAGAATGTCGGCATAACGGAAGATAGGAATGTCATTGCTCTGGTTACGACCGTTGCAAGCCACGTAGTCGGCATTGGCGGGGATGAACTTGATACTCTTCCATCCCTGGCTCCAGCCGTTGACGTCGTTGCCTACGTTGAGGTCTGCATCTTCTGTTTTCAGTGTGATAGTCTTTGTGAAGCTCACCTCTTCGCCATTATAGAGCCAGCGTTCACTGGTTTTCTCGTGGGTCGAGGGGTTGAGGATGTAGATGTCTCCACCAAATACAGCATCGTTGCGCTGGTCGCCATCCAGGCTGAAGAGTTCGGCAAATTCAGGAGCCATGGCAAAGTTGCCGCCAAACGACTTGGAACTTTCTTCTCCATAATAGCTCATCGTTGTGCCGCTCTGGTTGGTTCCGCCATTGGCCTTGCGCCAAGTACGGAAACGGCCGTAGGTATTGCCTTGAGCTGTTACGGCATCGTAAGGCATGGCATAGATGAAGTCTTTTACCTGATAGCCATTGTCAGGATAGAATTTTTCCCGCCAGCTCGACACTCCGCCATCAAGCGAGAAGAGTCCGCTCTGGATGATGTCGTCGCAGTATTCTACGCATTCGTCGAGCTTTTCGTTGGTCTGTGACGGGTCGTACTGTGTCACATCGCTCTGCATGTAGACTGCCCAGTTGAGGTAGAGCTTCACAAGAAGTGCCTCTGCCATCCACTTATTGGGCTTGCCGTAAGTACTTGCGTCATTCGAAGTGGACAAGTACGGAATGATGTCGAGCAGCTCGCTTTCAAGCCACTGTGCCACTTCGGGGCGGGATACACGTTCTATCTGTGCGGTGTCATCAGGTATCTTGTCAAGGATAGGAATGTCACCGTAGTTGTCCATAAGGATAAAGTGATAGTAGGCACGCATTGCACGGGCAGGTGCAATGTTCTCGGGGTCGGCGTCGTCACCGCCTAAGTCCACGATGACCTGATTACACTTGGTGATGCCGGAAGCCAGGTCGGAATACCAACCACAAGAGGCATCGTCGGGAGAAAAGTCGTGAAGGCTCATGTGAGCATAAGTACGCGCATCGACCCAGTCGCCGTCGAAGCTCACGCCCACAGCCTCTGTGGATAGTGTCTGCGCCTCGTTGTAGCGGCGACCCAGTGCTCCGCGGAATGCGTAGTACACATCTGCCATTTTTCCCTCAAGCGCCACGTCGGACGTCGGATATTCCGTATATTTTGATTTCACATCCACATCCAGGTCCGTGCAGCCCACGGCAGTGAGGGCAATCAGACCTGCGGCGAAATAAGAATATATTCTTGTTTTCATAGTTTGCTATGTTAGAAGTTTACTTTAAGTCCAATCATATACGAACGGGTATGCGGATAGAAGGTCTGACGGTAGTCCATACCGGGATCGATACCGCCCAGCGACACTTCCGGGTCAAGACCCTTGTAGCCCGTGATGGTGAAGAGGTTATTGACGGTAGCATAGACGGAGATGCCCTGGAGCCAGTCGCTAATCTTACCGAAATTGTAACCCAGTGTGAGGGTAGAGAGACGCAAGTAGCTGCCATCCTCAAGATAGCGGTCAGACGGTGCCTGGGCATTGCTGTCGCCGAAATGTTGCTCCGTGGCAACTTCGCTCAGCACGTTCTTGCCGGCTGCAATAGCACTAACATTATTGTATTGTGCACGGGTGCAGTTGAACACGTCGTTGCCGAATACGCCGGTGAAGAACATGGTGAGCGACCACTTCTTGTAGCTCAGCGTGTTGTTCCAGCCCATCGTCAGGTCGGGCTGTGCGCAGCCCACCTTGGTACGGTCTTTCTCCTGTGGTGAATCGGTGGTATTGCCCGTGCGCTCGCCTGTTTCTTCATCGTGCTCATAGAAGAGCGACTTGCCGGAGTCGTCGAAACCTGCGAACTCATAGGTATAGAAGGTACCGAGAGGTTCGCCTTCCATGATGCGCTGAACGCTGTTGGTGGAAGAGAAACCTGCAATGCGAGGATTGGCAGTATCGATGTAGTCCACGGAGTATTGAGAGTTGGAGAGCTTCTCCACATTATTCTTATTGTGCGAGAGGTTCAGCATGGTCTGCCACTGGAAGTCTTTGGTCTTCACAGGCACAGCGTTGATGGTGAATTCAATACCCTTGTTGCTGATTTTACCCACGTTGGCAGTCATCGTGCCGTAAGGATAGCGGTTGGTGGAGACAGGATAATAGTAAATCAAATCGCTGGTGCGCTTGTCGTAATACTCGATGGTACCACTCAGTCGACCGTTGAAGAAAGCGAAGTCGAGACCGATGTTGAACATGCCCGTCTTTTCCCACTTCAGGTCGGGATTGGCATTATTGGTGGCGGCAAGGGTACGACGCAAATAGGAGTTGCCATTTGCATCAGTGTAGGTAAACCATCCGCTGGCACCGTAGGTCTGCAGGGCAGTGTAGGCATCGAAGCCCAGTGAGTTTCCGCTGACACCGTAACCAATGCGCAGCTTCAAATCGTCGAAGACGTTGAGATTCTTGATGAAGTCTTCCTCGGAGAGACGCCATGCGGCTGATACAGAGGGGAAGGTAGCCCAGCGGTTGTTCTTTCCGAAGGCCGAGCTGCCGTCTCGGCGAATGGTAGCCTGGAAATTGTACTTGCTGTTATAGGAGTAGTTGGCACGTCCGTAGAAAGAAATCATTCTCAGCGTATATTCAGCGCCGCTGGTCACTCCGTCGATACCGTTGATTTCATTGGCATAGGAGAGATTGTACCAGCCTACATCGTCGTTATAGAAGTTGTATACGGTAACGCCGAAGCCGTCGTTGGAGACTTTCTCTTCCCAGGAATAACCTGCCATCAAGCCGACGGTGTGCTTTTCGTTGAAGGTCTTGGTCCAGTTGCCGAAGGTCTCGAACACCTGCTTATGACCTTGATAGGTGTTGCGCGAAGCCTGTCCGTTGGTCTGGACGAGCTGCGAGTTCACGCTGTTGTAGCCGCTGTAGATGTTCTGATGGTTCATGTAGGTATAGTTGACCGTCCATGTGAGGCCAGGGAGAATGGTAGCAACGGCGTTCGCAGTGATTTGATAACGGCGGCGGATGTTCTGGAACTTATCATTGTTTATCATTCCAATAGGATTGTAATATTGTGAGATAGTTCCGTTTTCATAGTAGCTGCCGTCTTCATTGTAAACAGGGTCGCAAGGCGAATAGTAATACATGGCATCCAGCACACTTGCTCCGTCATCGCCCATCTGTACGCTGCGGAAATGGCCTTCACTGGCGTTCAGACCCAGCGAGAGTTTCAAGTGGTCTTTCAACACATTCGTGCTGACAAGTGCCCTGCCGGTCACTCGATTCATTCTGGAACCTTTGATGACACCCTGACGGTTCATGTAGTTGACGCTGGCATTATAGGAAGTCTTGTCGTTGCCTCCACTGATGCTCACGTTGTGGTTGTGGGCGATACCGGTCTGCTCCACTTCATCTTGCCAGTCTGTGTCGGCTCCTTCATCATTGGTCAGTTCGAAGTCGTTAGCGGCAGCATAGTCGCGGAGTTCGTCGGCCGTCATCATGTCGAGTTTCTTCGACACTCTGTCGAATGCCACATACGTACTGTAAGTCACATTCGTCCGTCCGCCCCTGCCTTTCTTTGTAGTTACGATGATGACTCCGTTGGCAGCCTTCGAACCATAGATGGCTGTTGCGGTAGCGTCGCGAAGAACGTCGATGCTCTCGATGTCGTCGGGCGAAATCAGCGAGAGGTCGGCTCCAGGCACGCCGTCAATGATATAGTAAGGCTCCTGGGCCTCACCCGTGCGAAGGGTGGAGGCACCACGCAGGGTCACTGAGGGGGAACCGCTGGGGTCGGCGGTGTTGGTAACCACCAGACCCGACACCTTGCCCTGCAACAGCTGAGCGGGGTCGGTGTAGACACCGGTGTTCAAGTCCTTGGCATCAACTGTGGTAATAGAGGAGGTTACGTCCTTGCGGCGCATGGTACCGTAACCGACAACCACTACCTCGTTAAGTTCGGCGGCGTCTTCCTGAAGTTGTACGCTCTGTCCCGGCTTGATGGTCTGAGGTACATAACCCACATACGACACCTCAAGCTTGGCATTGGGTTTGGTCGTAGTGATGGAGTAGCGTCCGTCGACGTCGGTGATGACGCCGTTGGATGTTCCTACTTCTTTCACCGTCACGCCGATGAGAGGTTCGCCATTGGCATCCGTGATGACTCCGGTTTTCTGTGACTGTGCCATCGCTGCGGTGCCACAAACTGACAGGCAAGCAGTGAGCAAGAAGCTCTTGGTTGCCATCTTCATTCGTAGTTGCGATTTTGACATAAGCTTAGTTTATGTTATTTATAGAGTTGTGAATTGTATCGGATAATTTATGTTATATTTCTTCTATTCAGCCTGGATAAATGCGGGACTGCACGGGGATTTTCATCACAGTTTCACGAAAATGTGCCGCTTCCACAGCGGATAACCCATCAGGGCGTGCAGAGCGACAAAGGCTGTGGCATAGACCACACTCGCCCAATAGCCGTTGCCCACAAAGGCAAGGAACACTTGGTAGACGGCTTCTTTCACCCCGGTTGCACCGAAGATGATGGCCAGTATTTCACTGACCACATAGAGTAACAGAGGATTGGTGCCGAAAACAAGAGTCATGTTCTTCAGTCCAAGACCGATGCCGCCGGTATCTTGTTTCCCCTGGTCTATTGCCAGGGCAAGCAGTGCCAGAACGGAACAAGCCAGTCCGCTGGTCAACAGTGCATAGCTGGGACTCCAGACACGTTTGTTGAGAGGCATCCCGTAGGAAAGCAGACCGCCGATAACGGTAAGCAAGGCACCTGCAGTGAGAAGCATAGTCACCTTGTCCTTCATATTTGAGGTCCGACCCAGTGCAAGGAATGCTACATAGAATCCCAGCAAGGTCTGGGCTATGGCGGAAAGAGTGGAGAGCAGGCCCTCCGGGTCTACGGCCGACTTATGATAGAGGTGATCGAATCCCAGCACCTGCTGGTCCACGATGGCGAGAATGTTGGTTCGCGGGTCTTGCTCATAGCCTCCGAAACCGAGCAGAATTACAGAGTAGACGACGAGAAGCAGGCCGCTGAGGATGACTACACCGTGGAGTTTCCCGGTCAGTTTCACAATGGCCATCACCGACAGAGCACAGCAGCCATAGCAGAGGCCCAGACGCTGCATCACACCCATGATGCGCAGATGGCTCATATCGAAAGGATGACCGCTAAAAGCCATATCGGTCCAGTTGATGGCAAGGCCGATGAGAAAGAGAAGAAGGGTGCGTCGAAGCACGTGAGCTAAGGTCTGACGGGTGCATCTGAACTGGGTCTTTTTCAAGCTAAGGTAGGTTGACATTCCCATGATGAAGATGAAAAATGGGAATACCAGGTCGCAAGGTGTCATTCCGTTCCATGCTGAATGAGTGAGTGGATGGAATATTTCATCTCCGGCACCGTTGTTCACGAAAATCATGAACATTACCGTCAGTCCTCGGAACACATCCAGACTGACCAGTCTTTTCTTGTTCGGGTACCTGACCGCATCGGAAGCGACAGCCTCCGATTGTGAAGCATTTTTCGGTTGGCACGGTTCTTCTTCCGGAGATGCGTTCTCCGGAAGAGGTTTGTTTCTCTGATAATCAATATTTTCTTGTCCGTGTTTTAGCATGGATAATTTATATTACATTCGAAATATCTAAAAGGGTCGGACATATAATCAGACGACTTTAACGATTCTGAGCAATCAGTGCCATCACACGACGAGCCGTTTCGATGCAATCGCCCTTCGGTTCTGCGCTGTAGTGCTGATGCTGCAGGGTCCACGGTTCCTCCAGTGCATACCAGTCGATTGCCGGTGCGGAGGGCAGTGCCATTTGAAACAGTTCTTCTGCCGTCTTGTTGGAGTTAACTCCTTCGCCGAGACCGGTCGGGTCTGGTTGCGACTGGCGTTGCATCTGTTTTGAGAGTGCATCGAAAAAGGTGTGCCATCTTATGTAGTAGAAGTCGCTCAGCAGTCCTTGCCATTCTTTGTGAGCATAATCTCTTAGTCCGCCCTCGTTGGCGCAGGTTCTGTTACCCCAGGTTGTGATCTGCACCCGTGCGTTCCATTCGTATTGGTCTTTCTCCTGCTCGGTATGCCCCAGGGCTCTTGCAGCCTCTGTCCAGTGGCCGAGTCTGAACTCGCGTCTCGTGCCCAGCAGTGAGTCCTGCAACAGTAGCATGTGCAGGAATCGGGCAGAATCAGCACTGAAGGAGTGTCGGGCTCCAGCCTTGTAATCACCAATGACACGCTGGTATTGCAGGCGCGCCTGATCGTCCATTGCCTGACGAACAATGTCCACCAGGTCGTATTCGAAATTATTGTTCCCGCGGAACTCATCGGCGGCACTCACCATCAATTCAGCAGCCCTCCGTGTGTCGTCGGGGTCGTAATAGTTTCGCATCTTCGACCACGATTTCACCTGGAAGTTGTCGAGTGAGGGTCTTCCGTCGAAGATGCTCTCGTGAGGCCCTTGCTGGTTGTTGCCTTTGGGACAGTTGTAGATGGTCTGTCCCAGCAGTTTCCAAGCTTGTTGCACGGCGGGATGGTCTTTTCCATATCTTGCCTTGACATAAGAGGCAAGCCATGATTCACGTTCCACTCGCTCGTTTCGCCAGGGCAATTCGCTCATGAGTTCGAACATCATCGGATTGTTTTCCGTTCCCTCCATGGTGAACCCAATGCCTTTAAGATGCTTGCGGGCGTTGGCAAGTCCGTTTGTGCTCTTGTCGGAATTGACACCTGCAGCCATATAATAGTTGTCGAGCAATTGGTCCATACGTCCGTGCAGTCCTACATTGGCTCCGAAGTTTTCCAACATGCAGAACAGCCAGCCGTGCTGTCCGTAGCCGTTTGCTCTGCGCCAGATGCTCGGTGCGCCGAACATGGGGCGACATTCGGAAAAGAGATCGAGCACGAGCAGGTCGCCCTCGGGGATGTTGCGTATCATCTCCTCGCGCGGATTCTCCGTCCATCCCTGTACCACCCATGTGGCTTTAGGATTAGCCCGCTTCATAGCTTTCAGCAGTTTTTCTCCTGCTTCGGCATAATTAATGGTCGCATCGTCGTTGGTCTCATGGAAGGGGTCCATAGAATAATATCGTGCCTTTCCATAGAGACGTGTCAGTTCCTCATAGTAAATATCTGCAATTTTGTCGAATTCTTTGCTGTCCGTGTCAATGATGGCAGGACGCGTATATCCGTTCCATTTTTCCCCTCCTTTGCGCGGAGCTTTCCCCAGTCCGGGATGTTCGGCGAGTTCGCTGGGCAGCATACCGCAATAACCGGGCAGCACAGGGGTCATTCCCCATGCGCGTTCTTCTTTCAGAATGCGTCGTTGCAATTGTTCCTGATCGTTGTACCACGATTGTGGCAAAGGACCGCCCCATCCTTCGAGATTGTTCATCTGCCACCAGGCAAGGAAGGCAGGCCCGGCGATGAAGCGTCCTATCTGTTGTTCGCTGTAGCCCATGCGGAGCAGCATTCTGCGCCAGACACATTCGGCTCCTGTGACTGCTAAAGGCATGTTTACGCCATGGAGCGCCATCCAGTCAATCTCGCGTTGCCACCGTTTCCAGTCCCAGAATGCCATGGAATAGGAAAAGGTGCAATAGTTGAAGTCGTAGCGCAACTTGAGGTCTGTCTCGTGTCGTTCCGTTTTTTGCGGAAGGGGCAACTTTTGTGGCAGACGGGCAGTCATCTGGTTCCATGAGAGATGTATGCCGGCATAGTATTTCAGATACCAGTTCAGTCCCACGGCGATGTTCACCCAGGTGTTTCCCTTGATAAGTACCTTGTTGCCAGATTTCGAAAGCTCGAAGAAGTCACGTGAGTTTTGCTGCAGTTGAGTCTCAAATTTACGCGATGCACCTTTGTCGATTCGCTCCAGAAGGCGGTCTACGGGATTAGCCTGCATCTGAAACGAAATCAGCCATATTAACAGCGTGAAAATGAATCTTATATGGCATTTATTTTTTGTTTTAATGTTCCGGTAGGTTCCCATGCGCTTCTTAAGTGGGTGCAAAGTTAAGGACTTCATGTTGCAAAAACTATTTTATAGTGTTATATTTCTGTTACAACATCTTTATCACGTCCAGCTTGCAATCGCTGGCTTTGCTGTTCCAACAGTTATATTCATCGATTTTCATCATCTGTTCGTCGCGGCAGGGACGCAAGTCGGCCATTCCTGTCTGGTAAGTGGTCACCCGGCGATGACGCAGAAATACATTATTAAATATAACATGGTGTACCTTCCCTGGTGTGTCGCCACCAACGAAACATCCGTTTTCTGACGTAGCAAAGATGTTGTTGAAGAAGATGCGGCTCACCTCCCCGCAACGTCCCTGCGTTTCTCCTTTTGGGAATCGCCAGTTGGCATCTTTGTTATTGCCGTTGGCGCGAGGGTAGCTCGTCACGTAGATGGGCTCGGCCTTCCCCCACCATACGTCGCTCCATAGCTGAAGGTCCATGGTGATGTTGGAGAATGTCACGTCGGTAACGGTTCCCTCGTCGCGGTTCTGTATGCCGATGCCGCGGTTGGAACGGGTAATGACGCAGTTGTCCACGGTGACGTTATAGATGGAGTCCATGTTCTCGGACCCTATCTTGATGGCGCATGAGCGGGAGGTCATGGTACAGTTGGTCACTGCGATGTCGTGGCAGGACCCGTATTGTTCAAATTCTCTCCGGTTTTTCAGGCAGATGCAGTCGTCGCCCGATGTGATGTGGCAGTTGCTGATGCGCACGTGGCGCGAGTGGTCGATGTCAATGCCGTCGCCGTTGCGTATTTTCAGGTTGTTAAGCAGGTTGATACCGTCTATCACCACATCTTCGCACCCGATGACGTGAACTGTCCAATAAGCGCCTTCTCTGATGGTGACGTCGCGCACGGACAGGTTCTTTCCGTCGATGAGGGTCAGCACGTGAGGACGCGGGTCGAAGTTACTAACGGGCTTGAGTTCATACGAGTCTGCCAGTTCCTTGCCCATGAAATTCACGCCGTTGCCGTCGATGGTTCCCTGCCCACGTATGGAAAGGTTCTTGAAGTGTTCTGCCCAAAGCCATCGCATTCCCTCACCACGATTCTCTCCGAAGGCACTCATCGTGTAGCGTCGTTCGTCGGGATGCGCCTTTAAGACGGCAGTAGGAGCGAGGTAGAGTTCAATGTCGGATTTCAATTCCACGGGACCTGCCAGGAAAGTATGTCCGGGAGCGAAAAAAATCTGACCGCCGCCTTGCGCACTGCAGTCGTCCACGGCACGCTGTATGGCTGCGGCATCGTCGGTCTGACCGTCGCCCTTGGCACCATATTGTAACACGTCATACACATGCGTCTGTGCTTGCAAGTGTATAACCATTATTAAAAAGGTGAAAGCAAAGAGAACACGTTTCATCGTTTTTTTAGTCTAACGCGCAAATTTAAGCATATTTTTTCTAAATAACGATTATTTTATTAAAATCTGTATTCAAAAATGATATTTTCCCTTAATCGATAACTGTTTTGCAGTAGTTGTTTCTCCTGTTTTCAACATTGTTGATGGATGTGTTTTCAATATTGTCGTTTGATGTTCTTTGCGGAATCATGGGCCTTCTTTGATGCTTTGACACAGTTCATTTGACATACCCTTTGACGTACCCTTTGATGCCGTGAAAGCCTGTCTTTATACCTTTAAAAGTCTGTTTTTCATGTTGTTTCCCACCTGGGTTTTCATTGCGTCCTGCCTGAGTCATAATTGTCTCCCACGTGGGGCAAGATTGTCTCCCACGTGGGTCTCGATTGTTTCCCACGTGGGTCTCGATTATGCCCCACGTGAGACTTGATTGTGCCCCACCTGGGACACAATCTCGTTTCCTGTTAAACACCTCGTCGAACAGCATCTTTCGCTTTGTCATTCATACTGTCTGGCAAGGTGATTCATGCTGTCTGGCAAGGTGATTCATGCTGCGTAGCATAATGATTTGTGCTGTATAACAGTGAGATTTGCGCTCTATGACATTGCAATTCATGCTCTTTAGCAATGTCATTTGCGCTGTTTGGTTTTTGAAAAATGTTAATGGCTATTCAACAGGAGCCTCGTTTTTAGGTTGTCTGGCTACAGGTTGTTCCTTGGTTTTTATCCGCTCATACTCGTCGAAGGCATAGCGACGAGAGAGCAGGAGGGTGAGGAACAGGGAAGAAAGGCTCACGGCGGGAACTGCCAAGATTACCGTGAGCTCCAGCAGACAGGCAGAAATGACGGTTTGTCCCAGCATTACAGATGTCCAGAACACCAGAGGAGTGACGGCTGCAACCGTATAGCCCATTCTGCTGATAGAGGGCAACAGCGATGCCTGTAAACTGCGGCGAAGGAGATAGGCCACGGCTTCTCGGTGGGTGGCACCATTGCCTATCAGATAATAGTAGAGTTGATGATGATGGCGCAGTCCCATGTGGTAGACAGACAGTGCACGGGCGTTGATGCCAATGACGGAGCCTGTGAGAATGCCCGCCAAAGACAGGAGGGCCGGACCTTTGAAGGGGTTGGACTGACCTAAAGAGAGAAAGGTAAGATAGAAAGTCACCAGCAGAACCACCGGCAGCAGACCGAGAAACACAGGTATCCACATACGCCATTTGTTCAATCGGGCGCGTCCTACGGTGAAGGCTGCACTTACGGCTGTGAGAACCACGATTCCCAACAAGGTAACGGCAGGATGATTGGCAAGGACTATGAAATAGACAATGAGCGTCAATATGCCCATGTTGAGTAGCAGTAGTCCGATGCTCTTCAGAAGACGACCAAACAGATGAAGTTGAAATGCGTGGTCAATATAGAGAGGTATAGCCAGTAGAAGTATGGCAGCGAGAAGTCCGTAGAGGGTGATATTCATTTTGAATCGGTTGAGAGGGTTATCGTTTGTGTGGCGAGAGGAAGTGGAGTGCGACTGGCACATATCACCTCCACGCCATTTTGCGCTACGCTTTGGAGATAACGCGCGGTGAGCTCGTCGTTTACGGGGCTGTCCACCAAGAGAATGGGGCGTTGTAGCAATACGGTTGCCGTCAGCAGGGCCCGTCGCCTTAAAGTTTCGTCAATCTGCAACCAAGGCGAGGTGTAAAGCGAAGCGTCGAGTCCCACTAATTGCCATTCTGCCAGGAGCGCCTTTTTCCCGAGGTGTTTTCCCCGGTGACTTTTGAGAGCGAACAGTTCTTCGAAAAGAGAGGCCGTTGTACCGTTTGTTTCGGGCAGTGCCTGTGGCACATAGCTTATCATCTGCCGGAAATAGCTGCCGGAACCGGCATCCACGGGCTCGCCGTCGATGGTGATGAATCCGTTGCGGACGGGCTCGAGCGCCATGGCAGCTTTGAGCAGACGACTCTTGCCGCAGCCCGACGGACCGCAGAGACATACTGTCTGACCTGGACTTGCCATGAAGGACACGGGAGAGGAACATCCATCCCCGGGCAGTGACACGCTGACTTTCTTGTATTCCAGCATCTTGCTTTCCTGTTGATTGACGTACAAAGTTAGTAAGTTTTATTCAGTTTTGTACTCTTATTCCATAATTTTTTTCTTCTCAGTTGAACAATCTCAATCAATTCCCGGCGTCTGCAGAATCATGTCAGGTTTCAACGGACCATCTGTGAATTTACCTCTGACAACCTGAGAATGATAAAACGAAAATGTGGGAAGTCGCGGAGATGGAGACGCGACTTCCCACAACAGGTTGATTTATTGGCGCGAAATGCCTGTGGCAAAGGTCAATAGAAGATACTGGTCAAGATGTAGCCCACAACCGTTGAGACGGACACGGAGATGAGGCCTGGCATCATGAAACTGTGATTCAGCAGATACTTGCCTATGACAGTGGTGCCCGTTCGGTCGAAGTTCACCGTGGCAATATCCGAAGGATAGTTGGGGATGAAGAAGTAGCCGTAGACACTGGGCAGCACACCGAGAAGCACCGGACCGGGGATGCCGAGTTGATAGGCAAGGGGAAGCATTGACACAACCACGGCTCCCTGCGAGTTGATTAGCACCGAAACAAGGAAGAACACAATGGCTATCGACCATTTGTACTTGGCGACGATATCGCCCAGCATGACTTGCATCTCACCGATATAGTTGGAAAAATAAGTATCAGCCATCCATGCAATACCGTAGATGGCAACTACTGCCACCATGCCACTCTGCCAGACAGCACCGCTGACGGCTTTCTTAGGACTGGCTTTGCAGAAGATAATCATCAGGGCGGCTGCTGAAATCATGATAATCTGGATGACGAGGTTCATCTTCAGTTTTGTAGTGGTAGCCATCGTGACGCCGGGCACTACGATGTTGGCATCGGCCAATTGTTTCGGCGAGATGGTCGTTCCGCTGCTTCCTACAGCAAGACTGGCGGCACCGTCAACGGCTTTCACAGAAGAATAAGTGGGAAGCAGATTCTGGAATAGAGCAAACAGCACGATGACAGCCAGGGCGCCGAAGAAGATGTAGACTGCCCATTTGGACTCCTTAGCTATCGTCTTATTGAGAGTTGTATCAGATTTTCCGTATACATAGTTATAGGTTGCCGGATTGGAAATGCGCTTCTGAAACTCCTTGTCCTTGTCCAAGTCAAGTCCGCGATGATAGGAAGCGGCGGCAGCGCACATCAGACCGCAAAGACAGGAGGGGATGGTAATCATCAGCACTTGGGGAATCGTCACATCGAATCCATTGGCATTGGAGATGGTGACAAATGCTACCACGGCAGCTGCAATGGGTGAGCAGGTGATGCCTACCTGAGAGGCGATGGAGGCCACGGCGCAGGGACGTTCCGGGCGGATGCCTTTCTTGATAGCGATGTCTACGATGATGGGCATCAGGGTATAGACGACGTGACCTGTTCCTACGAACACCGTGAGGAAGAAGGTGCAGAGGGGAGCCAGGAAGGTGATGCGGTCGGGGTGTTTACGCAACAGTCTCTCGGCAATCTGGATGAGCCAGTCCATTCCGCCGGAGGCTTGCAGAATGCCCGCACAAGTCACTGCGGCAATGATGATGTAGATAACGTCTGTCGGGGGATTTCCGGGTTTGAGGCCGAAGCCGAACACAAGCAGGGCTAGTCCGATGCCGGAAATGGCACCCAAGGCAAGACTTCCAAAGCGGGAGCCTACATACAGAGCTAACAAAACGATTATTAGCTCAATAATCATTGAAGTTGTAATCATAAATTTTCAATTAATATCTCTTGGTTTTTTAGTTTAAATGGGTTCGTTGCGGCAAAAATAAACAAATCTTGCGCAAAAAACAAATAATTATCAAGAAATATTTTAATGAATCTTTCAAGTTGTGACGGACATGATTCATATATTTCTTTCGACGCGGATTGATAATAACGGGGCCTAACGGGACGGGGTCCGGCAACCCTGCAATTTGGTCGTGAGAGGCAAACCTAACAAGGGA
>JBMNUW010000079.1:0-14038 GCA_050946475.1 Prevotella sp.
AATCAACACATAATGTTTATGACAATGAAAATTAGACATATTTTCCAATCCATCTGTGCCTCAGTTGCTGTACTTGCACTGGCAGCCTGTGCCGATACAGATGCGCAATATACTATTCCTTCTGTAGATGCGCCCGTTTTGGTGTCAGCAGATCCTGACCTGAATTCAACACTGACGGCCGGTCTTGACACATTTTATCTTACTTTCGATAAGAATGTGTTCTTCGCCACTGCAAATTCCTCACAGGTGACAATCAACGGAGAGTCTGTCGACTCTTGTATGGTCTTGGGTTCCGATAGTGTGCTTACAATTATTGCTACTGTACCTGCCGCAGAACAAGTCACCATTGACATTCCGGCCGGACTGCTCTATGGACCTGAGAAAACACCTGCTGGAGAAATCACAGCGACTTGGACGGGAACTCCTGTTAATGTAACCACAGAGTTGGCAAATACTAATGCCAATAGTGATGCACAAACTCTCTACAAATTGCTCTACGACAACTATGGCTCCAAGATTCTCTCCGGAGCCATGGCCAATGTCAACTGGAACACGGAAGGTGCAGAAAGCGTTTATCAGTTGACGGGAAAGTATCCGGCCATTGCCTGCTTCGACTATATCCACATACCTTATAGTGGAGAAAGCTGGATTGATTACGATGACTTGACGCCTGTCACCAATTGGCATAGCAAAGGAGGTATCGTGGCAGCCATGTGGCACTGGCTCGTGCCTACGCAGGGATTATCTGCAGATGTAACAACGATGCCAAGCGACTGGAGCGGCAACTTGCAGCTCACCGATGACGCATCGAAGGCTATCCTCGCTAATGCACAAGCTGGCGACACAATCGTGGTACACTACAAAAATGCCAGTGGCGCTCAGGGCTCCATTAAGGATGCCAACTGGGCCGGCGTTACGGATGCTGATGGCACATCGTACGACTACTTCGATATTGGTTCTTCCTACAGTACCTTTGGCAAGGAGATAAATACGGGTGCTACCTACATGCTTGTGCTTGACGCTACTTCTGCTGAGGCTGTGAAGAACGGTATTATCATTAGCGGTCATGACTACACAGTTACATCTGTTAACTATGTTTCGAGTGGCAGCGGTGAGATGACCTATCGGCCTGATGCAACTACCTTCGACTGTGCTAATATTCTCACTGAAGGTACTCTGGAATACAAGACTATGCAGCGTGACCTTGAAGAGATGGCTACCCGATTGAAGGCTCTTCAGGACGAGGGCATTGCTGTTCTTTGGCGTCCGCTGCACGAGGCTTCCGGCAATACAGAAGTTTATGACGGTGGCTCTGCATGGTTCTGGTGGGGCTCAGCTGGAGCAGATACTTTCAAGCAGTTGTGGCAGTACATGTTCACTTATTTCCAGGAGCAGGGCGTGAACAACCTCGTCTGGGTATGGACGGGAGCTGACTATGACAGCAACTGGTATCCCGGTGATGCATACGTGGACGTCATCGGTGCCGATATCTACAATGTGTCGGATGCAAGCACCATCGCTACAACCTTCAATGCAATGCAACAAACCTATCCGAACAAAATGGTCACAATGAGCGAATGTGGTGCCATAGCCGGCATAGATGATGTATGGGGTGCCGGAGGAACATGGAGCTGGTTTATGCCTTGGTATGGCAATTATAGCGACGGCGTTCCACATGCATCGGATGCGTGGTGGTCAGCTGCAGCAGAATCTGACAACGTGCTCATGCTAGATGACATACAATAGGAGATGAAAACTTGCCGGAAGGCGAATACACCTCCTAAAAGAATGTCAATAAGTGGTAGTAGGGCCGTCCGGGAATAATAACGTCCCGGTCGGCCCGTTTTACTGATAGCATTAATCAAAGTCAAGACAAACCTGGTCTTCGATAGTAACGAGTCAGGTCCTGTTTATTTAATATTCTTTTCGTAAATTTCAAATCATGTCCACCTTGCTTAAGTCCGTCTTTTGGGCACTTACCATATCAGTAACTTTCGTCGTAACCTCCTGCAAACATCATTCGCAAGATGACATTGGAGATTCTGGTCGCACCGTGCGTACAGAGCTCCTGCTTAAGCATCTTGCTTCACAGGCCGACACTGCAGGCTATCTTCTGGGACATGCCGATGACACCCTTTATGGAGTAGGTTGGAGGGGTGACAGTGCCCGTAGTGACGTGCAGAATGCTGTAGGAGACCTTCCGGCTCTACTTGCCTTGGATATATCTGGAATTGACCGCCCCGTGCAACGTTCTGGTGTGAAGGCCCGTCAACAATGGCTCGACAAACTTAGAACAGCTGCAGTCCGGCATTTCGACTTGGGTGGTGCTGTACTTCTCACTTGGAATCCGCAGCCACACGATGAGTTGCAAATGGATGCGGCACTCGATAGTGTAGCTTCTTTTATTACCACTCTCCGAACAAGTTATGGCGTGAGAGTGCCCGTGTTGTTCCGCCCTTGTCTTGATGGTCAGGGCTGGTGGAATCGACTCTCGGATAGTCAGTATCGGCAACTTTGGCAGGAAATGACAGAACGACTCAAAAGTAAAGAGCTGCCCAATGTGTTGATGGTCTACAGTCGTTGTGCACCGTGGATTGAGACGCGCTATCCCGAAGAGGACGTTGATATCATAGAAGCCTGTGTAAGTCTCGAAGGACAGGCAAGTCTTCAACCTATTGCAGAAGCTGCCGCAAGACATCACAAACCGCTGGGCGTAGCACTTGCCTCATCCGTTTCAATGCCTGACAACGTATGGACCGCTTCAGTGGCGCCTATGTTGGCTCATTATCATGTGGCCTATCTTTTGACTGGTGCCAATCGAGACAGTCACCATTTCGGAATTCCCTTTTTAGGACATCCTGCGCTTTCAGACTTTGTGAAGTTTTGCAATCTTCCACGTACGCTGTTGCTTCATGACGTCAACGCTCTTTATCTTCCTCATCTGGGTGAAGAAGGCGCCGATAAATGATGAGGGCCGAAGAAGAGACCGGGTCATATAAGAATTGAATGTCCGTCATGGATAATGAATTAAATAACTTCATGGATGATTAATTATTCATTATTGATTTTGTTTCCCCTTATTGAATTGATTATCATATAATAACTCAGAAATAATAAACAATGAAACAACTTGCCACTCTTGCTCTATGTCTGCTGGGCAGTCTTACCTGTGCCGCCCGGCAACTTCATATCACAACTCCCGGAATGTCGATGGTCATCCAGGCCGACGAGGGTCGTCAGCCTCAGTATGTCTATTTCGGCAGTCGTCTGTCGGCCGACATGACTACCCGGCTCGGCGTTCCCTCCAACGGACGTATGGATGCTTATCCTGCCTACGGAATGAACTGTCCGGCTGAGGCTGTTCTCAGTGTGGTTCATGCCGACGGCAACATGAGCACCCGGCTTGTCGTAACGGGCTCGGATCAGCAGGGAGACGTTACCACTATCCATCTCAAGGACCCCGTCTATAACTTCAGCGTTGACCTCAAATACAAGACTTACGCCGATGTGGACATGATAGAGGTGTGGACAGAAATATCCAATAAAGAGAAGGGCACTGTCAGTCTCCGACAGTATGCCTCCGCCATGTTGCCTATCCGAAGGGGTAATGTGTGGATTTCCCACCTCTATGGTTCATGGGCAAATGAGGCGCAGGTATGCGAGGAACCGCTGCAGGCCGGTGAACTGACTGTTCGCAACCGTGACGGCGTGCGCAACTCGCATACGGAACATGCAGAAGTGATGTTCTCGCTCGACGGTAAAGGACGGGAGAACGCGGGTGACGTAATTGGAGCTGCTCTCTGCTACAGCGGCAACTACCGGCTGAACACCGTGACCGACGACACCGACTACCACTATTTCTTTGCCGGTATTGACACGGAGAACTCCGCCTACAATCTGCGACGGGGCGAAACTTTTGCAACACCTCATTTAGCTTTGACCTTCTCTAAGGAAGGACTGTCTGGCGCCAGCCGCAACTTCCATAAATGGGGCAGGAAATACATGCTGTGCCATGGCGACAAGGAGCGCATGATTCTGCTCAACTCCTGGGAGGGTGTCTATTTTGACATCAATCAGAAGGGAATGGACCAGATGATGGGAGACATTGCCGACATGGGTGGCGAACTGTTTGTCATGGACGACGGATGGTTCGGCGACAAATACAAACGCAAGACGGACAACTCTTCGCTCGGCGACTGGGTGGTGGACCGCGAGAAGCTGCCCGACGGGATTGAGGGACTCATCCGCGACGCCAAGAAGCACGGTATTAAGTTTGGCATCTGGATTGAGCCGGAGATGACCAATACGAAAAGTGAACTCTATGAGAAGCATCCCGACTGGGTTATCAAGGCCCCACGCCGTGATGCTGTTGTGGGGAGAGGCGGCACGCAACTTGTGCTTGACTTGGGGAATCCCAAGGTGCAAGACTTTGTGTTTTCAGTGGTTGACAATCTGATGACCCGCTATCCGGAAATCGCCTATATCAAATGGGACGCCAATATGTCCATTATGAATCACGGTTCTCAGTATCTTCCCATGGCAGCCCAGAGTCATCTCTACATCGCCTATCACGAAGGACTGCGTAAGGTGTTGGAGCGCATCCGTCAGAAATATCCCGACCTCATCATCCAAGCCTGTGCCAGCGGAGGCGGCAGGGCCAACTGGGGTGTGCTGCCTGATTTCGATGAGTTTTGGGTGAGCGACAACACCGATGCCCTCCAACGTGTGTATATGCAGTGGGGCACCAGCTATTTTTTCCCCGCCATAGCCATGGCTTCGCACATCTCCAATGCCCCCAACCACCAGACGGGCCGAGTGGTGCCGCTGAAATACCGCATCGACGTAGCCATGTCGGGTCGACTGGGCATGGAGATTCAGCCAAAGAACATGACCGATGCCGAAAAAGCACAGTGCCGTAAGGCCATCGCAGAATACAAGCAGATTCGCCCCGTGGTGCAGATGGGCGACCTATACCGCTTGCAGAGTCCCTACGACCGCAAGGGTGTTGCCTCGCTCATGTATGTGAAGCCCGACAAGTCGGAGGCCGTGTTCTTCTGGTGGAAGACGGAGACCTTTGTCAATCAGCATCTGCCGCGCATCAAGATGGCCGGTCTCGACCCCGACCGTCTCTATACCGTGACCGAACTTGACCGCGTGGACAAGACACCGCTCCCCTTCGAGGGAAAGCAGTTCACGGGTGCCTATCTCATGGAACACGGACTGGAAATTCCCTACACCAACAACGTGGACAACTGGCAGATGCGGGAATGGAGCAGCAGGGTTCTCAATTTGAAATAATAGTACAATCTTTGGGCAAAAAAGTACAAGTGTTTCAAAATCTTTTGCTGTAACTTTGCATTGTACCTCAAGAATATCATGGTTTGGGAGATATTCATGATAAAAGAGGAATAAACGATATGAAACAAAAGTGCCGCTGCCTGCTGAACGAGTTGAAATCATGTGCTCGTGATCGGCAGTGGTGCGAACCAAATGTAATCCAATAATGAAAACCAAGAAAATCATGTCTCTTCTGATGGTTATGTTGATTTCTACCATCGGAGCCACGGCCAAAAGTCCTGCACGTAAGTTGCTCAACCGACTGAAATCTCTTCAGCGTGTTGGTATTATGGTTGGACATCAGGACGACCCCGTCTACGGTACCACCTGGAAGTGGGACGAAGGTCGAAGTGACGTCAAAGATGTCTGCGGCGACTATCCGGCAGTGATGGGCTTCGAATTAGGCTCCATTGAACTGGGTCAGGCGAAGAACTTAGACAATGTACCTTTCGACCGGATGAGACGTGAAATAATGGCTCAACATGAGCGCGGAGGCATTGTCACGTTAAGTTGGCATCCCTGGAATCCTGTTACAGGGAAGAATGCTTGGGATCCTACTGGCAATGCTGTTTCTGCAGTTTTGCCCGGCGGAGATAAGCATGAGTTGTTCAACCAATGGCTCGATATTGTAGCAAATTTCCTTGACAGTCTGCGCACCCCGGACGGAAAGCGAATTCCCGTGATATTCCGTCCTTGGCACGAAATGTCGGGCGACTGGTTCTGGTGGGGGAAAGGACGATGTACCGACGAAGAATATCGGCAACTTTTCCGTTATACCTATGACCGGCTGGTTCGTTATCACCATCTGGACAATCTCGTCTGGTGCTACTCCCCCAATGGTGGTGTAGAGAACTACCTCGAACGTTATCCCGGTGATAAATATATAGATCTGCTCGGTATCGACTTCTATGATTTTGATGCCGATGACGCCAAATACACTGCCGGGCTGACCAAAGAACTAAATCGACTGACGAAAATTGGTAAAGAGCACAAAAAACTGGTGACACTTTCGGAAACCGGTTCCCAACGTCTGCCCAATGCCTGTTGGTTCACACAGGTGCTATGGCCCGTCATTAAGAATTATCCGCTGAGCTATGTGCTCTTCTGGCGCAATGCCTGGGACAATCCAAAGGAAATGTATATGGCAGCACCAGGTCATGCCACTGCTCCGGATTTTAGGAAGTTTTATGAAATGAAGCATACTCTTTTTATCAATGATATACGTAAATATCAATGAAGTCTGTAGTTATCAATGACATTTGTGAATAATTAAAAATCAATGATATAACATGAAAGATTTTAAACAGAGAGTGACGGAACTGCGAGCCCGCCATGAAGCCTTGCTAACAAGAAAAAACGAACCCGAAGAATGGGGAAACGGTATTTACACCCGTTATAAATATCCGGTAGTGACTGCTGAGCATACGCCGTTGGAATGGCGTTATGACTTCAACGAGAAGGATAATCCTTATCTCATGCAGCGCATCATGATGAATGCAACCCTCAATTCCGGGGCCATCAAACTCAATGGCAAATATTTGCTTGTAGTACGTGTGGAGGGGGCCGACCGTAAAAGCTTTTTTGCAGTGGCTGAAAGTCCCAACGGCGTAGACAATTTCCGTTTCTGGCCCGAACCCATCACGATGCCGGAGGATGTCATTCCCGCTACGAATATTTATGATATGCGGCTCACACAGCACGAGGATGGGTGGATTTATGGCATCTTCTGCGCTGAACGTCACGACGACAGTCATCCGGAAGACCTGAGCGCTGCCACAGCCACGGCTGCCATTGCTCGTACGAAAGACCTGAAAACTTGGGAACGTCTGCCCGACCTTAAGTCCAGGAGCCAGCAGCGCAATGTGGTGCTGCATCCTGAATTTGTCAATGGAAAGTATGCCTTCTATACACGTCCGCAAGACGGATTCATTGATGCGGGCAGCGGTGGCGGCATCGGCTGGGCACTCGTGGATGATATAACTCATGCCGAAGTGAAGGAGGAGAAAATTATCAATGCTCGTCATTATCACACCATCATGGAAGTGAAAAATGGTGAAGGTCCCCATCCCATCAAGACCGACAAGGGCTGGCTCCATCTGGCCCACGGTGTGAGAGGTTGTGCCAGTGGTTTGCGCTATGTACTGTACATGTATATGACAGCTCTCGACGATCCCACCCGTGTCATAGCTCAGCCGGGCGGCTACTTCCTTGTGCCTCAGGGAGAGGAGTATATAGGTGATGTAATGAACGTAGTGTTCTCAAACGGATGGATAGCCGACGAAGATGGAAGGGTACTCATCTATTACGCTTCCTCCGATACACGGATGCATGTGGCAGAGTCGACGGTGGACAAGCTCGTTGACTACTGTCTGCATACACCTGCCGATGACTATGCCACGGGAGAGAGCGTGAAAAAAATTCTCCGTCTTATCAAGAAAAACCAAGTTAACGAAAACGTATGATTAAACTGAGCGAGAAAATCGGATATGGCTTCGGAGATATGTCTTCCTCTATGTTCTGGAAGATTTTCGGAGCCTATCTGATGATATTCTATACGGATGTCTACGGATTGTCGGCCGCCGTAGTGGGGACGATGTTTGCCGTGACTCGCATTTGGGACTCTTTTTTCGACCCTGTAGTAGGTGCCTTTGCCGACCGTACGGAGACGAGGTGGGGCAAGTTCCGTCCCTATCTTCTCTACTTGGCCATACCCTTCGGTGTGATAGGTACGTTGACTTTTCTTACTCCGCCTGTAGGTGCTACCGGCAAAATAGTCTACGCCTATGCTACCTACACCTTGATGATGATGGTCTATAGCGGAATCAACGTTCCTTATGCTTCGTTGCTCGGTGTGATGAGTCCTCATCCTGCCGATCGCAATGTGTTGTCCACCTTCCGTATGATGTTCGCCTATCTCGGCTCGTTCATCGCCTTGCTGCTCTTCATGCCATTGGCCAATGCCTTTGGCGCAGGCGACAAGTCAGATTCAATGGTGGGCTGGATGACACATGCGCAGTTTGGCTGGTTTGCAGCCGTGGCTGTCATATCCGTGGCCTGTGTGTTGCTTTTCTTCGGCTGTTTTCTGTTGACCCGTGAGCGTGTAAAAACGGCTCCCGGTGCTGCCCACACACCGCTGAAGGCCGATGCTTCCGATCTGTTGCATAACAAGCCTTGGTGGATTCTGCTGGGAGCCGGAGTGTCATCGTTGGTATTCAACTCTATACGAGATGGAGCCACCGTCTATTATTTCAAGTATTACATAGACGAGACAGCCTTTGGTTCTATTACCTTTCTTGGTATTCCTTTCGTGTTGTCAGGCTTGTATCTTGCTGTAGGTCAGGCTGCCAATATTGTGGGAGTGATTCTTGCTGCTCCCGTGAGCAATCACATTGGTAAGCGTCGCACATTCATGCTCGCCATGGCTTTTGCCACCGTTCTCAGTCTGCTCTTTTATCTGCTTGATCGCAATCAACTGGTACTTATCTTCATCCTACAGGTACTCATCAGTATTTGTGCCGGTAGTGTATTCCCGCTGTTATGGAGTATGTATGCCGACTGCTCCGATTATTCCGAACTGAAGACAGGTAATCGCGCTACGGGACTTATCTTCTCGTCGAGCTCTATGAGCCAGAAACTTGGCTGGGCAATAGGAACCGCCTTGACGGGATGGCTGCTCGAGGCTTTCGGTTTCGTGGCAAATGGCGTGCAGACCGATGCTGCCATCAACGGCATCCGAATGTTTCTCTCTGTGTTACCAGCCGCCGGAGCTTTGCTTTCGCTTATTTTCATAGCTCTCTATCCTCTTTCGGAGTCGAAGATGCTGTCTATCACCGCCGAACTGGAAAAGAGAAGAAAGAGTGCAATCGAATAATCTTCGGCTTGTAAACAGATGGAGGTAGGCTCCTTTCATACGTGGAAGCCGACGCTACATAATAAATATAAATAAGATTTATCATTATGAAGACAAATAATCCGGTCGTTCTTCGAATGCGCAGCGAAATGCGGCAAGAATTAGAGGAAGACATATTGCCTTTCTGGCAAAGCAGAATGGTTGACGATGCGCAAGGAGGTTTCCTGGGTCGTATTGATGGTGAAGGGAAACCTCATCCCGATGCTGAAAAAGGAGCCATTCTCAATGCCCGTATTCTCTGGGCATTCTCAGCGGCTTTTCGTGTAACAAGAGATGAAAGATGGTTTCAGGTTGCCGAACGGGCAAAGCTTTATATCATGTCTCATTTCGTAGATTTAGAGCATGGTGGGGTGTATTGGAGCCTTAATGCCGACGGCACACCGCGCGACACTAAAAAACAAACCTACGCCATAGGATTCACCATCTATGGACTTTCCGAAATAGCGCGGGCAACGGGTGACCTGCAGGCTTTGGACTGTGCCATCAGTCTTTATCATGACATTGAGGCTCACGCTTTCGACCGGGAGCATAACGGATACATTGAGGCGCTGACACGCGACTGGCAGCCCATCGGTGATATGCGACTGAGCGACAAAGATGAAAACGCCTCGCGTACCATGAATACACATCTGCATGTTATTGAACCCTACACCAATCTCTTGCGCTGTCTCAACGAACTGTTGGCAAAGGGCAATCTGGGTGGAGATACTTCTCATTATGAGGCTGTCCGTAAGGAAGTCTACCGCTCAACGGTCAATCTACTTGAAATCTTCAATAGGTATATCATTAATAAATCGACATTCCATCTTGATCTCTTCTTCAACGACTGTTGGAAAGGTCGGCGCAATGTACAGAGCTATGGACATGACATTGAGGCAGCTTGGTTACTTCATGAAACAGCGCTTGAGCTGGGTGATGAAGACTTGTTGCATCGCATGAGACCTGTTGTGGTTAATATAGCAAGAGCTGCAGACGACGGGCTACAGCCCGACGGATCGCTCATCTATGAGCATTGGAATGACGGGCGTACAGACCGGCAACGGCAGTGGTGGGTGATGTGTGAGAACATCATCGGACATATTGACATTTATCAGTATTTTGGCGATGAACAGGCTTTGAAGGTGGCTGCAGATTGTTGGCAGTTCGTAAAGAATCATCTTATAGACTACAAAGGTGGTGAATGGTTCTGGAGTGTAGACGACCACATGGAGCCTAACCGGAAAGACGACAAGGCCGGTTTCTGGAAGTGTCCTTACCACAACAGCAGAATGTGTCTTGAAATCATGGAACGGTTCAGTGATTGAATTCCTGGGAGTTGGATGTATAGTCCCACTCCATTCGTAATCCTAAGATGATGTCGTGTCAGTTTTTTGAGGAATTGTGAATAAAAAAGACTACAACATATAGCTTTTGTGCGAAAAAATATCTTATCTTTGCCATAGATTTACAAATTGTTACTTCTATGGAACATCAAATTCTACATGAACTGACACCATTACAGGAAAAAGACGCATTATATATTGCCGACCGACACAAGAAAGAATTTACATATCCTATTCATAACCATGATGTATTTGAGCTCAACTTTGTGGAAGGAGCAGCAGGGGTAAATCGCATTGTGGGCGACAGTACAGAGACCATTGGCGACCTGGACTTGGTGCTCATAACTTCAGGTCAGCTTGAGCATGTCTGGGAACAGGGAAATTGTAAAAGCAGTGATATAAGAGAAATCACCATCCAGTTCAGGTTCGGCATGGATCCAAACGATTACTTTTTCTCTAAGACACCATTTGATGCCATCCGTCATTTACTGGAGGATGGACGCAAAGGCGTGGCTTTCTCACAGCGCTCGATAATGAGAATTTACGGTCGACTCGACAGATTGAGTCAAGTAGAAGACCATTTTGAAGCTCTTTTGTGTTTTCTCTCCATATTAAATGAATTGGCTGTCAGCGGTGACTATCGTACGCTTGCCACAAGTAGTTTCGCCAAGGTGAATGTGAAGGATGACAGTCGTCAAATCTTGAAGGTGAAGAATTATATTGCCGAGAACTATATGTATGATTTGAAACTTGATGACTTGGCATCCATTGCCAATATGAGTAGCAGTGCATTCAGCAGATTTTTTAAATTGCATACTGGTCGACCGCTCAGCACCTACATTACTGAGGTGCGAATGGGGAAGGCGGCACGCTTGCTTGTGGACACCGATGAGACCGTTTCCACTATCAGTTTTGGTGTAGGCTACAATAATCTCAGCAATTTCAACCGCACTTTCCGCAAGCTAAAGGGATGCACGCCATCGGAATTCCGGCAGATTTACGGCAAGCGAAAAGTCATAGTCTGAGAGTAATTCTCAATATTAACCTTGACATATAATACTAATTGATGAATTATAAAAACTGACAAAAAAATAATCTATTAAGAAATGAAACATCTTTTCAGTACATTCTTCTTTTCTGCTCTGACAGTATGTTCACTCTCTGTTCAGGCAAAGGTGCAGTTGCCTCATCTCGTTGGCGATGGTATGATTCTGCAACAAAACAGCGATGCTCGTCTGTGGGGATGGGATCGCCCTGGTACCACGGTTCGCGTTTCAACATCGTGGTCCAGTCAGGTAGCTACAGCCAAAACGGGGAAAGATGGTCGTTTCCTGATTACCGTGCATACCCCCAAAGCCAGTTATAAACCTCTGAGTGTAACATTCGATGACGGTGACAAGACCACGGTTAGCAATATCCTCAGTGGCGAGGTGTGGGTCTGCGCCGGACAGAGCAATATGGAAATGCCGGTCAAAGGTTTCGGCAACTGTCCCGTGGAGGGCTACAATGAGGAAGTGCTGAATGCACGTCAGTTTTCGGGTATCCATTACGTGAAGATTCCAAGCGTGATGAGCATGAAACCGCTCGACGATGCCAATTGCGAGTGGAAGACCGTTTCGCCGGAGACCGTCGGTGACTGCTCTGCTGCCGGATATTTCTTCGCCAAGGCCGTGAATCGTGCTCTCGACATTCCTGTGGGGTTAATTCTTGCCAACAAGGGCGGTACGCGTGTTGAGAGTTGGCTCGATGCCGACAATCTGAAGCGCTACACAAAGGAGAGCCTCGACTCCATGACCAATGTGCGGAAGTACAAATGGGATTATCATCGTCCCTTGGTATGGGGGAATGGAACTTTTCATCCTATTCTTAATTATACCGTGAAAGGCATTCTCTTCTATCAGGGGTGCAGCAATGTCGGTGACCCGGGTGACCAGTATTCTCAGCGGCTTAAGCTGTTGGTGGAACAGTGGCGGCGCGATTTCCGGTTGGGCGAAATACCTTTCTACTTCGTTCAGATAGCACCTTATTATAACGACGACGTTAATGGAGATTGGGGACCGAAGCTTCGTGAGCAGCAGTGGAAAGCCTCGAAAATCATACCGAACAGTGGAATTGTCTGCACCGAGGATTTAGTTTATCCTTGGGAAACTCAGCAGATTCATCCCTGCCAGAAGCGACAAGTAGGCGAGCGACTGGCTTATCTCGCTCTCAACCGTGATTATGGCATGAAGGAGATAATGTGTCTCAGTCCTGAGGTGAAAGACTATAAGTTTGTCAATGATACGTGCTTTGTGCATCTTACCAATGATTATGGTGCCATTTCACGTTATGAGGACATACAGGGATTTGAACTTGCCGGTGCCGATAAGGTGTTCCACAAGGCCAATGCTTATTATTATTGGACCAAGGGCATCATCATCACCTGTCCTGAGGTGCCTCATCCTGTGGCCGTACGCTATTGCTTCCGCAATTTCCAGTTGGGTAATGTAGCTAATGCAGCTGGTTTGCCGTTGATGCCCTGGCGCTCTGATAATTGGTAATAATTTTAATGCATAATTCATAATTAAGCTAACGCTGTAAGTCGTTTATTCATAATGCATAATTCATAATGCACAATTAGGCTAATGCGGCAGATTGTTTAATGCATAAAGGCTTGTGTGTTGATATTTTAAGGCTGAATGAGACCGACTAAAGGGTGGGCTCGTCCCGTTCCGCGCAGCTCGGCTGCGTGGCTTTTCTCCCTTAAGTTTGGCTTAATCTATATAAAAGAAGGCCGGTACGATGGAAATTAACCATTGTGCCGGTCTTCTTAGTTTTTTGTTAGTTCTATTTTTCTTTTTTATTTCTTCAGTCGCTTGTTTTCCTGCTTTATCACTTTCAATGTTGACTTGTCCTTGGCAAACACGGAGTTGAGGCCTTGGGCTTCTTGGGCAGGGTCACCGGTATAAGGATCACCCACCTGCCATTGTTCATGTCGAGGTTCCGCCAATCCGCCCCATCCCCAGAAGTTGCAACCGGCGAAGGGACCGCCGTTCTTTCTGTCCTGCACAATTTTCTGGAAAACATAGTGATAGAAATTGTCACGTGCTGTAGTAGGGGAGCCTGGAGTATAACGGAAACCATCACGGGGATAACCGAACTCTTCCATTACGAGGGGCTTGCCGATGACGCGACAGATGTCGAGATGACGGTCAATGTATTCACCGGCATTCTTGCAGGCACGTGGCAGTGTTTCCGTCAGTGAGTCCTGTTTTGCCCATCCCCAGTTGTAGGGCCAGAGGTGGATGTTACAGTAGTCAATGTTTGGGTCTTGGCAGATACGTTTCCATACATCATAGTCGCCTTCGCATCCCCAGGCACCCTCACTGCCGATGGAGATGAGATGATTGGGGTCGAGTTTGCGGATGAGTGCCGATGCCTCACGCAGCCATTTCTCGAAGGCAGGCAGGGCTTTACGTGAAAAGGCACG
>JBMNUW010000080.1:0-13978 GCA_050946475.1 Prevotella sp.
TATTATTTGTATTTGTGAGATTAAAGGTTCATTTAGATGTGTACTGCTCAACGGAATGGTTATCCGCAAAATCTAATTTCTCGGCACGCCCCCTTCCTCCTCTCGTCCCTCCAATTTTGAATTATGAATTATGAATTTTGAATTGCTTCGGATTTTGAATTGAAAAAAAAGCCTGTCCACTTCCGCATAGCGGTGAGCGAGACAGGCCGGAGCGATATTAACATTTATCTTTAAGGGAACCGTCCGGGGCGAGCGGTCTCTTTTTTGTCTTATTTTATATTTTTCTGCTTGAGAAGGTATTCTGCAATCTGCACGGCATTGAGCGCGGCACCCTTGCGAATCTGGTCGCCGGTGAGCCACAGTGTGTTGCTCAAGTCATCGGCGAGGTCCTTACGGATACGTCCCACATAGACATCATCCTTCCCTGCACTTTCGAGAGGCATGGGGTAGACGTAGTTCTGAGGGTCGTCCACCACAGTCACGCCGGGAGCCTTGCTGAGTGCCTCACGGATTTGTGCTACGGTGACGGGCTGCTCCGTCTCGAACCACACACTCTCTGAATGACTGCGCAGTGAGCTGACGCGGACGCAGGTGGCGGAGGTGCGCACGTCGGAGTGCATAATCTTACGCGTCTCGTTGTACATCTTCATCTCCTCCTTGGTGTAGTCGTTCTCCGTCATCTTGTCAATCTGGGGAATGACATTATATGCCAACTGGTGGGGAAACTTATTGATGGTCTTCACCTTGCCGTCTTCCACCATTTCCTTGTACTGCTGTTGCAGTTCCTGCATGGCTGCTGCACCGGCACCGGAAGCACTCTGGTAAGAGGCGATGTGTATCTTCTTGATGTGCGAGAGCTTCTCGATAGGCTCGAGCACCACCACCATCATGATGGTCGTACAGTTGGGGTTGGCGATGATGTTGCGGGGACGATTCAAGGCGTCTTCAGCATTGACCTCGGGCACCACGAGGGGCACGTCCTCGTCCATACGGAAAGCACTGGAGTTGTCAATCATCACGGCACCGTACTTGGTAATGGTGTCGGCAAACTCCTTGCTGGTACCTGCTCCTGCAGACGTAAAGGCGATGTCAACGTCTTTGAAATCGTCGTTGTGCTGCAGCAGTTTCACTTCATAGTCCTTGCCACGGAACTTGTACTTTCGACCCGCACTGCGTTGTGAACCGAACAACACGAGGTCGTCAAGGGGGAACTCACGTTCAGCGAGGATGCGCAGAAGCTCCTGGCCTACTGCGCCGCTGGCACCAACAATTGCTACTCTCATAATTTCTATTCTTTTTGGTCTAACATTCAATCTCGCTTGCAAAATTAATGCTTTTTCAACAAAAGAGTGCACAATGCAGTGTTTTTTTTCTCGATAGTCGCTTTTGGCATAATTCGCGATGGCTTTATTCTTAATCGGGGAGGGGACAGACCTTCCTTTTATAATGTGGCAGGCGTTCCTTATAAAGTAAGCAGGGCGGTGTCGTGGGGCATTGGCGGCAACCTGAAAGACCATGATACGTGAAGTGACCCACATGAGGCAAAATTAAGACCCACGTGGGTGACGATCTTTCCCCACGTGGGTGACGATCTTTCCCCACGTGGGTGACGTTCTTTCCCCACGTGGGTCTCAATCTTTTCCCACGTGGGTGACGATTTTGTCCTACGTGGGTCACGTCCTTATTCTATATGCTTTAATAAAAAAAAGCACGATGTTCCGAATGTCTCGGAAGCATCGTGCTTGTGTTTAACATAAAAGATTATTATTATTCGTATTTAAAGAAGAAGTCATTGGTCTTTGCAAATAAACTGGGATCAATCTCACTGACGCCATTATTGTCAATACCTATTTGATCTGTATGTGAAGTTCCTTTGTTCATGTTCTCTACAACAGTTCCTTTAATGGAATATGAACTTGCAGATAATAAGTCATATTCTGGATACAGTTGAATTTTATTTGCGAGGGGCTTGCTATATATTTTCTTAGAATCTGTTTTCTTATTATTCTTCATTTTCTCATTGCTGGACTGGCTACATTAGAATCAGTCCGATCGCATATTAAATTATTAAGTTGACGTATGATTTTCTTGTCGTTGCTGATTTTGACATCACAAGTGTTTTGGTTGTTCCCTCCCTAAGAAGAGCAACGCTCATGCAGATATCGGGAACCTTGTTGTGATGCTTACTACCAAATGCCACCTCCGTCAGGATTACCCAGGTCATCCCAGCTACCATAGGACTTGGCAAAATCACCATTGTTTAAATCCTCATCAGTAATTGTAGATGTGCCAGTATTATCCACTGGAAAATTATAGTCCTTGTTCGTACCAGTATCGTGGATCATAGCACCATAGATTGTATTAGCCAACAAATGACCTTCCGTTTGACATGTCAAGACTAATATCTGAGGTGCTTGATATATTTTAAGATTTTTCATTTGAATGTTTGAGTAAGGGCAGGGGACGCCTCCCCTGTCCTTAGATTTCTTTGTTATTTATTGAATGACATACTTTTTACCTTGGCAGATATATACACCAGCCGGCAGATTCTCAACGTCGTTGTTGTCTCGAATCTTCACGCCGTTGAGGGTATAGACACCTTCAACATTAGCGGAGATAGCCTGGTTCATATCGCCAATAACCTCCTCGATGCCTGTGACTTCATCACTACCGTTCACGCTCCATCCCTGGACAAACATATATTTGGCTGCCGCCTGATTTTCTTTGGTAATCAAATTACCATCTTCGTCCTTGTAGGGCTTGATGAAGCAGCGATAGTTGTTGAGTTTCGTCCCGGAACCAGTGTACCTGACTAATCCGCCATTCTCGCCACCTGTTACATTAAGAGCTTTACTTGTAACAAGATAGCTGTACTGCGGAACGGTAACGTCACCGTAGGTACCCACAAACTGATAGAGAGGATACTTCTTGCCGTATTTATCAGCCGAGTCATTCACACAATTAATCACTATTGTGTCAACTCCTTCGAAGGAGACGTGGTTGAATGCAAGAGATGTAGCATCATTCCCGTCACTAAATTGAGGCTTGATGAGATAGGGTCGGCCGGCTTCAATCAGCTGATTGACATGCAGGGTGAAATGAGCCCATCCCTCATGGCCTTTGGTAGTCATCAAGGAGTCGAATGTCACCACTTGGGCATTATCGCCGAAAATCTCATGAACCTTAGTCTCCGACAATGAGAAGGGCAGACAGATGGTCGTCCACTTCCCGTTCTTTATCGTACGAGTCAAATTGGCATTGACGAAGTTGGCTTTCAGAGACTTTGCTTCAACATCTTTTGTGGTGCCTAAATATGTATATCCATCAGCTTTTATCGTACGGTCTTGTCCACCGGCATCATTATCTGAACCAATGTAAACATCACTGGAAGGCTCTGGCAGACTATTTCTATGCTCGTTGTCTGTCTCGCTCTGTGCAGTATTCGTATCTTCAGCTTTATACCATTCAGTAGAATGCTCAGAGAACTGTGTCGGGATGAATGCGAAGCCACAGAATCCGAGCTTAGAACCTGTGCAATACACATAATAGGTCTTGCCGGAGAGCACCTCGAAGGTGTAGCGTACAAAAGCCTTGGTAGGAACAACGTACGAACTATCTGAGAGCTCGATGACCTTTTGTATCTCGTTCAAATCTGCCCAATTCTCTTTAATAGTATTATAGTCCGCCTTAAACTTATCATCGTCCTTTCCGTTTGGATAGTTTCTGTACCAGCGTTTGAAGTCGAACTCATCATACCACTTGCATCGGTTGATGCATTCCGTATAATAGTTACGAGTCCGAGTATTTGTAGTTGTTCCCGTATTGTCATCCGAGGAAGTTTCACCGTTGAAAGCTTTATCATAAGCCTTCCAGTCGGAATTTGAGGCTGAGAGCTTGATAGGCTTTCCTGATTCGTCTACGATATAGACGGCACGACGGCGGGGCTCAAAGGCATCGGCAGCCAGATTCTTTTTATTGTCAGGATCGAGGTCTGTACGGTCTACCATTCCGTTCTGCAGAAGATAGACCATGAGGGTGCCGCTTTCATCGGGCTCAAACTTCAGATAGTCACCACGCACCGGAAGCGAGAAGGTGTTACTGGAGCTTTCTTCCTTAGTTGACCATGCTCCCACAATCTCATTGGTAGGATTGTTGGAACCGGTGGTAGCCAGTTTGAATCCGTCGATGGTCATATTGTCTCGACCCACTGAGTCGGTCTTGGCAGCGGACCAAGTATCAGTCAGGATACCCTCGTCCTCGTTGCCATGTTTATAGTAGGGATAATCCTCACTGTCTTTTGTCCATCCTCCGAAAGTCATCCACATACGGGTGATGATATTACGTGTGGTGACACGGTCTCCGGGCTTGTGTGTGTCTTCGGTACGTACCTGATAAACAGGAATGGCTGCAATCGTCAAATCATAGAACGGGTCGCGAACTACCTGATTGCCATCACTATGTTTTACACCAAGAACATGACCGCGAATGCGGATGTTTTTGTCTTGAGTATATTGTATAGTCTTCGTTATATAACCATAATCCGGATCGATTTCAATGAAATCAGAAGTATAATCTGTACCGCCATCTGTATAGGGATCCTTCCAATTATCAAACGTCTTGTAGAACTTGACATTGCTATTGGAATTGGAGAGCAGAGCCGGCAGCATACCTGTATATCCATTCTTGAAAGAAGTGGATTTGGTGTATGGCCGTGTGTCGTATTCATTTATTACAAAGGCAGGCTTGAAGAACAGACCGTGCATACTTAACCCGGCGCTTTCAGGGTAGAGATAATAGGTGTGGCCTGCTAACAGCGGGTGGGCGAAGCGGAACTCGCCGGACTTTTCCTCTGAAGTGGAGTTGGCTATTTCCTGAGGCTCCTTCTCTTCTGAATCGATAAGGAAGTAAGAGGAGTTTGCGGGGAAGTCAACATCAATTGTCAGGAAACCGTTGGTCGTCGGCTCCAGCTTTACGAAGCCGCCGCTGACAGGAATCATATGGTCATCAGCAGGTGAAGTGTAAGAATTCCCGTTAGAATCTTCTCCGAATGTCACGCTGCTGGTCGTGGTTATCATTCGCTTACCATCCGTGTCGTTAGAATTGTCGTTCGAAGTATATTCCGATTTGGCAATCTCCCAGTCGGCGTCGCCTTTTGCATCGAAAGTGACATCTACGCCAGGCATCTCGCTGTAAATAGACGAGCCGGGGTTGATAACACTACCTTCGTCTCCAATGAAGTGCATCTTACCCATCTTGTCGCCATTGCTGTCCTGTGTAGCACCTTCTTGTTGAGGAATGTTCAGCTTGTTGGCATCCCGGGCTATTTCATCTGTACTATTTACTTTGAAATAATTTTCATCATAGATGACCTCATAGAGCGCATTTGGAACGCTGGCATTCTTGCCTACGTGAATTACATAACTTGCAGGGTCTACTTCGTCGCTGACGATGTCCTTATAAGGCATACCCTCAAGTTCTTCATCCGTTTTCTTTGTAGCAGTAACGTTGATGGTAGCATCACCTGTTTTCTTACCTGTAGCGGTACAACTGGTCTCATTCCATGTAATATAATTAGTTGCTCCGTCGGCAGGTGTCAAAGTAATGTTATAATACGCTGTCCGGTCCTCGCCAAAGTCATTAACAACCTTTACGCTGGGCTTAGGGGCAGTCTCGCCGACAGTTATGGAATAGCTGGTAGGATCAACTACCAAGTGGGTAGGTTCTTTTTCCACGATGGTGAAAAGCTGAGTCTGGTTCGGACTGATATCCCATTTCTGACTGTTCCAGGGGCGGATGGTATAGTTAAGGGGTATCTTACCCTTGCCGTGGAACGTAATCTTCCATTTATCATCGGTATTCCATCCTTTTTGTGTCCAGTAGCGGGTTCCCGTTACAAGTTCTTTCTTCACAGTACCATCCTCATTCAATACGGGATTTCCATTTTCATCATATACGGTGAGAAGTTCTTGAACATTTGTTTCCGTACGGGAGTTGCTGACCACACTTCCGGTCACTTCCACTTTCACCTGGTTGTTATTCGCTAAATCTTCATCGTTTTCACCATTGTATTTTGAAGAGTCGGGAACAAAGAAAGTGTACCAGAAAGCCCCATACTTTTCGTTATCCGCGTCTTCATATATCAGCGAGTCCGTTTCATTGTTGCGCAATTCGTCTACAAACGCACCCTTCACCTCAAAGCGGTTATCGGCGGTCATCACATAGTTGTGGACGATTTTTACATCGTTGGGGTCAGGGTTGAACACAATTTTGGGGCATCGCTTCAGTACGTGCAGCACATACTGGTTTGCGTTCACAGTGTAGACATTCTCATGATTAGTGCTGTAGAACTGTCCTTTTACGGTAGTCGTACCAGCAGCTATAGCAGGTTCATCCGGCAAGATGCCTTTCTTTGGGCTCCAGTCGTTCAGTTTAGCCGTGATGGTGATGATGTAATCGTCAGGCCAACTGGATTGTGCGTTGTCTTTTCCGTTAATTAGCGGAAGATAGGAATCTCTCTTATAGTTGGCAAAATCGTTTTCGTCGTAAGGGTCATTACTGTACTGGAAAACCCGCATTGCCTCTGAGCTATAAGTGATCGTATATTGGTCGGTAACGTCCTCTCCGTTCTGGTCGATTATAACAGGGTCAATGGGATCAAAAGCCTGGGGGAATTTATATTTGGTCTGCTCATGACTTTTAAATTTCAGAGTGGCGGTAAGTTGCTCATTTGCTTGTACATTTTTACGACCATCGCTATCCGAAGAACTACTCCCCTCTTTGGCTTTCAATGTTTTCTCACCATCAATAGAATAATTTACGACAAACTTATTACGGGCCCTTGTGTTATTAACCGTAATGCTGAAACTTGGGGCTGTGAAAGCCGATTGATTAACAACGGCATCAATCGACGTCTGATTAGATGTAATTTTCGGCGCGATTTTGTTGCCTGCGAACATGCTCGCTGGCAGCAGAAGCATACATAGATACAGCAGCACGAGGAATGCCCGCTTGTGCGGAATCAACGTTCCTTGGTCGTGTAGAATTTTTTTAGTAGAATACATAACACCTATTTGAATTTTTGAAATTATTTTCAATATCTTAGAAGCAAGTTTTGCTTTTTATATTCATTCAGCAGTAGTTTACCAGTGCACGTAATATGGAGTTTATCTATTCCAGTTAGTTTTGTTTACCCATATTTAAAGTGCATCAGATAATCTTGATGGCACCGAAGTGTCATCTCAGCCATCGTATATGTAGTGAGACTTGAGTCTCTAAACTTTTTAGATTCGTGGTGTTTTCATGGAACGGGAAAGGAGTGAAATAAGTTCCCATTCGATATTTTTTGCCTTCTTTGAGCTATAGTTGAGCTTGAAAAACGGTGGCAAAATTACAATTTAAATTCTGATTTTTGCCACCATAAATTGATAAACATTGTTAAATATGCTATGTTTGGTAATTAATTCCTTTTGAAATTGATACAACAAATTTAAAGGATTGAGACAAAGTTTAAATTTATGTTCTGCCCTTTATTTAGGCGGGTTCCGGAGAATTTTTGACGGAGTGCGAAAGGAAAAATTTAACGTTGGATTTTCCTCTGTTAGTTCCAAATCGTCATTTTGAATAAGTGGATCGTTGGTTTGAAAAATGCCATTTGTCGTTTCAAATTGTCATTTTTGATGCCTCTTTTGTCTTTTTTGATGCCTTTTTCTCGTACTTGGAGCCGTATTTTACACGTTTTGGAGCCTTGTTTTCCCCCAATTTCTGAGTTTGTCCTCTAATTTGAAACTTTTTGTCCTCCTCTTTTGGGGCACTCATTTCGCGACTTGAGTATGACTGTATTCTTGTTGAGGTATGCCAGAAAGAAGTCTGATTTAGCTGGTGAACCGGCAAAAAGCTCTTAACGAACCAATGTCATTCGGGATGCATAGAATCTTTGTTCGCACAAGGAAGATTTGCCGGGTTGCAACATGTGAGTCGATGGTTTGTATCAAAAATGTAGGTTATATTTCTTATTTAACTTTCGCAAGCTATAAATTCGGCAATCCTGCAGCGGATGCAAGAATGAGCAACTGAGAAAGCTCTCCACAAATACACCTCCACTGTCTTAATTCCCTCATATAAGCGATTTATCAGCTTGCGAAAGTTGAATTCCTTATTACATTTGCGCTTGACTATCCTTACACCTTATATATATACGCGCGTGCGCGCGAGGCACGTATCCTTACACCTTTATTATATATACGTGCGCGCGAGGCACGAAAAAGCCGCTGAACTCTGTTGTTAGAGTTCAGCGGCTTCAATATGTTCTTACTGAACGTTTCAGACGGGCACGTTATTTGGCGGAACCGGTGAGCAAAGCCTTTGCCATAGCCTTGCCGAGAGCCTCACATTTTGCCTGTACCTCAGGAGAGAAGCCCTGCTTCATCTCCACGGGCTCGCCCACGGGCGTGAAGTGAATCTTCTTTTCGTTCCATTCAGCAATACAGTTCACGGCCTTTCCTGCCCAAGAGTAGGAACCGAACCATCCGATGAGATGGTTCTTGATGTCGCGATTGGCAATCTCTGAGAGCAGTACGTCCATTTCATGATAGAGTCCGTTGTTGTAGGTAGGAGCTCCGACGATGAGACCCTTGTAGCGGAAGATGTCGCGCAGGATGAAGCTGTGGTGACGGGTGGAGACATTGTAGAGAGCGATGTCCTTCACACCTGCCTTGCTGGCTGCGCGGGCTATCTCCTCTGCCATGCGCTCGGTGTTGCCGTACATGGTGCCGTAGGCGATGACGAGTCCCGGGTCGGTCTCATATTTTGACATCTTATCGTAGAGGGCAACGATTTCAGCCACCTTTTCGCTCCAGACGGGGCCGTGGGTGGAGCAGATGAAGTCGATTTGCATGCCGGCGAGCTTCTTGAGGGCGTTCTGAACGGGTGTGCCGTACTTGCCGACGATATTGGAGTAGTAGCGAATCATCTCGGCGCGGCACCAGGAAGTGTCGATGGCCTTGTCTATCACGCCGCCGTTGAGAGCGCCGAAAGTACCGAAGGCATCACCCGAGAAGAGAGTGTGGGTCTGCTCGTCGAGTGTCATCATCGTTTCGGGCCAGTGCACCATGGGCGTGAGATAGAAGTTAAGAGTGTGATTGCCGAGCATGAGCGAGTCGCCGTTCTTCACGGGCACCAGTCCTTCAGAGATATTATAGTAGCCATTGAGCATGTCGAAAGTCTTCTTGTTGCCCACTACCTTCACATTGGGATAGAACTGGCGGAGCAGGGCGAGCGAGCCGCTGTGGTCGGGCTCCATGTGGTTGATGACGACATAGTCGATGGGACGGTCGCCAATGACCTCGTGTACACGCTCCATGAATTGCACGAAGAAGTCTACTTCGACAGTGTCGATAAGGCAAATCTTACGGTCCTTGATGATATAGGAGTTGTAGGAAACCCCGTGGGGGAGAGGCCAGAGTCCCTCGAACTTGGCCTTGTTGCGATCGTTGACGCCTACATAGTAGATGTCGTTAGTGATTTCAATCATAGTGCTAATCTATCTTGTTGTTTTAATTGTTTTCGTATCGTTGGTCATGTTTTACAGCACGGTCTTCGCATGAGAAACAGACGGGGCGAAGTCCGGACAAACTGCATCATCCTTGTTGGAGAAGTTCCATTCGCTTTTTGTCGCCGAACTCTTTGGATACGTAGTTGTAGATGCTTTTGCAGCTTTCGGCGGAGAACTCCTGTGCCGAAGCGATGATGCTGTCCCACTGCTTCTCGGAAAGTCCTTGTTCGAGATCGTGACGCGTGATGTGCTGTTTCAGTAGTCCGTAGATGAAACCGGCGTTGAAGTTGTCGCCCGCGCCGATGGTACTTACGGTATCGGTCTGTGGGGTGGGGTAGCTCTTCTTCAGGTTGTTGTCCGATCGGAGCTCCACGTTGCCCGGTCCCTGCGTATAGACGAATCGTTTGCAATAGAAGGAAATTTCCGCATTGTAAACCTTGTCGGGGTCCTTCAGTCGATAGAGCACGTCGAAGTCCTCCCGGCTGCCACGCACAAAATCGGCATACTCCAGATTCTCCAGGAAATTGGGAGTGATGCGGAGTACGTCGTCGCGATGCGAGGGACGGAAGTTCACGTCGTAGTAGATGATGGCCCCGTGGTTACGGGCATACTCGAGCAGTCCTACTATTTGCGGTCTGATGACAGGGTTGACGGCATAGAAGGAACCGAAAATCACGATGTCGTCGGGCTGTACGTCGGGATAGACGAAGTCAAGTTGGTCGTGGGGATGGTCCTTGTAGAAAAGATATTCTGCGTCGTTGTTCTCGTTGAGAAATGCCAGTGAAATAGGCGACTTCGAATCGGGGAACACGTTTACCTTGTCGGCGTTTACGTGGTTGAGACGCAGGAAGTCGAGAATGTGCTGGCCCACTCGGTCGTTACCTGCCTCGCTGATGAAGGTGGTGTCGGCTCCTGAACGGCCAAGGGAAATAATGGCATTGAAGGTGGAACCGCCAGGATAAGCCCCGATGGGCTGTCCGTCCTTGAAGATGATGTCGAGCACGGTTTCACCGATTCCTATAACCTTTTGCATGTTATAAATACTTGTATTGCTGCAAAGTTAATGAATTTCGCTGCAATCCTGTCCTCTTCCGCCTATTTTTTATTGGTGGAAATTTCATGTTTTATGGGTTAAGTAGTCGTGCGGATAGTCTTTTATTATTCTTTAACGGGTCTGTTTGCTCTTTTTTTGTAATTTTGCATTCCTGTCCGTTAAGGAAGGTGAAAGCGGGCGTAAAGGATATTTCTTAGTGACGAGATGCAGATACAAACGACAACTTTAGGCAACGGTCTGCGGGTGCTGCTCATGCGCAACGACTCGCAGGTGGTACATTGCGGATATATGTTTTTAGCCGGTTCCTCGCAAGAGGAAGCCGGCGAGCTGGGCATCGCCCACTTCTGCGAACACACTACCTACAAGGGGACACAACGCCGTACTGCATGGCATGTGCACAACTATCTGGAAAGTGTGGGCGGCGTGATGCAGGCCTATACCAGTAAGGAGGAGACAGCGTTCTACGCTTCGGTTCTCAAGGACTACATTCCGCGCGCCATCGACCTGCTCACCGATATGGTGTTCCACTCGACCTATCCCGAACAGGAATTGGAGAAGGAAAAAGACGTGGTGCTCGAGGAGATAGAGTCGCAGCCTGCGTCGGAGCGTATCTTCGACGACCTGGAGAACATGCTCTTCCCGCAACATCCGTTAGGACACTTTATCTACGGGACGAAAGAGCTGCTCCGCAATTTCACTACCGAACAGGTGAGGCACTTCGCCCGGCGATGGTACCGTCCCGACAACGCCGTGTTCTTCCTACTCGGCGATGTGACGATGGCACGGGTGACACGCCTGCTCGAACGCGCCACCGCCGACCAGCCCGCAGCCAGTCCCGTTGACTTGAGCACCATCGACCGGCAGTCCCTGCAGCCTCTCGAGAAGGGTGAGGTGAGAAAGCAAACCAACAGCAGCGTGGGCGAGGACCAGGCGTGCGTCATCTTCGGCGGCAGGACCTTCGGCATGGACGACGTCCGACGCCCTGCACTCGACCTGCTCACCAATTATCTCGGTGGAGTGGGGATGAACGCGAAACTGAACCTGGAACTGCGCGGACACCACGGACTGGTCTACACCGTGTATGCGGAGGACTACCACTATGCGCGCAATGGCGTGTGGGACATCTACCTGGAGTGCTCTGAAGACGACGTGGAACGCTGTCGGAAACTTGTGAGACGGGTGCTGGACAAGATGATGAACCAGCCGCTCTCGTCGCGTCAACTTGCCGCCGCAAAGAAGCAGCGGGTGGGGCAGATAGGCATGGAGGAACACTATGGCGAGGACTATGCCTTGGGCATGGCCAAGCATTATCTCTTTTTAGGACGGTTGCGTGACAATCAGGCTTTCTGCCAGCGCATTATGCAGCTTACGCCCGATGATATTCAGCAGATGGCACAGTGGCTCTTTGATCCAGACCGAATGGACACGCTCATTTATAACAGTTATTTCAATGAGAACAGCGGGCAGTAGGAAGAACATGAGATAAAACAGACAACACTTACGCAACACAGGATGAAGATGAAGAACCCTCAGGATAATTTTTTGATTAGTTCACGGCGCTTGAATATTTTTTCGCGCATGGTGCTCGGCATGCTCCTCTTTTTTTGCGTTTTCCCGGCAAGAGCCCAAAGGACTGCGGGCAATGCCACAATTATGCATTGGACCGGCACTTGGGCAACAGCCCAGCAGACGCCTGTCAGGTCGTACATGCCCTACAACAACTGCATGTCACACCGGTCGGTGCGTCAGGTGGTGAAAGTGTCGGCTGGAGGAGACATGGTGCGTCTTAAGTTGTCCAACATCTTCTCCGATGAACCCGTGGAGATAAGTTCCGTCTATATCGCAGAGGCTCTCACGGGAAGCGAAATAAGAGTTCGGTCGGCCCGCTATCTCACCTTCGAGGGACATCGGTCAGTGAAGATTGAGGCCAGAGCTCATGCGGTGAGCGACCCGCTGCGCTTTACTCTCAAACCGCTGTCGCTTGTGGCCATCACCATCAATTATACCTCTGCTCCCAAGACACCCACGGTACACATGGGGTCGCGAACAACCTCTTATATCCTCAAGGGGATTAGCGTGCCCCGGACAAGCTTTGCTCACGCCTTCCGCTACGAGAAGTGGTTTAACATCGCCGCGCTGGAGGTCTACGGCAAGCATCGTCGTGCCGTGGCTATCCTCGGCAACAGTATCACGGACGGCAAGGGGTCGACAACCGACAAACAGGACCGATGGCCCGACGAGATGAGCATGTGGCTCAACCGCGAATTTCTGCCTTCGTTCTCCGTGAAAAAGACGGAAGAGCGGTTGACTTCCTCCGGGAAGAAGGCTGACAGTGCAAAGGTGAAAAAGAACGAAGAACAAAAACTACGGGAGAAACAAGAAACCGATGGACAGACGGCTGTACTCAATCTGGGTATCGGTAACAATCGTGTGCTCACGGTGGGATATGGTCAGCCGGGCAAGGAGAGGTTTGACCGTGACATTCTGGGACAGAGCGGACTGACCGACGTCATCATCTTTGAGGGAATCAACGACCTGGGTACCACCCGAAATGTGGAGACCACCGTGCGTCAGCTCATAGCCGCTTACAAAGAGATGGTGATCAAGGCACATGCTCATCATCTCCGGGTGTGGCTCGCCACCATCACGCCGATGAAAGGCTCCGCCTATTATACACAGCAACGTGAGGAAGGGCGCGAACAGGTGAATCGCTGGATAAGGGAGCAGCATGAGGCTGACGGCATCATTGACTTTGATGCGTGTATGCGGAGTACTGCCGATCCTCATGAATTGCGTTCAGAATGGCGGTTGGCCGACTGTCTGCACCCCAATGCCGAGGGTTATCGGCAGATGGGTCATTTCGCCGCCGAGCGAATTAAATAGGCGGGAGTAGCCAACGAAAGCGGAGCCCATCGAATGGTCCAGCAAGTTTGCCGGGGCGGATAATTCCGGGCCAGTGCCATTTTCCCGTTGTAAAATTCTTGAAAGTCGGAAATAATGTGTAAGTTTGCCGAAAAGACGATGATATGGCAAACAAATATCCCATAGGCATACAGACCTTCTCCAAGCTCATAGAGGGCGGGTATATGTATGTAGACAAGACCGACCTTATCTATCAGCTGGCAAGTGGCGGAGGCTATTATTTCCTCGGTCGCCCACGGCGTTTCGGCAAGAGTCTGTTGGTGTCCACCCTCGAATCCTATTTCTCCGGTCAGAAGGAACTTTTCAAGGGACTGGCAATGGAACGGCTGGAGAAGGAGTGGGTGACACGTCCCGTGCTGCACCTGGACCTGAATGTCGGACTATACAACACCCCTGAAGCACTGACCCGTAGGCTGGAAGATCATCTTTCCCTTTGGGAGCAGGAGTATGGC
>JBMNUW010000081.1:0-13638 GCA_050946475.1 Prevotella sp.
TTAAGGTATTGTGGGGCTTGCATTACCTTTTTACCTTTGCACTCACGGAAAGACTTGAAAAAGTCACTCCTGATCCCGGGATAGTTTTTTTACTTAACAACACTTCAACATGATAAGATTTAGGATAATAATACTAATGATGCTTTCAACCATCTTCTGTCAGAATATGAAAGGTGATGAGAAAATTAATATGGAAATCAACGGAACCTATCCTGACACCATTGATGTGGATACCTCAGCTGTACTCAGCGAAGTTGTCGTGAAAGGTTATGAACCACGTTATACTACCAGTCGGATTTCTGGTTCGCTTCGATTAAATCAGCCCATCATCCAAGTGCCTCAGAACGTTCAGAGCGTCAGTCGCAAACTTCTCGACGACATGCAGATTCTCACTGCTGCTGACGGGCTGCAACGCACGGTGAGCGGTGTCAGTAAGCTGGAGCATTGGAGCGACTATGTGCGCATTAACATGCGTGGGGCGCGTGCTGCCGCTTTCCGCGAGGGCATGAACGTAACCAGCAACTGGGGACCACTCACTGAGGATATGAGCTACGTTGACCATATCGAATTTGTAAAGGGACCAGCCGGATTCATGATGTCAAACGGCGAGCCCAGCGGTCTCTACAATGTCGTGACCAAGAAACCTACTGGTAAACAGAAGGGACAGGTTACTTTCACCGTAGGCAGTTATGACCTCTACCGGGCCACACTCGACCTTGACGGAAAACTCACCAAAAACGGCAAGCTACTCTATCGACTCAATCTCATGGGGTCCACACAGAATTCACAACGTGCCAACGAATTTGCCAAACGATACAGTCTCGCACCAGTGCTGCGTTATCTCATTGACAACAATACCACACTTACTTTTGAATACGACTTGCAGTATGTAGAACAGTCGAACATCGGTTCCAGCTATGTGTTCAGTCCAACGGGCTACGCAACGCTGCCACGTAATTACTCTTTGCTTGAACCCGGTCTGGAACCCACAAAGACCTACGACCATACCGCCATTGCCAACCTGCAACATTATTTTTCCACAGACTGGAAACTGACTGCCCAACTGGCCTACTTCAATCTCAATCGCACAGGAAGTTCCATGTGGCCTACCTCCTTAGATGATGACGGTAATCTCGTTCGTGGCGTTAACAATGCCGATGTTCTCAACGAAATGAAGTTCGCCCAAATCTTCGTCAACGGAAAGGCCAAGACAGGACCCGTGTCACACACTGTACTTGCTGGTCTCGACTTTGGTGACAAGCATGCATGGTACGACTGGAGTCAGCATTTCGATCTCGACAGCACCGGCACTTACAACGTTTTCAGCGACACTCCTTCCGGAACACCCTATTACGGATATCCGCACTTCGATCGTTCCCAGAGTATCAAGGAGCGGGCCAACAACACGCAAATATGGCAGACCTATCAGGGCATCTATCTCCAAGATGCACTCGGATTTTTCAATGACAGACTGTTTCTCACACTAGCCGGAAGATTCACCCATGTCAAAGATGAATCGTATGGCACCAACAAGACCAATGTCAATCACTTCTCTCCCCGTGTGGGCGTTACCTTCCTCTTCGATGACTTCACTTCTGTTTACGCACTCTACGACCAGACTTTCTCACCCCAGACGGGAAGGCAACGTAATGGTGACAAGGTAGATCCCATCACGGGGAACAACTGGGAACTGGGACTGAAACGCACATGGTGGGACGGTCGTCTTTCCACCTCGTTAGCCCTCTATCGTATCTTGAGAAATAACGAAACATCAGCCGACCCGCAGAACACCCAGCAAGAAGATTATCTCATCCAGGTGGGCCAGTCGGTCGCCAAAGGTGTGGAAGTGGATATTATCGGTGAGATCTTACCCGGATTAAACCTTATTGCAAACTATGCCTTTACCGACTACAAAGTCACGAAGTCGGAGGATTCCAGTCGCCCTGTCGGTACCCGTCTGCCAGGCTACGGCAAGCACGAGTTCAACGTGTGGTTGAAATATCAGGTGCAGAACGGCATCTTCCGCGGACTGAGTGCCGCAGTAGGCGAGACCTCATTGCTTGACCGCAGCACCTGGAACTGGGGCAATGCAGAAAACGGCTACGAATCGCTGCCCGACTATACCCGCGTGGACGCCTCGCTTGGATGGAGAAACAATCGGCTGGGCATCACGCTCAACGTGAACAATCTTCTGAACCGTTACCTATACAGCGGTTCCTATTACGGCAACTATTATTACTGGCAGTCGGAAATGCCACGAAACTTTAAACTTACCGTCAGCTATAACTTTTAAAACGTATTGTATGATAAAAGGTGTGTCCAGGTACTCTAAATTTCCAGACACACCTTATTCTTTATATAAAACAAGTATCATGAAACAGGCCATCAGAAAGATACATCTTTATTTAGGACTATTCTCCGGCATCATTGTCATGGTAATTGCTCTAACAGGAGCCCTCTATGCCTTCGCCGACGAGATACAGACTGCCGGTATGAACAGAGCCCGACCCGGCAGAGACAACACGGTTTTCCTTCCGCCGGACCTCCTGGCTGCAAAGGTGAGGACGCAGTTGACTGCCCCGGCCACCACCATCCTCGGCATTACCTATCGCCGTCCCCTGCAGACAGCCAAGGTGACCTGCGCCGACACCACAGGCAACCGCCGAACATTGCTGGTATCTCCTTATACTGGCCAAGTGGTGGGACATTTGCACGCAGAAAGCTTTTTCCACTGGGTCATCCGGGGTCACCGCAGTCTATGGCTTCCACCTGCCGTAGGGTCGTGGGTCGTCGGCATTTCCACCTCTGTCTTTGTGATGGTACTTCTCACAGGTCTTTGGCTCTGGATTCCCAAGCGATGGAGCATCTCCTCCGTCATGGCACGACTTTCCGTAAAATGGAAAGGCAGTGCAGACAGACGCATCTATGACTTGCACAATAGTCTCGGTCTCTACATTCTACTCATTACCCTGCCCATCGCCCTCACCGGAATTACTTGGAGTTTCGCCCCACTATCCCGACTCTATTATCGCGCACTGACAGGCAAAGAATTGACAGAATGGAACATACCTCAGTCCGACACACTCGCCCGACCCGCCACGACCCAGCCTGCCCGTATACTTTGGCAGCGAATCGTTCAGCACATAAAACCCGGCACATGGGGTAGTCTCCGTTTCGACTTTCCGCAGACCAAAGATGGCATTTACCTCATCGCTGTCAATCCCGACGTACAACGCTACTACCGACAACAATACCTTTTCTTCGACCGTTATACACTCCGCCGACTCCCCGGAGGAGGCGTTTACGGTCTGTCACCTGACCGCATGACCACGGGCGACCGCATTTTCCGCATGTCCTATGACATCCACTCGGGCAGCATCGCCTCTCTTCCCGGTCGCCTTATCGTTATGATCGGTTCACTGCTATTGACCACACTTCCTGTCACAGGATTCCTGCTCTGGTACAGGCGAACTCGCAGAAAGAGCCGGCAACTCTGCAATAGATAACGGTGCGAAAAATAAGATGCCAAATGAAAAGAGGTTGGCGCAGGATGCAGCCAACCTCGTAACGAAGATTTCGCAAAAGAGCGAAATCAAATCTAAAACAAAGCAAATTTAGACTTTTCTTTTGAGAAAAGCAAATTTTCCGCCTATAAAATCAAAACTTTAACATTTAGTATTCAATCATTTCGAAAGTTTTATCGTATCTTTGTAGCACTTACTAAAACAAACTTAAATTCATGAGACAAATCGCATTAAGCCTGGCACTGCTGCTATTACCTCTTTTTTCTGTCGCCCAGCAATGGAACGAAAATGAATATCACCAGATAGAGCGCAGCATCCGTAAACCCGAATTTGCCAATCGAGACTTCAACATCACCGACTTCGGCGCTTCACAGAAAGCAACGGCCGCCAAAAATCAGCGAGCCATCAACCGTGCCATCTCAACTTGCAGCAAGAAAGGCGGCGGACGTGTTGTGGTGCCTGCCGGACTATGGATGACAGGTGCCATCCGTATGCAAAGCGGAGTGAATCTATATCTTCAAGAGGGAGCCACTCTGCGCTTCGCCTTCGAGCCCAAACTTTATCCGCTCGTGAAGACTTCATGGGAAGGACTGGCTTGCTGGAACTATTCGCCCTGCATCTATGCTTATCAAGCCAAGAACATGGCACTGACCGGCAAAGGCACTGTAGATGGTAACGGCAATAACAACACCTGGTGGCAATGGCATGGCAAACCAGCATTTGGTTTCAAAGAGGGCATTACGAAGGAAAGCCAGAAACTCGGCTCACGCGCCGAACTGCAACGCATGGCAGAGAATGACGTACCCGTTGACCAGCGACGCTTCGGCATGGGCAAGGGTCTGCGTCCGCAACTCGTCAATTTTAACGAGTGCGACGGCATTCTCATCCAGGGACTGAAATTCATCAATTCGCCATTCTGGGTGCTTCATCCACTGCTCTCAAAGAACATCACTGTCGACGGAGTCACCGTCTGGAACGAAGGACCCAATGGAGATGGTTGTGACCCCGAGGCTTGCGAGAATGTACTTATACAAAACTGTGTGTTCCACACTGGCGATGACTGCATAGCCATCAAAAGCGGACGCAACAACGACGGACGTCTCTGGAACCAGCCTTCCAAAAACATTATCATCCGCAACTGCAAGATGGAAGACGGACACGGAGGCGTAGTTATCGGCAGTGAGATTTCCGGCGGATGCCAGAACGTCTACGCCGAGAACTGCTTCATGGACAGTCCTCACCTTGAACGCGTACTCCGCATAAAGACCAACAACTGCCGAGGCGGACTCATCGAGAACATCAACATGAGAAACGTCACCGTGGGACAGTGCAGGGAGACCGTTCTGCGCATCAATCTCAACTATGAGCCCAAAGAAGACTGCTACCGTGGATTCGAGCCAACAGTTCGCCGAGTGCTCATGGAGAACGTCACCTGCAAGAAGAGTCAGTACGGCGTGCTCATTAACGGCCTGGACAAAATAGAAAATGTCTACGACATTACGGTGCGCAACTGCAACTTCACCGGCGTGAGCAAGAAGCCTGTATCCATCACCGGTAAGACGCGCAACGTGAAATTCGACAACCTCATGATTAACGGTTCGCTCGTGCTTAATGAAGCCGACCGTCCTTACAAACGCTACTCGCAGTGGATGACCTACTCGGAAATGAAACGCACTCCTGAGCCTTACCTCCTGGACTTCTCCAAGAAACCCAAGTGGAGCTATGTCATGGGGATTGAGATGGAGGGAATGTTGGACACCTACCTTACTTATAATAAAGAAGGAAAGGACGACGCCATTCTTGAATATCTAAAGAAATATCCCGCTAAAATGATTGACGCCAAGGGAAATATCACGGGCTATAATCTGAAAGACTATAATCTTGACAATGTGCGCACAGGAAAGTTCATCTACCGTATGAACTATCTGCAACCGCAGAAGAATGTAGACAAGGCACTCAAGACCATCTTCCGCCAACTACAGAAGCAGCCCCGCACCAAGGAGGGCGTGTGGTGGCACAAGGCCATCTACGCCAATCAGGTGTGGCTCGACGGTATCTTTATGGGACTGCCTTTCTATACGCTCTACGCCACCAACGGACAAGCTCTCTCCCCATCTGGCGAAACCGGCAAATTGAACAAGAAAGCTTTGCGCTACCTCGATGATGCCGTAGACCAGATTGTGAAGACTGACCAGCGTACCTACGACCCTTCCACCGGTCTGTGGAAACATGCCTGGGACGAGACCCACACCGCCTTCTGGGCCAACAAAGAAACGGGACAGAGCCAGCACACATGGGCTCGCGCTCTCGGCTGGTATAGCATGGCGATGGTGGAGGTCCTCGATAATCTTCCCGAAGAATATGCGCGCCGCAACGAGGTCATCAGCATCTTCCAGAAGGTGATGAAGGCCGTGGTGAAATATCAGGACAAGCAGACTGGCGTATGGTATGACGTGATGGACGTGAATGACCTGAAGAACTACCTCGAAGCCACCGCATCGTCCATGTTCGCTTACTGCCTGTTGAAAGGCGCTCGTCTGGGATATCTTGATGCCTCTTATCGCGAGGCTGGAAAGAAGGCATACAACGGCATTCTGAATGAGTTTATCCGCGTCAATCCCGACAAGACAATTTCCCTGACACATTGCTGTGCAGTCAGCGGTCTTGGCCCGGCTCCCGGTCCCTACGTCAAGAAGCCAAACTACAAACGTGACGGTTCTTTCAACTATTATATGAGCGAGCCTATCCGCGACAACGATGCCAAGGGCGTCGGACCTTTCATTTGGGCCAGTCTTGAAATGGAGCGCCAATAGCCGATTTGCCCAACTACCCAATTGCATATCTATGCATTTTTGAATAGTATCTATGCATTGCTAACAGTAGATTATTATTTGATATTTAACAGAAATTGCAAAGCGAAGGTCAGAACATATTGTTCCGGCCTTCGTTTTTTTTGTTTCATTTTCAGTCTGCGGGTGCCATATATCCGTCTTTTCTGTCATAAAATCTCCCTCGATTCTGTCTTTAAGGCTCTGCCAGTGCTGATGTTAAATAAGTATGTTCGCAGTATATATTTTCCGTCCATTTCTCATAATTATTCATTTTGCACGCATAAAACTAACAATTTTTCGAAAAACATCCCTAAAAAAGTTGCATCGTTAAATTATTTATGTATCTTTGCAAAAAAATCAAAGTTAGCAATTTATTTATTAAGGCAAGGAAGATGATTCTGGATATTTCAATGCTCAGACAGTTCTATGCCAACTACTCCTCTCGAGTAGACACGGCGCGTCAGTCTCTCCGTCACCCTTTAACCTATGCGGAGAAAATTTTGTTTTCACATCTGTTCAATCCCGACAGTCTTCGGCCTTACAAACGAGGTGAAGACTATGTTGATTTCCGTCCCGACCGTGTAGCCATGCAGGATGCCACCGCACAGATGGCACTTTTGCAGTTCATGAACGCCGGAAAGGACCGTGTGGCTGTACCAGCTTCCGTACATTGTGATCATCTTATCCGCGCTGATCTCGGTGCCGCAAAAGACCTGCCAACGGCTAAAAGCCAAAATAAGGAGGTTTACGACTTTCTCCGCTCTGTCTCACAGAAATATCACATCGGATTCTGGGCTCCCGGTGCAGGTATCATTCATCAAGTGGTTCTCGAGAATTATGCTTTCCCCGGTGGTATGATGGTAGGCACCGATTCGCATACGCCCAATGCCGGAGGACTTGGTATGGTAGCAGTAGGTGTTGGAGGCGCTGATGCCGTTGACGTGCTTACGGCTCAGCCATGGGAACTGAAAATGCCACGACTCATCGGTGTTCATCTCACCGGAAAGCTCTCCGGATGGGCTTCACCCAAAGATGTCATTCTCAAGATTCTGGGTATCCTCACCGTAAAGGGCGGAACCAATGCCATTCTCGAATACTTCGGTGAAGGCACCACCACCATCTCCACTACGGGAAAAGCCACCATCTGCAACATGGGAGCCGAACTTGGTGCCACCTGTTCCCTCTTCCCTTACGACGAAAATGCCGACAAATATCTAAGAAATACAGGACGAGCAGAAGTGGCTGACATGGCAGCCAGACACAAGAACGACCTTCAGGCCGATGAAGCCGTCATGGAGCATCCCGAACAATTCTACGACAAAATACTCGAAATAAATCTCAGCGAGATAGATCCTCATCTCAACGGTCCCTTTACCCCCGATGCCGCAACGCCCCTCTCGCAGATGCATGACAAGGGCCCTGCCAACGACTATCCCATGACCGTAGAGGTAGGTTTGGTAGGTTCGTGCACCAACTCAAGCTATCAGGATTTGGCTCGCGCTGCATCCGTGGCACGACAGGCCATCGACAAGCATATTCCCGTGAAGGCCCAGCTCATTATCAATCCAGGTTCCGAGCAGATTCGCGCCACTACGGAACGCGACGGCATACTAGACGTTTTCAGACAGATGGGTGCCATCATCATGACCAATGCCTGCGGGCCCTGTATCGGACAATGGCATCGCCACACAGACGATCCGGAAAAGAAAAATGCCATTGTCACTTCCTTTAACCGAAACTTCCGCAGACGTGCCGACGGCAATCCCAACACGTATGCTTTTATCGGGTCGCCCGAAATCACCACCGCCCTCGCAATAGCCGGTCGACTGGACTTCAACCCCGCCACTGACTCTCTCACTGATGCTGACGGCAACAGCGTACGTCTCGATGAGCCTCAGGGAGCGGACTTCCCGCCCAAAGGCTTCACTTCCGGGAAAGAAGGTAGCAAGGACGTACTTCAAGACCTTATTGATGAAGGGCTTTTCATCCCTGCTTCCGACAATAATACAGATGTACAAGTCATTATTCGCCCCGACTCCGAACGTCTGCAGAAATTAGAGCCTTTCGCCCCCTGGAACGGCAATGACTTTACTGACATGCCACTACTCATCAAAACGCAAGGCAAGTGTACTACCGACCACATCTCAATGGCAGGGCCATGGCTGAAATACCGCGGTCATCTGGAAAACATTTCCAATAATCTGCTCATGGGAGCCGTCAATGCCTTCAACGGCGAAAGCAATAAGGTGAAGGACCAGCTCGACGGCAACTATAAGGAGGTATCCTCCGCCGCAAAGGATTACAAGGCCCACGGGCTGGGCAGCATTGTCGTGGCAGAAGACAACTATGGTGAGGGGTCCTCACGCGAACATGCCGCCATGGAGCCCCGCTTCCTCAACGTTCGTGTCATCCTGGCAAAGAGCTTCGCCCGCATCCATGAGACCAATCTGAAGAAACAGGGAATGCTTGCCCTCACCTTTGTCAACAAAAACGATTACGACAAGGTGCAGGAAGACGACCGTATTGACGTCACGGGACTGAACCAATTTAAGCCCGGTTCGCATCTCACTGTGACGCTTCACCACAAGAACGGCACCACTGACCAGTTTGAGGCCGAGCACACCTACAACGACACTCAGATAGCATGGTTCAAGGCAGGGTCGGCGCTCAATGTCAACGCATAAGTAAGCCGGACATGTCCGATTCCAAATATCTGCCATGACAACGCAGAAACATAAATAATAAGTCGCCACGATGATACCTCAAAAACATGCATCGGGCGACAAATAATAAATGACCGAAAGATTATGAAGATTACCAAAGATAAGGTACTGCAAGTACCCTCCAACCCTACCATTCCTTTTATCGAAGGCGACGGCGTGGGCAGTGAAGTGACTCCCGTGATGCAGCAGGTGGTCAATGCCGCCGTGGACAAAGCTTATGACGGCAAGCGAAAAATCGAATGGATGGAAGTACTGGCTGGAGGCAAGGCCCATGAAAAAACGGGCGAATGGTTACCTCAGGCCACCATTGACGCGTTCCGTCAGTATCTAGTGGGCATTAAGGGACCGCTTATGACCCCCGTCGGTGGCGGTATCCGGTCGCTAAACGTAGCACTGCGTCAGACTCTTGACCTCTACGTCTGCCAGCGTCCCGTGCGCTATTTCAAGGGCGTTGTCAGTCCGGTAAAGCATCCGGAGAAGGTCGACATGTGCATCTTCCGTGAGAACACTGAAGATATCTATGCCGGAATTGAATGGGAGGCCGGAAGCGACGAGGCGCGCAAGTTTTATCGTTTCATCCATGACGAGATGGGAGTGAACAAAGTGCGCTTCCCTGAGACTTCAGGCTTCGGTGTGAAACCTGTTTCTCGCGAAGGTTCGGAACGCCTTATCCGCGCAGCTATCGACTATGCTTTGGCTAACAACTTGTCCAGCGTCACTCTTGTGCACAAGGGCAACATCATGAAGTTCACTGAAGGCGGATTTAAGAAATGGGGATACGAACTGGCTGAACGTGAGTACGGCGACGCTCTGAAATCGGGCAAGCTCGTCATCAAAGACTGCATCTGTGATGCCTTCCTGCAGAATGCCCTGCTCAAGCCACAGGACTATTCCGTCATTGCCACGATGAACCTCAACGGCGACTATGTTTCCGACATGCTGGCTGCCCAGGTGGGTGGCATCGGTATTGCACCGGGTGCCAATATCAACTACCAGACAGGGCACGCCATCTTCGAAGCCACTCACGGCATCGCTCCCGACATCGCCGGAAAAGACATCGTGAATCCCTCCAGCATCATCCTCTCCGCTGTGATGATGCTCAACTATATGGGTTGGCAAGAGGCTGGAGCATTAATCACCGCTGCCTTGGAGCGTCTCTTCGGACAGGGCATCGCCACCAATGACCTCGCCCGTTTCATGCAGAACGGACAAACCGTAGGTACCCGTCGATTCGGCGAACTGCTTGTTGAAAATCTATAACACCCCAAGGCTGTTCACCTCCATTTCGTCCTTTCCATCCCACAGCCTGGTCAACTCGTTCTGTGATGGCATCCACCACAGTACGACCCGACCAGTAACATGGGCGTTCGAACTACTGAAGACGATAGCCTTGCCACAACAAACTCCATAAAAAGAAAGGGAAAATTATGAAGAAAGAATATCTAATATACAAGCTAAGCGATGAGGTAAAAAATGCCTGCAAAATACCAGCCGAAGCCTTTCAGCAATATGGCGTGAAGCGTGGACTGCGTAACGAGGACGGTTCTGGTGTGCTCGTGGGACTCACCAACATCGGTAATGTCATCGGCTACCAGCGCGACAAGGACGGTCATTTGCAGCCTTGCCCAGGCAAACTTTACTACCGTGGCTATGAACTCGATGACCTCGTATCACCATTGCTTGAGGAAAAGCGCTTCGGCTTCGAGGAAGTGGCCTATCTTCTCCTTTCTGGCAGACTGCCTGACGAGGAAGAACTGGAAGCCTTCAAGGAACTGCTCAACGAGAATATGCCACTGGACCACCGCACCATCGTGAACATCATTGATTTGGAAGGTTCGAACATCATGAACATCCTTGCACGCTGCGTGTTGGAGATGTACACCTTCGACCCTAATCCTGATGATATATCGCGCGACAATCTCATGCGGCAGTCCATCGAACTCATTGCCAAGTTCCCTACCATCATTGCCTACGCCTATAACATTTATCGTCACTCCGTTCAAGGGCGTAGTCTTCATATTCGCCATCCTCGCGAGAATAAGACTATCGCAGAGAACTTCCTCTACATGCTCAAGCATGAGGACTATACGGAACTCGATGCACGTATGCTCGATTTGCTTCTTATCATCCAGGCTGAGCACGGCGGAGGTAACAACTCTACCTTCACAGTGCGCGTAACGTCTTCCACCCGCACAGATACCTATTCGAGCATCGCCGCCGGTATAGGTTCTCTCAAAGGCCCGCTCCACGGAGGTGCCAACATCAAGGCCATCAATATGTTCCACCACCTTGAGGAACAGATTTCCGACTGGACCAACATCGACGAAATAGATACCTATCTCAACCGAATGCTCAACAAGGAAGCCTACGACAAGACCGGACTCATCTATGGCATCGGCCATGCGGTCTATACCATGAGCGATCCGCGTGCCGTGGAGCTCAAGCGCCTCGCCGGCGAACTGGCTAAGGAGAAAGGCATGGAGAAACAATATGAGTTCCTCAAGCTCATCGAACAGGAAGGCGTCAAGTGCGTGTCAGCCTTCCGTAAGAGCAAAAAACCCATCTGCGCCAACCTCGACTTCTACAGCGGCTTTATCTATGAGATGATTGGTCTGCCTCAGGAAATCTACACCCCTATCTTCGCCATGGCACGTATCGTGGGTTGGACGGCACACCGGATTGAGGAATTGAACTTCGAAGGTCGCCGTATCATCCGCCCGGCTTATAAGAACATTCTGCCGCAGAAGGAATACGTCCGTCTCAAGGACAGATAAACTTTCTGACAAACACATACATTGTTCCTTTCCATTACAAGAGGCTGCTTTCTTTTAGAGGCAGCCTCTTTTTATATCAATTGAAACCTTTCAATGGATGTCCTTTCTATAGGGTATGAACACAATAAAACAGCCTTTCTGTTAAATGACAACAGGAAGATTTTACCTAACAATAATAGACTATTTGATTGTTTTAGCATTAAAAACATTAACTTTGCCATGTAAATTCATTCAGCCATCCGAAAGTCATGATTAAAATAAGAAGTATCAGGAAAGAAGACAACAAGCGTCTGGCCGAAATCATCCGTTCACCTTTCGATGAATTCGACATGAACAAAGAACATACAGTTTATGACGACCCCGACACGGATTGCCAATTCGAAAAGTTCAGCGGGCAACTGCGTGCCGAGCTATGGGTAGCCGTTGACGGCAAAGAGGTTTTAGGGTCTTGCGGCGTTTATCCCACAGAAGGACTGCCCGAAGGGTGGTGCGAGATAGTGAAATTCTACGTGGACAAGCGGCTGCGCGGACAAGGAATTGGCAGCAGGCTCTTTGCGAAAGCACTGCAGTCGGCGGTGGCTTTCGGTTATCAGACCGCCTACTTGGAGACCTTCCCTGAACTGGCAGGAGCTGTGAAGATGTATGAGCACAATGGCTTCCGGACCATCGACCATCAAGTGGGAAATTCTGGACATACAGCGACCAGCATCTGGATGACAAAGGACTTGAGGACGGTAACCTTCAATGACAGCAACAAGAAATGGACGGTGCTTGCTTCAGAGAATTTTATCCACAGAGCCCATTTTAACGCTTTTGTGGAGAAAGTAAAATTGCCTGACGGAAAGATTTATGACAATTTTTATCATCTTCACTTCTCACCGGTAGTCTGCATTGTGGCTGAGACCACTGACGGCAAGTTGCTGCTGGAACGGCAATATCGCAATGCCATCCATGATATGCTGACAGAGATTCCGGCAGGAGTGGCAGAAGAAGGAGAACAGCCGGTTGAGGCTGCCAAGCGTGAACTGTTAGAGGAAACAGGGTTCAGCGGCGGTGTGTGGCGGCAACTCGCTGTGGAATATGCGCAGGGAGGCGTGCAGGACAACAAGATGTATAGCTTTTATGCACAAGGCGTTGAGCCCACTTCGAGTCGCCACCTCGACGAGACGGAGGACATCAAGGTCTACCAGATTGACAAGGAACACGTCTGGCAGATGCTTCTCAGTGGTGAGATTTGTCAGGCCCCTCTCGCCACAGCCCTTTGGAAATACTTCGCCCTCTACGGAGGAGAACGTCTGTGAGTAGTAAGCACGGATGGCGACACGGTTACTTTGCAGCCCAACTACTCCGGAGCAGAACGTCTGTAATTAGTAAACGGTAGGTAATTGCGAGATTTCATTCTCTATGTAAAAAACAGCCTGTAAGCTCTATCCATCAACGATATTCAATCCATTATAGGAAAGACTGTCAATGAGCGGTAGATTATTTGCGTAATCCCGTCCTTCTATAGTAGAGATTGTCTGTAAGCGACGGGTTATTTAGGATGAAGTCTTATGGGACAAAGCGCCTGAGGAGACGAGACCGATAGCGAGTCGTCAATCGTTAATAATATTTAAACTTAAACATAAACCGGAATATTTTTGCAGTATTCTCCCTTAAAACAAGTATCTTTGCAGTCGTTTTCGAGCAGGATACTGGAGAGATGGTAGAGTGGTCGATTACAACGGTCTTGAAAACCGTCGTGCTGAGAGGCACCGGGGGTTCGAATCCCTCTCTCTCCGCTGAA
>JBMNUW010000082.1:0-13378 GCA_050946475.1 Prevotella sp.
GAAAAATATAAGCAAACACTTTACACCGGACTTGGACTTGCTTCACTGGCAATTGGATTAAATGCTACTATCTCACATCTGTCAGAGAGCAAGTATCCAGTTCTTTTCATTGTAGCCATAGCCCTCGGCGGTGTTATCGGTACGCGTCTTGATATTGACGGCAGATTCCGCAGGGCTGTGGAGCATCATTCTTCAAAAGATAACAGCAAGAGCTTGGCTGAGGGACTCTCTACGGCTATACTCCTCTATTGTATTGGTCCGCTTTCCATGCTTGGCCCGGTAATTAGCGCACTTAAGGGAGATAATACTTTTCTTTACACCAATGCCACGCTCGACCTTGTGTCGTCTACGGTCTTTGCCTCTACCTATGGCATCGGAATGTTGCTGGCGGCGCCGGTGCTCTTTTGCTGGCAAGGACTATTCTACCTTGTCACCATCATTTCCGCTTCTGCTATCAGTAATGCTCTCATGGCAGAATTGCTTATTATCGGCGGACTTCTTATTACAGCTTCTGGTCTGTCTCTACTGCAGTTGAAAGACTGCAAGACTCTTAATCTCCTTCCAGCACTTTTAGTTCCGGTAATTTGGTTTATTATTGTCGCACTGTTTCATCTTTGATGCCTACTGTAAGCCATGATTTAATCATACATAATCCAGGTTAGCATTAGGAAATGGAATTCTTTTTCTTCAGGCTATTTATAAAACGGCGAAAGAGTCAGTTGTGTTCATGATTAGCAAAGGAAGTAATTATAGAATTTATCTCTTGAGCTTAAAGAATTGATGGCATGAAGGGAGTGAAAATTATTTATACGAATATTCTGCTTTCGACATAAAAAAATAGATTGAAGACTAGCTGTATAAAGCAGGTGAAATCCTACAATAAGTATCTCCACTATAAAGCAAGTAAGAAAAAAGCCCGACAAGATTCTGCCGGGCTTTTATCAACTATATTAATAACAACATTTTCTGAACTTATTTTTGCTGTGACTTCACCTTCTCAACATAGGCGTCAATGACAGCTACGGCTGTGATGTTAACCACATCAGCCACAGAACTTTCGAAATCTGTAAAGTGGATAGGCTTATTAAGTCCCATTTGAATCGGGCCAATAGTCTCTACATCTGGATCGAGGGCCTGTAGAAGTTTGTAACTGCCATTTGCAGAACTCATATTCGGGAACACGAGTGTATTGACATCTTTCCCCTTAAGTTTAGAGAAGGGATATTTGTCATCGCGCAACTGGCGATTAAGTGCAAAGTTGACCTGCATTTCACCATCAATAATCAAATCCGGATAATCATGTTGCAGTTTCTCTACAGCCTGGTGAACCTTGAGCGGAGATCCAATCTCATCGGTACCAAAATTAGAATAGCTAATCATGGCAATGCGGGGCTCTTCATTGAAGAAGCGAACGGAATGAGCAGCAAGGCGTGCCACATCATAAAGCACATTTTCGTCCGGGTGACGATTGATGAGCGTGTCGGCAATATAATAGATACCTTTTTTGGTATTCAGTATGTGCATCGCAGCAAAGTGCTTGTATTCAGGCCGGATACCTACGACCTCCTTAGCCACCTTGATGGTGTTGGAGTATTTGGTGTAAAGTCCGGTGATGAAAGCATCAGCATCTCCCTGCTCTACCATTGACATACCAAAATAGTTACGCTCATACATCTTGTCATAAGCTTCTTCGAAAGTATAGCCTTGACGTGCACGCTTTTCAGCGAGATGCTTAGCGTAGGTAGCGCGTCGTCCTTGCTCTTTGTCTGCGCGCATATCGACGATTTCTACACCGGTTAAATCCAGTTTCAAACGGTTTGCCAAACGGTTTAGACGATCAGGATTGCCCAGCAGGATGGGTTTGCAAATTCCCTCTTGACGAGCCTGTACGGCAGCCTTCATCATGGTGGGATGTCCGCCTTCTGCAAACACTACACGCTGTGGATGAAGAGCTGCAGTTGCGTGAAGGGTGCGAGTGAGTTTAGTCTCCTGACCGAGCAACTGGCGCAAGTGGTCTTTGTAGGCATCCCAATCAGTAATGGGAGTACGAGCAACACCACTATCAACGGCTGCCTTAGCGACAGCAGCCGAAACCTCGGTAATTAGTCGTGGATCTACGGGCTTGGGAATGAAGTACTTAGGTCCGAAGGTGAGATCATTGACATGATATACCTCATTGACGATGTCAGGTACATCTTTCTTTGCAAGGTCAGCAATGGCTTTTACTGCAGCAAGCTTCATCTCTTCGTTAATGGCACGCGCATGAACATCGAGTGCACCACGGAAGATATAAGGGAAGCCGATAACATTATTAATCTGATTGGGATAATCAGAACGACCTGTTGAGATGAGTACGTCAGGACGACTTGCTATTGCGTCTTCATAAGTAATCTCAGGCACCGGGTTTGCAAGGGCAAAAACGATTGGGTTGTTAGCCATTGAACGAACCATGTCTTGTGTAAGAATATTACCTTTTGACAATCCAACGAACACATCAGCACCCTTAATGGCCTCGGCCAAAGTATGTACATCTCTACGGTCGGTGGCGAAAAGTTTCTTTTGTTCTGTCAGGTTGTCACGGTCCGAAGTAATAACGCCCTTCGAATCAAGCATGAGAATATTCTCCTTGCGAGCACCTAAAGCCACATAGAGCTTGGTACAAGAGATAGCTGCGGCACCGGCACCATTGACAACGATGTGGACATCTTCAATTTTTTTGCCTGCAACTTCCAGTGCATTAATGAGTCCGGCACCGGAAATAATGGCTGTACCGTGCTGATCGTCATGCATTACAGGAATGTCAAGATTCTTTTTCAGACGATCCTCAATGTAGAAGCACTCAGGCGCCTTAATGTCCTCAAGATTGATACCTCCGAATGTCGGAGCTATTTTCTCAACAGCTTCGCAGAACTTAACCGGGTCTTTTTCGTCAACTTCAATGTCGAAGACATCAATACCACCGTATATCTTGAAAAGTAGCCCCTTGCCCTCCATGACGGGTTTACCGCTCATGGCACCAATATCACCCAATCCGAGTACTGCGGTACCATTGGAGATAACGGCGACCAAATTTCCCTTGTCCGTATATTTATATACATCGTCGGGAGATTTCTGAATCTCGAGGCAAGGATAGGCCACGCCAGGTGAATAAGCCAGGCTTAAGTCGGTCTGTGTTCTGTAAGGCTTGGTAGGTTTCACTTCCACCTTGCCCGGCCGCGTGCCCTGATGATATTGCAGGGCGGCTTCTTTTGTAATCTTAACCATACTAACTGTTTTGTTTAAAGAAATTTATTATATCCTTATCATTCTTCAACTAGATGCAAAGATAAGAAAAAACTCTAAATTACTATACGGTTTTACTCTTTTTTTGTAACTTTGCACAGAAAATAATTCAAGTCAAACGAAAAGAGAAGCATCAACTGTATATTCATGCAAAAATCAACAAGTCCCATTGAATACCGCAGACAATTGAGGGTGCGAATTATAGAAACGGCGCAACATGAGTTTTATAAGCATGGTGTCGTAGCGGTGAAGATGGATGACATCGCCAAGATACTTTCTATATCTAAACGGACGATGTATGAAATCTTCACTAACAAGGAGGAATTGTTTCTTGAAACGAGTAAGAAAGAGTTCTACGAATTTGATCGTCACATGAGTCTTTATTTTGAGCAGAACAGAAATGTGATAGATAATATATTGGAATTCTATCGTATCAAGATGCGGAATATCTGCAGTATGTCGCCGTCCTATTTCTCTGACCTTCACAAGTTTCCACGTGTTACCGAATGGTTTCGTAAACAAAATGAGGAGCGTCAGGTGGTTCATCAGAGATTCTTTGAAGAAGGCATACGTCAGGGCTTCTTCAGAAATGACATTGACTATAAGTTGATGTCTGAAATAGGAAATGCTGCCATGGATTACATCATGTCTCATCAGCTTTATAAGCGTTACAGCATTGTTCACCTGCACCGTAATGTTGTAATGATTTTCCTTCGTGGCATCTGCACTATTAAAGGTTTGGAGACGTTTGACGAAAAACTCACTTCTGTCTTTGATGACGAAGAAAAAGCGTAAACCTGTGTAATCAAAAAGGGACATTTTTCCGTTATCGGAAAAATGTCCCTTTTTTCTATTATCTAGCATCTATTCAACAAGATTATTGTTTTAAACAATCCCCATAAGCCTTTATTTCATGTAGAGATATCGTTTTATGGAACGTTTTGGCGTTTTTTCAAATTCCTCATCGTGGATTTCTATACGTGTGAGATGGCAATAAGACGGCATCTCGGCATTCAGTTGCTTTCGATTTTCTTCCATCACATTGTTTAAATCGTCACGGTTGAAGCCAAGTTGTTTTGCACTGTCAAAATCTGGATAGACAAGACCGACAAGTTTTTCTCCATCCTGAATAACCACGCTTTCGTTGACTAAAGACATGGAATTGAGCTTATCCTCTATCTCTTCAGGATAGATGTTCTGACCAGCTGCACCAAGCAGCATGTTCTTTAATCGACCTTTGATAAAGACATTGCCGTCAGCGTCCATCGTTCCTAAATCGCCAGTGTGATACCATCCTTCTTTATCAATGGTTTCGGCAGTAGCTTTTTCATTCTTATAATAGCCCAACATTATGTTCATTCCACGAGCAAGAATTTCACCTGGTATGTTTTCAGGATCAGGACTGTCTATCTCTACTTCCATGTGAACAACAGCTTTTCCGCATGAACCAGGCCGATAAGTCTTGTAGTCTGCATAACAAATAATGGGAGCACACTCTGTGGCACCATATCCGACAGTATATCTAAATCCTATGCGATGAAGAAAATTTTCAATCTCTTGATTGAAGGCAGCTCCGCCAATGATAACTTCATAGAAATTATCACCAAAAGCCCTGTTTACTCCCTCACATATACGTTCGAATATTCGACGATTGATACCAGGCATCTTTAGCAACAGACGCAACTTGGTGTCTTGAAGTTTTGGAAACACTTTCTTGCGGATAATCTTTTCAACGATAAGCGGAACGGAGACGATAACGCGTGGCTTGACTGTAGAAAAAGCATCTGCAACGATTGCAGGCGAAGGAACTCTGGTGAGATAAAATATATGACAGCCATGAAGGAATTCAAATAGAAATTCGAAAGACATGCCATACATATGTGCCATTGGCAGAATGCTGATGACGTTGTCACCAGGCTTGAGGGAGGCTCCAAGCACGGATTCTGCAAAATCGTAATTACTCCACAGAGCTCGATAAGGAATCATAACACCCTTAGAAAATCCCGTGGTACCACTCGTATAATTAATAAGTGCCAGATCATCGGGAGCTACGTCCTTAACATAATTCACATGTTCCTTACGGAAATATTTCGGATAGCGTTTGCCAAAAATTTCATTGAGGTGTTCACGTGCATAAGTTAATTTGTCGGTACGCGAAAGTACAAGTGAATAGTCTGGGATATAGATAATACCCTCAAGTCCCGGCATCTTGGTGGCATCAATTTCTGTCGACACAACGTCTCCTACAAAGAGTAGTTTAGCATCAGAATGATTTACAATGTTATGAATCTGTTCAGCTGTAAATTCATGTAGGATAGGCACAGCTACGGCACCGTATGTCAAGATGGCAAGAAAGGCAGCCGCCCAAGCAGCGCTATTGCGGCCACAAAGAGCTACCTTGTCTCCCCTCTGCACTCCTGAACTTTCAAACATGATGTGCAGCTTTTCGATCTTACGTGCAACGTCGTGATATTGAAGAGTGGCCCCCTTAAAATCAGTCAGAGAGTCGCGGTCCCAATGGTCTGTAATAGCTTTTTCTATTAGTTGGTTTAGACTGGGTATTGTTTCCATAATAGCTTATTTTCTGCTGTAAATAATAGTTTTCAATCAACTTATCACTTCACGACGACTTTTTACGCGTCGAGGTTATTGTATAGGTAGCGTTTTATTGATTTCTTTGGAGTTTTTTCGAATTCTTCAACTTGAAGGCGAATGGCGCTAAGTTTACAGAAGGGTGGCAATTGAGTGTTTAGTTCCTTTCTGTTTTGTTCCATGATGTCAGACAAGTCTTTCTGTGTGAATCCGAGAGTCTTAGCCTCCTCAAAGTCAGGATGCACCAGACCTACAAGCTTATCGCCCCGCTGTACAACAATACTTTCGTTAACCAGCGCCATAGAATTGAGCTTGTCTTCTATCTCTTCTGGATATACATTCTGACCATTGGAGCCGAGTAACATGTTTTTAGAACGGCCGCGAATGAATACATGGCCACTGTCATCAATGGTAGCAAGGTCGCCTGTATGAAACCATCCGTCTTCATCGAGTACTGCTTTCGTAGCCTGATGATTCTTGAAGTATCCCTGCATCACGTTCAGACCTCTCGTAAGAATTTCTCCTGGCTCATGCTCAGGGTCACGGCTCTGGATTCTAAGCTGCATGTGATCGACACAGGTCCCGCAAGTTCCACTGCTGAAGTCGTGCCAGTCGCTAAAGGTAATCATTGGTCCTGTTTCGGTAGTACCATAACCCATCGTTATCGGGAAATCAATAGACGTGAGAAATTCTTCTACTTCCTTATTGATAGCGGCTCCTCCGACAATTATTTCGTATGCCTTTCCACCGAAAATATCCATTACTTGCTGACGGATATAATCACGTACCTTCTTACCAATCCCCGGCATCTTCATAAGTATGCGAAGACGCGGAGTGTTGAACTGTGGGAAAATGATTTTTCGTACAATTTTTTCAATCACCAAAGGAACAGCGATGATAATCGAGGGATGTACTTCGGAATATGCTTTTTGAATAATTGTGGGACTGGGCAAGCGTGTCAGGAAATAGATGTGATTACCCATCATGAACTGTAACAGGAATTCACAACTCAAGCCATACATGTGTGCCATAGGCAACGTAGCAAGTACGGAGCTATGGTGCTCATATTTGGAACCTACTGCCTTGGTAAGAAAATCAATATTACTCCAAAGAGAGCGATAAGGCAACATCACACCTTTGGAAAAACCTGTAGTGCCACTGGTGTAATTTATCATCGCCAGTTCATCAGCCTTGTCCTTATAATAATGTAAATGCTCCTTACGGAAGTACTTAGGGTAATGTTGCCCGTAAATTTCATTCAGATGCTCACGGGCATAAGTAAGTTTGTCAGTACGGCAGACTAGAAGTGAATTATCAGGAAGATAGACTACACCCTCAAGATTTGGCATCATGTCAAAATTAAGGGTCGTTGAAACGATGTCGCCTACAAAGAGAAGCTTAGCTTCAGAATGGTTAACTATGTTGTAAACCTGTTCAGGTGTAAACTCGTGTTGTATAGGAACCGCAACTGCTCCGTAAGTTAAAGAAGCTAGAAAAGCACATGCCCACATGGAACTGTTACGACCACACAAAGCTACCTTGTCACCAGGCTGGACACCAGAATACTCGAAGAGAATGTGAATTTTCTCTATCTTCCGTGCCACGTCGTGATATTGGAGAGTCGCGCCATGATAATCGGTAAGCGCGTCACGATCCCAGTTGTCCGCTATCGTTTGTTGTAACAGGGAATTGAATGATGGTATATGTTCCATTGCACAAATTCAAAATTTTTGTGCAAAGTTACAATGATTGGTGCACATTCCCAAATATTCTGTGCAAAATTTTCCGGCATTCTGCCTTTTTATACCACCTCTTTTCTCTTTTGCACAATCATTGATTTTGTGCAATATTCTATTTTTCCGAATTATTGTTCTAAAGTTCGGAAAGCTTTTGCTACAGTCTCAGCTACAATTTCCACTTCAGCATCAGTCATAGTCTGATTACAAGGCAGGCTTAATTCTTCACGATGTATTTTCTCAGTAACCGGTAATTCAAGGCTGTTCCAGGCGGAATAACATGCTTGATGATGTGGCGGAATTGGGTAGTGGATAGCTGTGCCTATACCGCGTTCTGCAAGATACTTGCGGATAAAATCTCTATGTGGTGTCAATAAAGGAAATATGTGAAAAACATTACCTTTTTCATCGTCGCTATAAGGTAATAGCATTTTTATAGAACCATTGTTCCTACAGATACAGGAACCAGCTATCTTTTCATTATAATAGTGTGCTATGTTTCGCCGTTTTTCATTTTCTTCATCGAGATAATTCAATTTTACCTTCAACACGGCAGCTTGAATTTCATCTATCCTGCTATTCAGACCTTGGTAAGGAAAGACATATTTTTCCGACGAGCCATAATTGCCTAAGGCACGCACCATCTTGGCCAATGAAACGTCATTGGTTGTAACTGCACCGGCATCACCAAGAGCTCCTAAGTTTTTTCCAGGGTAAAAACTGTGAGCTGCGGCATCGCCCAAGGCTCCCGTATGTCGAAAAGTTCCATTCACCTTCACTTTGCAGCCATGGGCTTGAGCATTGTCTTCCACAAGCAGAAGATGATGATTGCGACAAAGCTCAGCAACGTGAGGTGTCCAGGCATTGCGTCCGTAAAGATGTACCAAAAGTACGGCACGTGTACGAGGAGTGATAGCTTGTTCTATAAGCCGGTCGTCAATTTCCAAAGTTTTCAAGTCAGGCTCTACCAAAACAGGCTTCAATCCACTATCCGTAATTGAGAGGATGGAGGCGATATAGGTGTTGGCTGGAACTATCACTTCATCGCCTTTCCGAATACGCCCTAACTGCAGATAGGCTCTCCAAATGAGACGCAAAGCATCGAGACCGTTGCCACAGCCAACGCAATAACGAGTTCCAATGTAACGTGCATAGTCCTCTTCGAATTGTCGTGTTACTTCTCCGCGGAGATACCAGCCACTATTCACGACATCTGTTACTGCTTGCAGAATTTCTTCTTGGTGCATTGCTGTAACCCGTTGTAGAGAAAGATAAGGAATAGAAAATGGTATTGAAGATTCCATGATGAAACTTGTTGGTTAAAACCTGGCACGGTTTTTAATATCAATTTAACGTCCATTCGTAAGTATCATAACAGACGCCTCTCGCTCCGAATCCCTCTTTCTGGAAAATTAATGATCGATTGAGGAAATTTCCTTGTTTTTCAGTGGACTTTCCGAAATCGAAATAGATTGGAATATCGCCTACAGACTTACTTTCTTGCAGTTCATGAAGTGACCGCTCGGCATACACCTTATTTATTATATAGTCGAAGAGTGCATCGAGCGCACCTACAGACTTTCCTTCTTGAGTGGCAGAGATATATTGCGTGTGAATCACCTGTCCTAAATCATAAATAACGGTGCCTCCGAGAGGTTTGTTATCTCTATAGGCCATGAAAAGGCGAATGCGATCAGGGAAGCGTTTGTGAAGCATGCACAGTTCTTCAAGAGTATGCACGGGATGAACATGATAGCGTTTCTTCAGGTTATTATCAAGAATATGCCAGAAAACTTCCCATTGATTACACTCTCGGCAGACAATGTTTGAACGTTCAGCTTTTCTGATTCCGCTTTTACGGCTTTCATTAAAGGGTTTGCGCCTGAGAAAGCTTATAGTGGAGGATATTTCTCTGATAACCAATCTTGCATGACAGACCTGTGTGAGAGCATAGAGATCTTCCTCTGCAGGCATTCGATGATAAATCCAAGGAATAGCCTTATAAATCACCTTCTGTACGCCTTCTTTTCGCAGGAAGCCACAGAATTGGGTAAAGAGATCGATTGACTGTTCGGCAGTGAAGCTCGTATCAGTGACAAGTCCCCCATAAGTCAATCCGGCATGTGACACGAGTATGCCCTCACCTTGATCGTTGGCAGGAAGTAGTGCAACTAACTTCCCGTGACGAAAAAAAAGATAGGAACGGTCGTGAAATCGACTTTTGTGATAGTCCATGTACCGACGGTCAAAAAGAAAAGTTCCGTTCTTTGACCTTTCCACAAATCTGTTCCACATCTCCGCATCAGCTGAAGTGTAGCGTCTTATCTCGAATTCATTGCCGCTCATTCCTCATTTTTGTTGTTGCATAAAATAAAAGTGTTTTTATCCTTCCCATAGAAGAATTTCGGTCGTCCACATATACCTCAGGATATCGCAAGTTTCGAATATGCTTTCACGGGTCCCTTTTTGTCTCTTTTATTTTTACATAAGAAAGGAACTCATCATAGTCGCGGATATAGTCTTCCTCGTTGTAGTCCTCGGAAGCTAGAACTAAACATACAGCCCCTGACGAGAAGTCGTCGAGCGTACGCCATGTTCCGGGTTTGATTAGAAGACCCTGCCAAGGATGGTTCAATAGAAAAGTTTCCTTCTCGTGCCCATTGTCGAGGGTCACAGAGAAAGAACCATTGGCTGCTACGACAAACTGACAAAGACTTTTGTGTGCATGTCCTCCCCTACTTTCTCCCCCCGGTACGTCAGACACCCAATAGACACGTCGAATGTCAAATGGTATTCGCTCGTGAGCCTGTGCAACAATAAGATTGCCGCGCGGATCGGTTATTTTTTGAAGATGGATGATTTCGCCTATATGTTTCATGAAATTGCCCAAATCTCGCTCTCTACTCCAGAAGTATCACGGTAACGCCGCGAGCTGCCTGAGCACCCATCACGAGAGCCTGCTCTATGTCTGCGGTCTTTGAAGGACCACTGATAAAGGTGCCGAACTGATAGCGTGGATCCATCTCGATACGCTTATAGGCCTCGTGCATATTGTCCACGACAGCCTGACTGTCCAGCAGGATGACGAGATATTCGGAAATAAACATCACGGCCTTTTCTTTCATGGTTTGAGGTACCCAAATACACGCATTCTCAGCAACACCAACCGTACCTTGCACGATGCCCACGTCGGTACCATTGAGGTCCGCAGCTTCGGCTACGGTATCGGGGTTGAGTTGTGCGAATGAAATGAAAGGCAGGTTTGAAGCAAATACTTTTGCATCAGGATATAACCCGGTGATAATCTGGCGAAGGTCTTCCGTTTTTCGAGCCCTGACAACACGACCTCCTACAGATTCCGTCATCTTAGTGAAAGTAGCGAGTGTATCGTCATAATGGATGGCGTTTATATCCATGTCGGGCATGTCGTACTGACGGCTGGTATTTTTGCGTAACTTGTCGAATAATTCTTCCTTTTTCATTTCTGAACGTCTCCTTTCTTCCACATTTGATGAAAACTCTCCTTAGCAAATACAGGCTTAGCATGACCGATACCCCATGGATTGAGATGACTATAATGAGTAAGTGCCTCGGGTACGTAATTGGCCAGTGGAGCAAAGCGAAGCGTAGTTTCGAAAAGTGAAGGATGATCAAAAAGCCATTCCATACCTTCGGACATAAACTTTTTCAGTGGGTCGGCCTTCCCCAGATGCTCTAACTGCTGCCTCCAATAATAAATCTGCGAACCCGGATCTACCTTTGCAGGACATACTTTGTCGCAAGAAAGACAGAGAGAGCAAGCCGATACGTTGTCGGAATATTTTGTCGGATTGTTTAGCATGCCTAGATTCACTCCGATGGGCCCGGGAATGAAATATGTATAGCTGTAACCTGTGGAACGACGGTAAACAGGACACGTATTCATACAAGCTCCGCAGCGAATACACTTCAGTGTTTCCCAGTGGTCAGGATTGCCCAGTGTGTCGCTACGTCCGTTGTCTAGCAGTACCACGTGCATTTCTCCTCCTGGGCGGGCTTGACGGAAATGCGATGTGTAAGTGGTGGTAGGTTGTCCCGTCCCGCATCGACAAAGCAGACGTTGGAAGACGGCGAGCGACTCATAGTCAGGAACCAGTTTCTCAATGCCCATCGTAACGATATGTAGCTTGGGCATGGAAGTCGACATGTCCGCATTTCCCTCATTGGTACATACCACGATGTCTCCGGTCTTGGCCACACCGAAGTTGCAGCCTGTAAGTCCTGCCTGGGCATCCATGAATTCCTGACGCAGACTCAAACGAGCACAATAGGTGAGATAAGTGGGATCGTAATTACCTTTTTCTTTCGAAATACCTTTTTCTTCAAATGTCTTGCCTACCTCTTCACGGGTTATATGAACAGCAGGTACTACAATATGGGCGGGTTTCTTCTTCATTAATTGCAAGATGCGTTCCCCAAGATCGGTCTCCACGACATCGATTCCCCGTGCTTGAAGATAATCATTCAGTCCACACTCTTCTGTAAGCATGGATTTCGATTTGACCATTTTCGTCACTTTATGGGTTTCCAAGATGCCATAAACCATCTCGTTAAGTTCATTGGCGTCTTTTGCCCAATGAATAATTACCCCACGTTGTTCCAGCTGATGTGAAAATTGTTCCAGATAGTCGGCCAAGTGAGTAATGGTGTGGCGTTTGATGGCAGAAGCATGTTCGCGTAGCGATTCCCATTCTGGCAATTGTTGAGCCATCTGGTCACGTTTTTCACGCAAAGACCAAAACGTCTTGTCGTGTCGATCCACTTTCTCTTTGTTCTTCAGCACTTCATGTGCTTTCATAGAATGAACTGTACTCATGTTGATAAAGAATTATAACCCAGCAGCAAGAATCTGCGCCACATGAATGAACTTTATATTCAATTGCTCTCTACGAGCTATGCCTTCGAGATGCATCAGACAAGATGAGTCGGGACCTGTAATGTATTCCGCTCCAGTAGCCATGTGTCGCCGAAGTTTATCTTCACCCATACGAATTGACACATCTGGTTCTTCAACAGAAAACATACCACCGAATCCACAGCATTCATCCTTTCGTTCTGGCTCACGAATCGTGATACCCTGCTTAAGACTCAGCAGGTCAATAATCTTGTTGAATGGAGGAATATGTTCCTCTGAAGGAGAAGAAAGACCCAACTCACGCACACCATGACAACTGTTATGTACACTCACCACATGGGGAAAAGACCCTGGCAGGGATCGCACTTTCATCACGTCGTGTAGGAACTCAACAATATCGGTTGTACGAGCAGCTACTTCACATTTATGGTCAGACGGCAGCAGATGAGGATAGTTGCAACGAACGAATGCAGCGCAGGACGCCGAAGGAGCAACCACATAATCGTAACCCTCGAAGAGTTCCTCAAACTTACTTGCAAGAGGCTTTGCCATCCGCTCAAATCCGGCATTCGCCATAGGCTGACCACAGCAGGTCTGCTTCTCAGGATAGCTGACATCCAGGTCGAGAGACCGGAGTAACTTATAGGTCGCAACTCCTACCTCTGGGTAGAGAGCATCGACATAACAGGGAACGAACAATCCTATTTTCATAATGTTTCTTTTATGTTTTACAAAATTACGGAAATCAATTAGAAAGTCGGAAGCATTTTATAAATTTAACGCTAAAAAACTTTTGAAAAACCCTTCAATTCGACTTTAGTACTAAATTTTTCTTGAAAAAACCAACGGGTTGCCCTTTGGTTTATGAATTATT